>DATBCJ010000114.1:0-3694 GCA_036270565.1 Candidatus Dormiibacterota bacterium | reverse complement strand
GAGCCGCGCAAGGTGGTGGCCAAGGTCGACCGGGTGGTCAACCTGGTCGTCTAGTCCCGCTCGCGCGGGGCGTCGAGCGACGTCACGTAGTGGAGAAACTCGTCGTCGCGCGTGTACCCCTCACGCTCGTACAGGCGCTGCGCCTTGACGTTGCCGCGCGCTGTCTCGAGGTCGATCCACACCGCGCCCGCGTCCTGCGCACCCTCGCGCACCGCGCGCAGCAGCAGCGCGGCGACGCCCTGACCGCGCGCCGTCTCGAGCACGTAGAGGTCGTTGAGCCGCCAGGCGGGCGCGAGCTCGACCGAGGCGAAAGTGGGGTAGACCTGCGCGAAACCGACGACAGCCCCGTCCTGCGACTGTGCGAGGTAGACGGTCGACTGGTCGTGCTCCAAACGGGCGCGCAGAAAGGCCGCGGCAGCGGCGACGTCGTGCGCCTCGCCGTAGAACACGCGGTACAGCGCAAACAACTCCGCCACCTCCCCGACATCGGCGACGGTCGCCCGGCGGATGGCGACCGCTCTCGGGGGATCGGGCACCGCGCTGGCCATGACCGGCAGCTTGCCACGCCGTAACGCCCTCTGTATGTGAGAACGGCGGCAATAGCGCGACTGGCTCCCAATCGGGCGGGCGGCGGCGCCGGTGGCTCCCAACACCGGCCCGCCGCCCTTATCGCGGGCTCAGCGGTCCAGCCGCATCGGCGTGTGGGGGATGCCGTCCTCCATGAAGTCGTCGCCGCAGCGCACGAAGCCGAGGCGCGCGTACCAGGCCTCCAGCCGCGCCTGGGCGGAGATCCGAACCGGTCGCGACGCCATCGCCAGGGCGCCGGTCATGAGCTGGACCCCCAGCCCGCGGTTGCGGTGCGATGGCGCGGTGACCACCCGGCCGATCCACGTGGCGCCGTCGTCGCCGGGGTACATGCGCAGGTAGGAGACCACCCCGCCCTCGGCCTCCGCCCAGACGTGGATGGTCTCGGGGAGTACGTCGCGGCCGTCGAGCTCGTGGTAGGGGCAGTTCTGCTCGACGATGAAGGTGTCGAGACGCAGCCTGACGATGTCGTGGAAGGTTCGGGGCGATAGCTCGTGGAAGTGTGCGGAGTGGACCGCCGGTTCGCTCACCAGTCCGACACTACCCTGCCCGGAGGCCGTAACAGATGTCGACCGGGTATCGCGTCCTGGGGGGAAAGTCGCTACCATCCGCGACACCCATGGTGATCAAGGCCGGCGTGGGATGGCGGGATGTGGCCGTCGCCCGTACCCTGGGGGCGAGGCAGGACGACACTCTTGCCCTTGAACTGATCAACGACTTCAACGGCGTGTCCGATCCCGGCGACCTGGTTCGGCAGGTGCTGCTCCGCGCCGTGGTGGAAACGCGCTCCGACCGCGGCATCATCTCGTGGATCGACGGCAGTGAGATGGTGGTCGCCAGCTGCTATGACCCGGTCGGCGAGATCGTCCCGGTGGGCAGCCGCTGGCCACTGGCCGGGGAACAGGTCACGGCGCTGGCGCTCGCCGCCGGGTCGGCCGAGGCCGGTTCGTACGACGACATCGCGCTGGAGGGGGTCAGCCCCGCCCTGGCCGAGACGTATCGCGGCCTGCGTCACCTGCTTGTTGCCCCGGTCAGGGTGGCGGACGAGGACCTGGCCATCCTCTGCGTCAGCCGGCGGCGGGAGGAGGAGTACAGCCCCACGGACAGCCGGGCGCTCGACACCGTCGCGGCCTTGGGCGCCCACGCGTTGCGGGCCGCGCGGCTCGAAGAACGGCTCAACGAGGCTCTCGCCGAGCTCAGCGACCTCGCCGTGCGGGCTCAGAAGGTTGAGGTGATCAAGACGGACGTCCTCCGTCTGGCCTCGCACGAGCTGCGCAGCCCGCTCACCGTGCTCAACGGCTACCTGTCGCTGGTGGAGGGCGGCTTCTACGGCGAGATCCCCGAGCCGCTGGCCGGTGTCATGAGGATCCTGCAGCGCCGCACCGACGAGATGAACTCGCTGGTGAACGACATCCTGGTAGCGGCGCGAGTCGAGGACAGCCCCGGTGACGCGGAGGGTGAGGTGGCCGACCTGCGCGACGTGCTCCAGGCGGCGGCCGGCGAGGTCATGCCCCGAGCCTCCCAGGAGCACCGCCTCGACCTGGAGGTGCCCGACGAGCCGGTGGTCGCCCGCGTCGACCGAGAACGCGTCGTGATGGCGCTGCGCAACATCATCGACAACGCCGTCAAGTATTCACCCACCGGCGGGGAGGTGGTGTGCAGCATCACCGCCGACAACGGGTTCGCCCGGATCCGGGTTGCCGACCACGGCCTCGGCATCGCTGTGGAGGACCGCGACAAGCTGTTCACGCGCTTCGGCCGGGTGCTGACCAGCGCCAACTCGCACATCCCCGGCATCGGGCTGGGCCTGTATTTCAGTCGCGAGGTAGCCCGCCGCCACGGCGGTGACGTGGACCTGATCGACAGCAACGAGCCGGGCAGCACCTTCGAGCTCACCATCCCCATCATCGGGTAGGCCCGGCTCAGACCTGGCGCAACACCAATAGGGAGCGCGCGGTCACGAGCAGCGGCTCTGAGGCCTCGACGACGCGCGCCGGTTCGTCCACGTCGGGCGACGCGGTGTCGACCAGCACCTCCCAACGATCGCCCCAGCCGGGGGGAAGGTGCCACTCCATGTCGACGTGGTGGGAGTGGAGGATGACGAGCAGCGTGTCGCCCCGGATCTGCTGCCCGTCGGGGGTGTGGTCGGGGATCTCGTCGCCGTTGAGAAGCATGGCCAGCGACCGCCGGGACTGGTCGTCCCACTCGTCTTCGTTCATCTCGTTGCCCATGTCGTCGAGCCAGACGACGTCCTTGCGGCGCTGGCCCCGGCCCACCTGGCCGGCGAAGAAGCGCTGGCGGCGCAGCACCGGTTGGTTGGCGCGCAGGGCGATCAGCCGCCGCGTGAAGTCGAACAGGCCCTCGTCGACGTTCGCCCAGTCCAGCCAGCTGATCTCGTTGTCCTGGCAGTAGGCGTTGTTGTTGCCTCCCTGGGTGCGGCCGATGTCGTCACCCGCGACCAGCATGGGGCAGCCCTGCGAGAGCAGCACGGTGGCCACGAGGTTGCGTTGCTGGCGGGCGCGCAGAGCGAGGATGGCGGGGTCGTCGGTGTCACCCTCGACCCCGCAGTTCCACGAGCGGTTGTCGTCGCTGCCGTCGCGGTTCTGCTCGCCGTTGGCCTCGTTGTGCTTGTCGTTGTAGGAGACCAGGTCGCGCAGCGTGAAGCCGTCGTGCGCGGTGACGAAGTTGATGCTGCTGAACGGCGCACGACCGTCGCCCTGGTAGAGGTCGCTGCTCCCGGTGAGACGGTACGCGAGCTCGCTGACCCCGGCCACCTGACCGCGCCAGTAGTCGCGCACGCAGTCGCGGTACTTGCCGTTCCACTCCGCCCAGCGCACCGGGAAGTTGCCCACCTGGTAGCCGCCTTCGCCGACGTCCCACGGCTCGGCGATCAGCTTGACGTGGGCGAGGGTGGGGTCCTGGTGGATGATGTCGAAGAACGCGGAGAGGCGGTCGACGTCGTAGAACTGGCGCGCCAGGGCCGACGCGAGGTCGAACCGGAAGCCGTCGACGTGCATCTCGCTGACCCAGTAGCGCAGCGAATCCATGATCATCTGCAGCGTTGCCGGCGAGCCGGCGTTGAGGCTGTTGCCGCAGCCGGTGACGTCGT
>DATBCJ010000113.1:0-2396 GCA_036270565.1 Candidatus Dormiibacterota bacterium | reverse complement strand
ACCGTCCCGTCGGGACGCGGCCCCACTCCGATCAAGAGGTTGCCGTTGTGCGCGACGACGTCGCAGAACATCTGGATCAGCTCGGCCTCGCTGATGATGTCCTCGGGCGGCTCCTCGCGGTTGGCGCCGAAGGAGCGGCCGACGCCGCGGCACATCTCCCACTTGCCGTCCACGGCGGCGTCCAGCGTCTCGTACTCGGACGTGCGGAAGTCGCAGTGGCGCGGCGAGGCGAAGGTCAAGTGCTTGCGCCGCGCCGGGATCAAGGGCCACGCCAGCTCCAACATCCGGCCGCCCACCCGCACCACGCTCTTCGACAACACCCCGGTCGGCGCCGCCACCTCGCGCCACCGGTCGTTGAGCACCCCGTCGGGCCCCGTGTTGTAGTAGTACGCGAAGAGCTCGGCCAGGTTCCCGCCCGCCGGCCACGAGATGTCGTTCCACAACACCGACGGCGCATACCGATCGATCAGTTCGCGCACGTGCGCCGTCACGTACCGGCGGTACTCCGCCCCCGCCGGCGCCGCCAGCACGAGGTCCGACGCGCCCCGCAGCCGCGCGCCGTTGTACGGCCAGTCGTAGCCCCCCGAGTAGTAAAGGCCCATCCGCATGCGCCGCTCCCGCACCGCGCCGGAGAGGTCGCCGACCAGATCACGCCGGCCGTGGAACTCCCCCTTCACTGGATGACGCACCCCCGACGGCCACAGGGCGAACCCGTCGTGATGCTTCGTCGTCAACACCACGTACCTGGCCCCCGCCTCGGCACACAGCCCAGCCAGCGCATCCAGGTTGGCGCCGGCCGTGGCGTCGTCGAAGGTCTTGACGAAGTTGTCGTAGGGGTAGTCGTCGCCGTACACCTGGGCGTGGTGCCGCGCCGTGGGGCTCCCCCGGATCCGCATCGTGTTGAGGTACCACTCGGCATACGGGTTCTCCCGCAGCATCCGCCGCGGGCCGGCCTTGATCAGCAGCTCCTGGATGTCCGGCACCCGCGGCGCCCACCCCGGCACCGAATAGGGCCCCCAATGGAGGAAGACGCCCAGCTTGGCGTCGTGGTACCAGTCAGGCACGCCGTGAGTGCGCACGGAATCCCATGTCGCCTCATACACGGCGATTGCACTCTCGCATCATCTTGACCCTGCAGGTCCCCCCTCGATGCAGTGGCTGCTAGGTCATTTTGTCACGCCAAGCAACACTCACGCTCCCCAGCGCCATCTGGCGCCACGGAGAGACCATTCCGGCCCCCTGGACGCACAAAGCTTGCACCACAAGTGCGATTACACAACGGATGTCGGTCAGCCTTTGGCGAGTGCCGGCCCGGTCCCGCCGGCGCCCTCGCTCGGGCTCTGGCCCGGCTTGCCGTAGCGCAGCCGGAACGCGACGTAGGCGAACGGCCCGACCAAGATCGGCAGCCAGTAGGAGATGATCCGGTACGCCAGCGTCGCGACGACGGCGTCGCCGCCGGGCACGCCGGCCAGGATCAGCAGACCGCTCAGCCCGGCCTCGACGATCCCGAGGCCGCCCGGAGTGATCGGTATCAGGGCAAGGAGCTTGGCGACCGCATAGGCGAGGAGGACAAGCGACGGATTCGGCCTCGCACCGGTCGCGCGGATCGTGGCGAGGAGACAGCCGTAGTCCAACAACAGGCGGCCGCTGCTGAGCAGCGTCGCGGCCTTCCAACGCCGTCCCAAAACGTCACGGACGCGGTTGCGTTCGCGCACGAGGCGCTCGGGCAGGTCGGTCAACGGCGCCGCGTTGCGGCGCACGCGGTTGCGCGTCATCTGCACCACGCGGCCCGTCCAGCGCATCGGGCCGTCCAGCGCCAGCACGGCGGTGCTGAATCCAGCGAATCCGACGAACGCGACCAGGCCGAGCAGGGCCGTGTACTCGAGGCCGCGGGCGATCGGCGTGCCGGCGAGGATCGCCGGCAACACGAAGATCGGCAGCGCCAAGAGACCGCCGATCTGCAGGAGCGAGAACACCGTCAGGCCGCCGACCGCGGTGGCCGTGTCGTGGCCCGCCTTCGACAGCATGCGGAACTGGGTCGCCGCGCCGACCGCGGCGCCGCCGGGCACCACGAGGCTGATCGAGTTGCCTGCCAGCTGCGAGGTAGAGACCGAGAACCACGCCTTGGTGCCGAGTGCGATCCGCTGCAGCCCGAAGGTGCAGACGAAGTGCGCCACCTCGAAGGCGAAGGCGAGCGTGAACCAGATCGGATCGAGCGAGGTCAGCTTGGGGAACGAGCTGAACACCTCGGCGATGCTCGGGAAGACGAGGTAGATGGTGACGCCGGCCACCACCACCTCGGCCGACCGCATGGCGATGGTCCGCCACGGCAGCGGTGTCTCGACGTCCTCCTCGATCCCACGGGCGATCCGCTCGTAGGCGTCGGGGGTCTCGGG
>DATBCJ010000112.1:0-13900 GCA_036270565.1 Candidatus Dormiibacterota bacterium | reverse complement strand
CTCCCGGTACATCCCCCCAGGACCGGTGACGCTGGTTGCGTCGTGGGCGGGGATGCCGTACCGGCTCTACGAGGCGCCGCGGCGGGACGCGCCGCGCTCGCGAGAGGTGCTGACGGCCACCCGCCTTGTCGCGGTCCCGGGCGGCAACGCCACCTTCGTCAAGGTGAGGCTCGGCGACGGCTATGAGGGCTACGTGGAGCGCGACGAGATCGTCTCGGCGCCCGATGTGGCCACGCGTGAGGCTGGGGTGGAGGCCGCTCGGAACGTGTGACGGCTCGGTGGGGCCAGAAAGGACCGGGGCGGGTCGGCCAGCCGCCATTCGCTTCGGTCGCTGTCCTCGCGGGCGCTGCGGAGCTAACTCGGCTTCGCCGAGTGGATCTCCTGTGACGCGCGGTGGGGCTAGCAAGGAGCGGGGTGGGTTGGCCAGGCGCCATTCGCTCCGGTCGCTGTCCTCGCCAGCGCTGCGGAGCTAACTCGGCTTCGCCGAGTGGATCTCCTTGCTGCTGCGGATGCTCTCTTCACGAATGGCGCCAGGCCAACCCACCCTTCCTAGCGGCTCAGGCCCAGCGCCGGGCGATCCTGCTCCTGTACGCAGACTCGCAGCTGGCGCGTCAAAAAGAAGCGGCGGAACCCGTTTGACACGGGATTCCGCCGCTCTGCGTCGAAGCGTCGGGTACCTCGAGACGGCAGGCGTCTCTCTCGGTTGCGCGCGAAAGGGCCGCGCGCTACCTGGTATCCGCCCCGGCGATCAGCCCGCCACTCCGGCGCGGGTCGGCTGAGGACTACCAGAACAATCGGACATGGGCAGGACCCTCCTTTTCTCAGAGTGCCTCGGCGCCGGCCCGCGTGCGTCTGTGGATGTGCGGCGGCGACGAGACCGAGAGACGCACCGCCAAGTGTACCTGCGCACCGGCGTGCTCACAAGCGTCCGGGCGCCGGCAGCCGGTGGTGTGCCGGGCGCGTGGGTTTTGGCCATTATTGGCGCCAGGTGGAAAAACGCAGGCTGCACAACCAGTTTCGCCGTCCCCACGCAGTGCCCGGCAGCGAGCTGGGTTGATGGGGCTAGTAGATGCCGAGCTCGAGCCGGGCCTCTTCGGAGGCCATGGTGCGCGGGTCCCATGGGGGGGTCCACACCAATTCGACGTGGACGTCCTTGACGCCCGGGAGCCCGTGGCAGACCGCGTGTGCCTGGCCCTGGATGATGCTGCCCATCGGGCAGTAGGGCGTGGTCAGGGTCATCTCGATGGTCAGCAGGCCGTCGTCGTCGATGTGCGACCCGTAGACCAGGCCGAGGGAGACGATGTCGATGCCGATCTCGGGGTCGTACACCTCGCTCAGCGCCGCCAGCACCAGCTCGGGCGATGCCTTCGCCACGGGGCTGCCCTCCGCCTCCGCGGTCACCGCCGTGGTCTCGGTGTCGCTCATGCTGTCTCCTCCACGCGCCGGAGCGCCTGCAGCAGCGCGTTGCACGGCAGCGTCGCACACTTCACTCGCACCGGGTAGGCGCGCACACCCTGGAGCGCCTCGAGGTCGCCGAGGTCGTCCGGGCTGCCGTCCTCGACGAGCATGGCGCGGAAGCGATGGGCAACGTCGGCCGCCTGGTCGCGGCTCCGTCCGCTGACCTCGTCGCACAACATGCTGCACGCCGCCTGGCTGATCGAGCAGCCGCTGCCGTCGAAGGCGATCTCGGCCACCCGGTCACCGTCGAATCGCACCGAGAGGTCGACCTGGTCGCCGCAGAGCGGGTTGTCCGCCTGAACGACGGCGTCGGCGGGGTCGACCCGGCCGCGATGGCGGGGGTGGCGGTAGTGGTCGAGGATGATCTCCCGGTAGAGGTCATCGGCGACCGGCGTAAATCCGACTTGCACAGTCAGGATTGTACCGCCGTTGGCCTCGCGGCCACGTCCAGCGACAATCGCGCGCGTGCTCAGACCCCGCCGTCCCCGCACGTCCCCGGTCTTCTGGCTGCTCAGCGGCCATCTCGTCATGTTCACCGGCGTTGCCGCGATGTTCCCGGTCGCGCCTATGTACGTGCGTCGCCACGGGGGGTCGTCGCTCGACATCGCACTCTTCATCGCCGGTCCGCTGATCGCCAACACCCTGGCCCAGGTGCCCGCCGGACGCCTGACCGACAGGATCGGCCGGCGTCCCATCCTCCTCGGCTCGCGGGTGGTGTACGGCGCGCTGGCGCTGCTGCTCTTCGTCGACGTGGGTCCCCTCTGGCTGCTGGCCGTGCTGCGCACGTTCATGGGGGTTGCGTCGGGCTCGTACGTCCCGGCGCTGCGCGCGGCCCTGGTGGACCTGAGCGGACCGCAGAAGCGCGCCGAGCGGTTCTCTCAGCTCCAGGCGGTGGAGATGGTCGGCCTGCTCGTCGGCCCGTTCCTCGGCGGCCTGATCGCGCTCTGGCGCGACGCCGGCATCTTCCTGATCGCGGGCGCGGCCAACCTGGTCGGGCTGGCGCCGATGTGGCGAATTCCTGAGACGCGCGTTCTTCACGATTCCGAGGGGCGCCCGGCGCGCCTGCGCTGGTGGCGCACGCCGGGAATCGTGGTGCCCTGCCTGGGTCTCGCGGCGTTGGGAACGGTGTTCTCGATGTACGACGTGGTCTGGCCGCTCTACCTCTCGGCGCGCGCCTACAGCAGCCTCATCATCGGCCTGAGCATCAGCCTGTACGCCGTCCCCATCCTGGTCCTGGCGCGGCCCGGCGGACGGCTGTCGGACCGGTCCAACCGACGCTGGCTCATGGTCGCCTCGTTCGTGGTGTGCGGCTCCTGCGCCGCCCTGTACCCCACCCTTCGGGCGCTGGCGCCGATCCTGGTCCTGGGCAGCGTCGAGGCCTGCGGCTTCGTCCTCATCGCGCCGACGCTGTTCGCCGTCATCGGTGACAGTGCGCCCTCCGCGCAGCGCGGCCGGGCGATGGGCATCGGTGGCCTCTTCGAGTTCGGCGGCAGCGCGTTCGGAGCAGCGGTGCTGGGAACCCTGTACGGCTTCGGCGAGGGGATCGCCTTCTGGGGAGCGGCGGGCGGCCTGTTCCTGGCGGCGATCCTCTGTGCCCTGGCCCTGCCGCCGCGGCCACCCGGTGGGGTGCATCCCGCCGCCGCCGAGGTGTCCGGGGTGCCGCTGGACGCCTGAAGTCGGCGCCAGCCTGTTGCCTTACGTGGTACCGCCGCTATAAGGTATAGCCACACCACCGCAGTGGCCTTCATGCCGCTTTCCTACGCCAGGGACGGCGCCCCCAATCCGGGGCGCGCCGCCCCGCAAGGCGGGCCTGATCCCTTACCCGAAGATGCGGCGGACCTCCCCCAGGGCAGCGCCCAGGGCATCGATCTCCTCGTGGGTGTTGTAGAGGTACACCGACGCTCGTGCCGTGGCGGCGACCCCGAGGCGGTGCATCAGGGGCTGGCAGCAGTGATGCCCGGCGCGCACCGCCACGCCTTCGCGGTCGAGGATCGTGCCGACGTCGTGGGCGTGAACGCCGGCGACGTTGAAGCTCACCGCCCCTCCCCGCACCCCCATGTCGCGCGGTCCGTACACGTCGACGCCGTCCATCTCCTCGAGGAGGGATAGCAGGTGCGAGGTGAGCTCCAGCTCGTGGGCGTGCACCCGCTCCATGCCGACTGCGTCGAGGTAGTCGCACGCAGCGGCGAGCCCCGCGGCAGCGCCCACATCGGGGGTGCCGGCCTCGAACTTATGGGGCACCGTGTTCCACGACGATCTCTCGAGCGAGACGCGCAGGATCATGCTGCCACCACCGAGGAACGGCGGCATGCGCTCGAGCAGCTCCGGCCGCGCCCAGAGCACGCCTGCGCCCATGGGTGCGCACATCTTGTGTCCGCTGAACGCGAGGAAATCGCAGTCGAGGTCGCGCACCGACACCGGCATGTGAGGCACGCTCTGGGCGGCGTCGACACAGACGAGCACGTCGCGCGCGTGGGCGGCCTCGATCACCTGGCGCAGCGGCACCACGGTGCCGAGCACGTTTGACTGATGGCTGAGACTCACCAACTTCGTTGGTGGGGCGAGCAATTCATCGAGGGCAGAGAGGTCGAGAGTGCCGTCATCGTGCAGCCGCAGGAACGCCAGATCGAGCTGGGCACGTTCGGCAGCGAGCTGCCACGGAACCAGGTTGCTGTGGTGCTCCATCTCGGTGAGCAGGACGCGATCGCCGGGTGAGAGCAGCTCGCGTGCGTACGACGAGGCCACAAGGTTGAGCGCCTCGGTGGTGTTGCGGACGAACACGACGCCCTCGGCCGGGGCGTCGATGAAGGCGGCGACACGACCACGCGCACGCTCGAAGACGTCGGTGGCCTCGTTGCCGAGGGTGTGCACGCCGCGGTGCACGTTGGCATTGTGGGACCGGTAGTAATTGTCGACAGCGTCCAGAACCTGCCGCGGCTTCTGGGAGGTGGCGGCCGAGTCGAGGTACACCAGCGGATGGCCGTTGACGGTGCGCTGCAGCAGCGGGAAGTCCGCCCGGATGGCGGCAACGTCGAGGCTCGGGGCGGCGATCTTGACGGTGCTCATGCCGCGTCCTCGCTGAGCGCGATGCGGATGACACCGTCCGCGGTGTCGACCGCGTGGGACCGCACCGGCATGACCGCCGGCAGCGACAGCGGGTCGCCGGTGGCGAGGTCGAACGCCGACCCGTGTAGGGGGCACTCGATGACGCAGCGCGAGGTGTCGAGGTCGCCATCGCTCAGCGACGCCTCGGCGTGGCTGCAGGTGTCATCGAGCGCGTAGATCCGGCCGTTGCAGTTGAAGATGGCGACGGGGACGTCGTCGATCTCGACCCGGGCGGCGTGGCCCGGGGGGACGTCCTCGACGCGCCCCACCTCAACCCAGGTGGCCACGCTCATGCCCCCACCAGGGCGACGCCCGCAACCTCGTTGCCCTGGAGCTCGTGGTCGATCAGCGTCCCGATCAGGTCCGCGACACCGCGGTCGGGGCACCCGACCAGGGCGTCGTCGAGGAAGCCACGGACGATGAGCCGGTCGGCTTCGTCCGCGGTGACGCCGCGGGCCATCAGGTAGAAGCGGTGATCGTCGTCGATGTGGCCGGCGGTGGCGCCGTGACCGCAGCGCACGTCGTTGGCGCGAATCTCCAGGCGCGGCACCGAGTCGGCGGTGGCGCCGTTGCTGAGGATGAGGTTGCGGTTCTGCACGTACGCGTCGGTCTGCTGCGCGACCCGGTCGACGTCGATGAGCCCGCTGTAGACGCTGCGCGCGCGGCCGCGCACCGCCACCTTGAGCTTGAGCCGGCTGGTTGTCTGCGGAGCGCGATGGGCCTGCAGCGACTGGTGGTCAAGATGCTGGGTGGTGTCGCCGAACGCCACGCCGGCGATCTCCGCCTGAGCCCCGGGGCCGTCGAGCAGCACCTCCCAGTACGCCTTCTGCAGCCGCGATCCCAGCGTGGCGCCGAACATGCGCAGGCGCGCATTCTGAGCGAGAACGCTGCGATGCAGGGCGACGTGCCAGGTGGCCTCGCCCCACTGCTGGAGGACGTGGTGGTCCAGGCGTGCGTCGCGACCGACGGACGCGATGGTCACGGCGTCGCTGAACAGCTCGTCGCTCCCCACCGCGCTGAGGTAGTCGTCCACCAGGGTCAGTGAGGAGTTGTCCTCGAGCAGGACGACCGTCGCCGGGAACGTCGCGGAGTGGTCACCGGCGGCGCTGTGCGCCACCCAGACCGGAACCGCGGCGTCGACCGAGCGCGGCACGTAGATGAACGCCCCGCCCGTCCACATCGCGTTCCAGAGCGCGACGAACGTTGATTCACCGACGCCGACGGAGGCCAGCGCCCTTTCCACCAGAGCGGGGTGGAGGCGCACCGCGTCCTCCAGGGAGCTGACCACGATGCCCGCGGCGGCGAGCTCGTCGCTCTGCTCGATGCGCGTGTGCGGCGCCGCATCCACCACCAGCGCCGCGCGCGGGGTGGCCCGGTCGCGTCGCTCGCGGATGGCGGCGATGAGGGTGTCGTCGACCGGGTCGCCGTCGTGGAAGGCGGGCAGCTTGAGCTTGCCGATGTCCGTGCGCCGCCAGTCCTCGTCGCGCTGCGACGAGGGCATCGGCATGGCGGTGAACGCGTCCCAGGCGGCCTGGCGGCGATCGCGCAGCCAGCCGGTCGAAGACGCGATCCGTCCTTGGGCAGCCTCCTCGAACGCCGGCGCGTCCGTGGCGGCGCCGGTTGCGCCGCTGATCACCCGACCGACCCCTCCATCGAGAGTGCGAGGAGGCGGTTGAGCTCGACGGCGTACTCCATGGGCAGCTCTTTGACGAAAGGCTCGAAGAAACCGTTGACGATCAATGCCGTCGCCTCGTTCTCGTCGATGCCGCGTGAGGTCAGGTAGAAGATCTGGTCCTCGCCGACCTTGCTGACCGACGCCTCGTGACCGATGGTCACGTCCGGGCTCTCGACGTCCATGTACGGATAGGTGTCGCTCTGCGACTCCTCGTCGAGGAGAAGCGCGTCGCAGCGCACGTTGATCTTGACGTTCTGTGCCTTGGGGTACACCTTGACGTGGCCGCGGTACGAGGTACGCCCGGTGCCCTTGCTGATCGACCGCGACACGATGTTGCTGGTTGTGTTGGAGGCCACGTGGATGCACTTGGCACCGGCATCCTGGTGCTGCCCGGGACCGGCGAACGCCGCCGACAGGACTTCGCCGTGCGCCCCCTCACCCATCAGGTAGATGGCCGGGTACTTCATGGTCACCTTGGAGCCGAGGTTGCCGTCGACCCATTCGACCGTGGCATTCTCGTGCGCGATGGCGCGCTTGGTCACCAGGTTGTAGACGTTGTCCGACCAGTTCTGGATGGTGGTGTAGCGGATCTTCGCCCCCTTGTGGGCGATCAGCTCGACCACGGCGGAGTGCAGCGAGTCGCTCGAGTAATTGGGCGCCGTGCAGCCCTCGATGTAGTGGACCGACGAGCCTTCCTCGGCGATGATCAGGGTGCGCTCGAACTGGCCCATGTTGTCGCTGTTGATGCGAAAGTAGGCCTGCAGCGGGATGTCCACCTTGACCCCGGCGGGCACATAGACGAAGGAACCGCCCGACCACACCGCGCTGTTGAGCGCGGCGAACTTGTTGTCGTTGGGCGGGATCACCGTGCCGAAGTACTTGCGGAAGATGTCAGGGTGCTCGCGCAGGCCGGTATCGCAGTCGCAGAAGATCACGCCGAGCTTCTCGAGGTCGTCGCGGATGTTGTGGTAGACGACCTCGGAGTCGTACTGCGCCGACACGCCGGCGAGGAACTTGCGCTCCGCCTCGGGGATGCCCAGCCGGTCGAAGGTGTTCTTGATCGACTCGGGCACGTCATCCCAGGAACGCGACTGCTCGCCGGCGGGCTTGACGTAGTAGTAGATGTCGTCGAAGTCGATGCCGGAGAGGTCGGCGCCCCAGGCCGGCATCGGCCGCTTCATGTAGTGGTCGTACGCCTTGAGACGGAACTTCAGCATCCATTCCGGCTCGTTCTTGTGGTCGGAGATGGCGGCGACGACCTCGGGGGAAAGGCCCTTCTCGGTGCGGAACACCGAGATGTCGACGTCATGGAAGCCGAACTTGTAGTCCTTGGTCAGCTCGTGAGCCTGGACGGTCATGCCGGTGCCTCCGCGACCACGCCGGTCAATGTCTTCTGTGCAGCCGCAGCCTGCGCGGCGACCGGCCCGGTGATGGGCTCGTAGCCCTCGCGTTCGATCTGGTCGGCCAGCTCCGGGCCGCCCGAGGTGATCACGCGACCCTGGTGGAGGACGTGGACCCGGTCGGGCTTGAGGTACTCGAGGATGCGCGGGTAGTGGGTGATCACCAGCACGCTCATGTCGGGCCCGGCGAGGCTGGTCACCCCATTGGCGACGGTGCGCAGCGCGTCGACGTCGAGCCCGGAGTCGGTCTCGTCGAGGATCGACAGGCGGGGGCGCAGCATGGCCATCTGGAGGATCTCGGCGCGCTTCTTCTCGCCACCGCTGAAGCCGTCATTGATGTACCGGGCGCGGAAGCTCTCGTCGATCTTCAGCGCGGCCATCTCCTCGTTGAGACGTCGGATGAACTCGCGCGCCGGCATCTCCTTGCCCTGGGCGCGCAACGCGGCGCGCATGAAGTTGACGGTGGTCACGCCGGGGATCGCGGTCGGATACTGGAAGCAGAGGAACAGCCCGAGGCGGGCGCGGGCATCCGCGGTGAGCGCGAGCAGGTCGGTGCCGCCGAACGTCGCGGTGCCCGAGGTGACGATGTACTTGGGGTGGCCGCTCAGCGTGTACGCGAGCGTGCTCTTGCCCGACCCGTTGGGGCCCATCAGGGCGTGCACCTCGCCGGCGGGTACGTTGAGGTCGACCCCGCGGAGGATCTCCTTGTCGTCCACGGACACGGTGAGACCGCGGACGTCGAGGTCGGCCGCTGTGGAGACGGCGTTGGCTTCAGTCATGGGCACTCTCCGGGTGTGGCTCGGCCGGGGCCATCGCCTCGAGTAGGGACTGGTCGTGGATGAGCTCGGCGAGGGTGGTCTGCCGCAGCACGGAGTCGATGCTCTCCTTGAGACGCATCCAGAGCCCACGGGACGCGCACTCGCCCTCGCGCGCGCAGCTGCCGCTCACGTAGTCGGTGGATACGCACTCCACCGGTGACACCTCGCCCTCGACGGTGTGCACCACCTCGAGCACCGAGATCAGCTCAGGCGCACGGGTCAGCGAGTAGCCGCCGTGCACGCCACGCGTGCTCTCCACCAGGCCGCCGCGTCGCAGCAGGCCGGCCAGCTGCTCGAGATACGCCAGGGGCAGGTGTTCGACCCTGGCGACCTCGGCGATGCTCAGCGGGCCCCTCCCGTGGGCGCGGGCGAACTCGGTCATCATGCGCAGGCCGTAGTGGGCCTTGGAGCTGACCCGCATCGAGAACGACGAGCTGGCAGCCGCCTCCGAGCGCCGGGGGTGTGAAATTCCGACTGTCATGGTCAGGATTGTACCGCAGCGCACTCTCCAGTCGTGATGCTGAAGCCGGGGCGGGGAGGTGCCCGGCGGCGCTCTGCGGACAGGCTTCGCGGGCGCTTGCGTCGCTGCGAACTCGCCACTGGCGAGTTCTTCGCTCCTTCGCCCGCTGCAGAACTTGCCCGCCACCGGGCACCTCCCATCCCCTCGAGCGACACCCACCGGAGCCGGTCGGCTTGGCGGCGGGTGCCGTCCCTGGAGGGGATGATCCGACATACTCGTGAGCAGGTCTGCAGTTTGGTGAGAGCACCCCTCCTCGACCTTGCCCCTGCCGTTCCCGCCGCCGCGCCGGTCGACGGGTCCAGCGCTGGCACCCCGGGACGACGCGTGCTGATCTCCAGGATCACCCGGATCGCGTCGATCGTGGTCAGCGTCGGCGCGCTGGCCATCCTCCTCCGTCGCGTCGACCTGCCCGCCGCGGTGCGCACCGCCGGGGGTGAAGCCTGGCCTCCCCTGGCGGGGGCGGTGGCTCTGAACCTGGTCGCCACCTGGCTGCGGTCCACCCGCTCGCAGATCGTGCTGAACAGGCTCGGCCACTCGGTTGAGCGTCTGCGCATGGCCGCGTCCCAGCTCGCCGGTCAGACGTTGAGCTGGGTGAGCCCAGTCGCCGCCGGGGACTTCGTCCGCCCCTACCTGTGGCGCAGCCACGACGCGGTGCCGCTGACGCCCGGCCTGGTCACCGTCCTCTACGAGCGCATCTTCAGCTTCGGCCAGCTCATGGTCCTCGGTGCGGTCTGTGCCGCTCCGTTCGTCGCCCGGGGCCCCGCTCTGGTGGCGGTGGCCGCCGCGGGCATCCTCCTGCTCGCCCTGCCCTGGCTTGGGGCCCGCGCTGTCCGCCGTCCCGCCCCAGCTGCGGGTGGGTTCGCGGCCTCCCGCGGCTGGCGCGACCGTCTCGTGCACGCCGGAGGCCAGCTCTGGCGGCTCGCCGGGGACGGCCCCCTGACGCTGCGCTTCACGCTCCTGACCGCCGCGGTGGTGGCGGTCTGCGGCCTGCAGATCCAGCTCCTTGCCGGCGGGGTCGGGATCGCGCTGCCCCTGTGGATCGCCGCCGCCGCGTTCGCGCTGTCCCAGGTGGTCGGCAGCGCCTCGAGCCTGCCGTTCGGCATCGGCCCCGCCGACGTCGTCCTGGTCGCCTTCCTCGTCCACGCCGGCACCGGGTCGGCCGGGGCGCTGGCGATCACCCTGTTGACCCGACTGGCCGTCACCCTTCCGCTGGGCGTGGCCGGTGCCATCGCCTACCTGCGGCTCAGCCGGGGCGGTCGGGCGCGGGCTTCGGCCCAGTGAGGCGCGGCGGCCTCCCGGGCCGCGTCGTGGTCGTCGGGGGCGCCGGCTTCATTGGCTCCCACCTCGTCGACCGCCTCGCCGAGGCCGGCTGCCGGGTGCTGGTGATCGATGACCTCTCCCATCCCTGTGGAGTCCCGCTCCCCGGCGACGTCGAGGTGCTCGCGGCTGGCGGCGGGTCCGTGGAGGGGCGCGCTGGCATGGAGCGCTTCCGACCGGACGCGATGGTCCACCTCGCCGCCAAGGGTGGCGTCAACCGCGCGCTGCGTGACCCGGCAGCCCACATCCGACGAGTCCTCGCCGAGTCGGTCGCCTGTTTCGCGGCGGCGCAGGCCGCCGGCTGCGCGTCGGTGGTGATCGCCTCCTCGGGCGGCGCGGTGTACGGAGACCCCAGGACCCTTCCCGCCCCGGAGCGGCTTCGGCCGGCGCCGCGTTCGGCCTACGGCGCCGAGAAGTTCTGTGAGGAGACCTACCTCGCCGCCGTTGCCGGGCCGGGGGTTCGCACGCTGGCGCTCCGATACGGCAACGTCTACGGCCCACGCCAGGACGGGACCGGCGAGGCCGGGGTGGTGGCGATCACCGCCACCCGGCTGATCGACGGCCGTCCCGCGGTGATCTACGGGGACGGCCTGCAGACCCGTGATTTCGTCTACGTGGAAGACGTCGCCGACGCCACCGTCGCCGCGCTGCAGAGCCGTCGCAGCGGGGCGGTCAACGTCGGCACTGGCAGGGAGACCTCGGTGCGCGATATCGTGGCCGGGCTGGTCGAGCTCACCGGCTCCACCGCGGGGATCGAGACCCAGGCGGCGCGCTCGGGAGAGGTGCGCCGCGCCGCGCTCGACGTCTCGCGGGCGCAGCGGTGGCTAGGCTGGCGGGCACAGACCTCGTTGATGGACGGGCTGGCGCGCACCGCGGAGTTCTTTGCGTCACGCGCGCCGACCGTCGCCACCACAATCACCCCGGGAGTCACCTGAACGTGCGCATCCTCGTCCTCGGTGCCGACGGCTACCTCGGCTGGCCCACCGCGCTGCACCTCTCCGCCAAGGGCCACGACGTGGTCGCGGTCGACAACCTGGTGCGGCGCCGTTGGGATCGTCGCTGCGGCACCCACAGCCTGGTGCCGATCGCCTCCATGGAGAAGCGCGTGGAGCGCTGGTCGGAGGTGAGCGGCCGGACAATCGCTTGGCAGAAGCTGGACCTCTGCGATGCCGACGCGGTCACCGCCCTGGTGCGCGGGACGTCGCCCGACGCGGTGGTGCATTTCGCCGAGCAGCGCTCGGCGCCGTACTCGATGATCAGCCGCGCCCACGCGGTCGAGACCCAGGTGAACAACGTGGTCGGCACGCTCAACCTGCTCTTCGCGCTGCGCGACCACGCCCCCGACTGCCACCTGGTGAAGCTCGGCACCATGGGCGAGTACGGCACCCCCAACATCGACATCGAAGAGGGCTTCATCGACATCACCCACAACGGCCGCACCGACCGGCTCCCGTTCCCCAAGCAGCCGGGGTCGATGTACCACCTCAGCAAGGTGCACGACAGCCACAACATCGCGTTCACCTGCAGGATCTGGGGGCTCCGCGCCACCGACCTCAACCAGGGCGTCGTGTACGGCGCCAACACCACCGAGACGGCGTTGCATCGTGACCTCGCCACCCGCTTCGACTACGACGGGATCTGGGGCACCGTGCTCAACCGCTTCTGTGTGCAGGCGGCGATTGGCCAGCCACTGAGCGTGCACGGCAAGGGTGGCCAGACGCGTGGCTTCCTCGACATCCGCGACACCGTGGCGTGCGTGGAGCTGGCCTGCCTCAACCCGCCGGCAGCCGGTGAGTTCCGCGTGTTCAACCAGTTCACCGAGCAGTTCAGCATCCTCGACCTCGCCAACCGTGTCCATGACGCCCGCGCGGCGCACGGGCTCGCCACGGAGATCGTGCACCGGCCCAACCCGCGCGTCGAGCTCGAGGGCCACTACTACAACGCCAAGCACCAGCACCTGCTCGACCTCGGTCTTCAGCCCCACGCGCTCGCCGACACCCTCATCGACGACGTCATCCACGTGGTCGAGCGTCATGCCGCACGAGTCCGTCCGCATACGCTGGTGACCGCGGTGGACTGGCGCACCGGCGGCGACGTGTACCGCTCGCCGGACGCCGACACCGGGTCAGGCGAGCTGGCTGCCGACGACGCTGCCGACGAACGCGTGGCCGAGGGCGCGGCGCTCTGATCAGCGCGTCCGGGGCAGCGAGCGGCGCATCGTCCACCGGAAGACGACCAGCTCCTTGATGGCCCGGGCGATCGCGCGCGGACGTGCACCGGAGCGGCGCCCCGCGCGGCGCGGATGGTGGGGCACCGGGTGCTGGGCGATGCGCCAGCCTGCGTGGCGCGCCTTGTAGTACAGCTCGGTGTTGATCAGCGCGCTGCGCGCGCGCAACTCCATGGAGTCGAGAACCTCGCGTCGCATCACCTTCATGGCGCAGTCGATGTCGCGGTACGGCAGCCGGTACAGCACCAGCACCAGCGTGTTGAAGACCCAGCTCACCACCGACCGCATGGCTGCGTCGCTGCGCTCCTCGCGCCACCCGCCCACCAGGTCGGCGTTGTCCAACAGCGGCAGCAGGAGCGCGAAGTCCGCGACCTCGAACTGCCCGTCCGCATCGGTGAACGCCACGTACGACAGGCGAGTGGCCCGGAGCCCGTCACCGACGGTGGCGCCGTAGCCGCTCTTGACCTCGTGGCGCACGATGCGCAGGTCCATGCCGAGGTCGACGGCCAGTGCCGTGGCGGTGTCCGCGGTGCCGTCCGTGCTGCCGTCGTCGACCAGGACGACCTCGTAGCGCTCGGCCAGCGCCGGCAGGGTTGTGGCCAGGTGCGGCAGCAACCAGCGAATGTTCTCCACCTCGTTGTGAGCGGGGAGGACCAGGCTGAGGTCGGGCAGGCGGGCGGTCATCTCATCCCGTCCCCGCCCGGGCCACCGCCAGTCCCATGATCGAGATGGTGAGCGCGGCGGCGGCGCACACCGTGGAGACGGCGACGATGGACCGGCGGTGGCGCGCCAGCCGCCGGATTGCCCAGACCAGCGCCAGCAGCGGCCCCGTCGCCCCCACCAGCAGGTAGCGTCCCTGCGGCTGGTAGACGACGAGAACCGCATTGCCGAGCGAGAACGCGGCCGCCCCGACGGCCGCCAGCGCGTAGGCGGCCACCGCGCCTCTGCGCGAGACCTCCCACCGCCTCCACGACCTCGCAGCCAGCACCACGCCGGCTGCCACCAGGCCCACCACCACGACGGCGAACACGTCGAGAAGGACCCGACCGGCGGGCGGGAGGATCACCGGGGACCCCTGGTAGCGCTCGGGGCTGAAGAGACCGTGCAGCGACTGGGTGAGAAACGAGCTCAGCTGCCCGGTGGTGCGCAGCTTGATGGGAGCCGTGCCGATCGGCGTCAGCGGCGGCAGTGGTCGGTGAAACGACACCAGGTTGCGCGCGTACCACCACCCCGCGATGACCGCGATCGGCACGCCGATCGGCAGGGCGTCGACGGGAGCGAGCAGGCGGCGCCACCGCCAGGCCACGACGCCGGCAAGCACGATGATCACCGGCAGGTCGGTCTCCTTGGCGAGCAACCCCACGGCGACGCTGCACCCCA
>DATBCJ010000111.1:0-8921 GCA_036270565.1 Candidatus Dormiibacterota bacterium | reverse complement strand
GAGGGCGGCGCCGAGGCCAGGGGTTCCAGGAATGGCTCGAGAGGTGTCACCTCGACCAATCCCTCGACGTATGCGCGCCCGAAGGCCTTCTCGGGAACGCCACCGAGAAGGCGGTCGACGGCGTCGCGGGATCGCAGCGTGACCGTGAACACCGGGGAGTCTGCTCCAGCGGCGCGCCCATCCCAGAGCTGGAGCCTCCAATCGTCGCGGCCCAGCGCTCGTGACATGGCCCGGTGAAGCCTGTCGGCCGACCCGGCCGAGACCCGATCCACCGTGGGCGACCCCCTCCGGCGCGGCTGGCGCACAGCCGCCCTCTCGCTGTCGACGCCGGAGCGGCCAGGCTCGGCGGTGTCGCTCGGGGGACTGATCTCCACTCTCACGGGTCCAATAATATTAGTTTCCTTGTGCGAACCAAAGTGAGCGCCGACGCCCGCCGTGCGCCGGTGACCACGACCGCCATCCCGCGCTCCTTGTAGGACGCGGTGGACAACGGCACCATGCGACGGCAGGGGAAGGCGTCGGCCGACGCTCCTGCCGTCACATCGTGCGAGGGAAGGCGACTGGGTCCCTCAACATCACAACCGGCCGCACGGATGGCACGCGCAGTGACGAAGCGGTGCTAAATCACTGCCGCGTTGCAAAGCCTCGACATCCCCTTCATGGCGCCCGGTTCGAGCACACCCGAATGATGGCGGTGATCGTTTCGGGGGACCGTCTGAGGAGTGGATACCATGCGTTCATCGCCTACCCGGCTGAGCGCCGCGAGAGCGGTTCTTGTCGGACTGACAGCGACACTGCTGGCAAGTGTTGCGGTCGTCGCGCACGCGCCACCCGCCACCGCGAGCGGGCTGTTGGGGAACCTTCTCTGTCCGATCACCAACACGCTGGGCATCACATCCGCCGGCTGGGACGACGGTGCCACAACGCCGCCGACGACGCTGACCCAGGCGGAGCAGGCGATCGGAGCCAGCCAGCTGTATTCCCGCGGGATCGATGGATCCGGGGTGGGCGTCGCGCTGATCGACTCCGGGGTGGTGCCGGTCCAGGGCCTCAACGGCTCGGGCAAGGTGATCAACGGTCCCGACCTCTCGTTCGAGTCACAGGCCGCGCAGACACGCTACCTGGACACGTACGGCCACGGCACGCACATGGCCGGCATCATCGCCGGCAACGACGGCGCCAGCGGTAGCTTCCGGGGCGTCGCACCCGGCGCCCATCTCGTCGTCCTCAAGGTCGCGTCTCACTCCAACGGCGTCGCCGATGTCTCGCAGGTGCTCGCCGCCATCGACTGGGTTGTGCAACACCGCAACGACCCCGGGCTGAACATCCGTGTGCTCAACCTCTCCTACGGCACCGAGAGCCTGCAGAGCTATCAGCTCGACCCCATCGCGTTCGCGGTGGAGAACGCCTGGCATCACGGCATCGTCACCGTGGTCTCGGGCGGCAACGACGGCACCACCCACGGATCGCTCACCGATCCCGCGGTCGATCCCTACGTGCTGGCGGTTGGGGCCGCCAACCTGAACGGAGCCAACCTGCTCGGCTGCTCCACCGTGGCTCCGTTCTCGAGTCGCAGCAGCAAGCGCCCGGTCGACGTGGTCGCCCCCGGCGTGTCGATTGAGAGCCTCCGTGACCCTGGATCGGCGATCGACCAGGCCCACCCCGGGGCCGTGGTCAACTCGCGTTTCTTCCGCGGCTCGGGCACGTCGCAGGCCACGGCGGTGGTGTCGGGCGGGGTCGCCCTGCTGCTGCAGGCCCATCCCAACCTGACCCCCGATCAGGTCAAGTCCGCCCTGAAGTCCACCTCCTCTCCGCTGGGCCTGCTCGATCAGAGCGCCGAAGGCTCGGGGATGATCAACCTCAACGCGGCCGCCGCGGCATGGCCGTCGGGATCGCAGAGCTGGACACGGGCGACCGGCAGCGGTTCCCTCGACCAGGCTCGCGGCGGCAGCGATGTCACCGTCAACGGGTCCGCGCTGACCGGTGAGAAGGACATCATGGGCAGCGCTTGGGCCGGCTCCAGGTGGGCCACGGCGTCGGCGGCTGCGTCGGCGTGGAGCGGCGGTAGCTGGAACGGCTCCACGTGGGCCGGCGCCTGCTCCTGCTCCGCCAGCTGGGCGGGCAACGCATGGTCCGGCGCGCAGTGGTCCGGCGCACAGTGGTCCGGCGCGCAGTGGTCCGGCGCGCAGTGGTCGGGCGCCCAGTGGTCCGGCGCCCAGTGGTCGGGTGCGCAGTGGTCCGGCGCGCAGTGGTCAGGCGCCCAGTGGTCCGGCCATCAATGGAACTAGGGAGCAGCACAGCTCCGTCACTGTCACCGGCGGCAGACGGTCCTAGCACACGGCCGTCCGCCGCCGGACGTCGTGTGTGGGCCGTGACCGGCGTGGTCGCTGTTGCTGCGGTGGCCCTCACGGTGGGCGTGCTGCACGGGCGCCAGTCGGTGGCCGGGCAGGTGGTCATCCCCTGGTGGGGGCTGTCCATCGCCTACCTGCTGTCGGGCATCCTCGTGGCTCACATCACCGTCCGCAACCAGGCATACACGTTCACCCTCAGCGAGGTGCCGATGGTGCTCGGCCTGGTGGCGGCGTCGCCGACTGCGCTCATCACCGGCGGTTTCATCGGGACGGCCCTCTCCCTCGTTCTGTACCGTCGCCAGCAACCGGTGAAGGTGATCTTCAACCTGGCCACGTTCCTCGTGGAGGCCAGCGTGGCCATCGTTGTGATGCAGGCGCTGCTGGGCGGGCACACGGTCGGCTCGAGTTTCGGTTGGCTGGCAACCCTTGCCGGAACCGTCACGTCATCTGCACTTGCCCAGGTCGTGGTCCTGGTGATCGTCGTCGCATCGGCGGGCGCGCTCCCGATTCGTCAGGTCGCCAGGACGCTGGCCTTCATGTTGCCGGCGTCGGTTCTCAACACCATCCTCGGACTGTCCGGTCTCCATGTCGCCGGGCAGGACCCACAGCTCGCGGCGCTGCTCCTCATCCCATGCGTGGTGCTCGCGGCCGCCTACCGGAGCTACCTGTCCGAGCGTCAGAGGCACGGCCAGGTGCGCCAGCTCTTCGAGGCCAGCGGTGCGCTGCATCGCAGCCGTGGCGTCGATGCGTCGATTGCCACCATGCTCTCCCGGGCTCGCGACATGTTCAACGCCGAGGTGGCCGAGCTGATCCTCCTCCCGGCGGTTTCGCCAGGAGAGGCCAGGCGGTTCACCATGGGGCCCGGGGACGGCCCGGTCATCGCCACCACCGAGGACGCGGGCGACCGGGGCGAGT
Source organism: Candidatus Dormiibacterota bacterium (assembly GCA_036270565.1). Taxonomy (GTDB): domain Bacteria; phylum Chloroflexota; class Dormibacteria; order Aeolococcales; family Aeolococcaceae; genus Aeolococcus. The sequence continues at coordinate 5,655 of DATBCJ010000111.1, read as the reverse complement.
TGGCGCTGCGCCAGCAGGCGGTGGTGCTTGGCCCCGGCGGCCCCCCGGGCGTGCTCGCGGCTCGTGGATGGCGCGACGGTATCGCCGTCTCCGTCTCGGCGGACGGGGGTGTCAATGGTGCCCTCCTCATCGGCAACCGGCGCGACACCGTCAGCTCATTCGGTCGGGCCGACCTCGACCTGCTGGAGGCGTTCGCCGGACCCGCCAGCGTCTCGCTCGCCAACGGACGGCTCGAGGCCAAGCTCGAGCATCAGGCGTTCCATGACTCGCTCACCGGACTTGCCAACCGAGCGTTGCTCGCCCAGCGGATCCAGACCGCTCTCCTCCACGGTCCGCGCGACGACTTCGCCGTCCTCCTGCTGGACGTCGACGATTTCAAGACCGTCAACGACACTCTCGGTCATCCCGCGGGCGATCAGCTTCTCATCGAGATCGCACAGCGTCTCAGCTCCTGCCTCGAGCCGGCGGACACGGCGGCGCGGCTGGGCGGCGACGAGTTTGCGGTCATGCTTCGATCGACGGCGCGCGTTGACGACGCCGTCGCCGTCGCCGATCGCATCCTGGCGGCTCTGCGCCGCCCGTTCAACCTGGCGGCGTGGGACGTGACCGTGCGTGGCAGCATCGGAGTGGTCATCGACAACCCGTCGGTGGCCAGCGTCGACGACCTGCTCAGCAGCGCCGACATCGCGATGTACCGAGCCAAGGCGCAGGGCAAGGATCAATGTGTCGTCTTCGAGCCGCTCATGCACGTCGAGGTGCTGGCCCGCCACCAGCTCCGCGCGGACCTCGAGCGGGCCGTCAGCGGGCGCGAGCTCCGGGTCCACTATCAGCCGATCGTCTCCCTGACGACCGGCGAGGTGATCGGCGCCGAGGCGCTGGTTCGCTGGGCTCACCCCGTCCGCGGCATGGTCGGCCCGGACGAGTTCATCCCGATCGCCGAAGAGTCCGGCCTCATCGTTCCCCTGGGACGGTTCGTGCTTGACGAGGCCTGCCGGCAGCTGTCCGCCTGGCAGCGCACACTCCCGAGCCTTCATCTCAGCGTGAACGTCTCGGCGCGCCAGCTGCAGGAGCCTGAGCTCGTGAACGACGTCGCCGGCATCTTCGCCCGGCACGGCGTGAACCCCAACCGCCTCACCCTCGAGGTGACCGAGCACGTCATGGTCAACGACGCGCGCGCCGTCGACGCCCTGCGGGATCTGCGTTCGCGTGGGACGAAGATCGCCGTCGACGACTTCGGCACGGGGTACTCATCGCTGAGCTGCCTTCGCGACCTCCCCATCGACAGCCTGAAGATCGCCAAGCCCTTCGTCGACCGCCTTGCGCGCAGCGACGACGACCGCGCGCTGGCAACGAGTGTCGTCGGCCTGGCGCACAGCCTGCGCCTCGATACCGTCGCGGAAGGCATCGAGCGTCCTGATCAAGCCGAGGTGTTGCGGGCCGCGGGATGCCGCTGCGGCCAGGGCTTCCTCTTCAGCCGTGCGCTTCCTGCCGCGGAGTTCCTCGCCCGTTTTGGGAGTCAGAAGTCGACGGCGCCCTTCCTCTCGCTGGCCGGTTGAGGACCTTCCGCCCAGAGGGACCGGTCGCCGTTCTCTTCACTGACGGCCTGGCCGCGGGTCACGAGCAGTGCCACAGCAAGGACAAGCACGACGCCTGCGCTTGTCCCCAGCTCAAATAGCGATTGGGGCAGGGGCACCTGACCGCTGCTGGGGTTTCCCGCGGGTGCAAGGGTCAACCGCGTCGACACCGCAAGGATGTCTCTGACGGCGGCGATGATCCCGATGACAAGAAAGGGGCGGAACGGAAAGCCCCAGCCTTCCAGGTGGGTGAGAACCGTTCGCAGGATGTCGACGAGGATGATGACCACGAGCACGCCGTCGACGGCGCTGACCAGGGTTTGTGGATAGTCGTTGACGTTCCCGATGAAGTCGATGAAGCTGCGGATGAGCACGACCACCGCAAGCAGGATCAGCACGACGGCGACTCCGTACTGGACGAGGTCAATGCTCAGGCGCAGCGGCGTGCCTCGTCGAACCTCCGCCCACGACCACCATGGCGCTTGCCCGGGCGTGCCGGGGCCGCGGTCACCGGTCCGGCGCTGGGTCTCCTGGGTGGGCGGCTGGGATACCTCGACCACCTCCGCGAATTCGATTCACTGAAGTCGGGTCGATCTTAATGCGCTGAGGGATGGGCCGCGGTCATCGTGTCCCCTCGGCTCTTGTGAGCCCGGCTACACGGCGGCGTTCTCGTCGGGGACGAGGAGGGTGGGGCCGATGTCCTTGCCGCGGCCTGTCCCACAATGGCATACCGAGGGCACAGGCAGGGAATGGAGGCGGAGCCATGAGCAACAACCGGGTTTCCTTCGGAAGCGCACTGGCGGCCGGTGGCGCAGCGCTCCTCGTCTGCTCCGCCTGCGACACCGCCACCACGAAAACGGCCGCGTCTGCCGGCGCCTCAGGAGCGCCGGGCACCACCGTGGCCGGCCTGCAGAACGACTTCACCAGGATCGCCAGGATCATGGCCCCCGCGGTCGTCGAGGTGACGACGCCCGCCGGGCTCGGTTCGGGCATCGTGTTCGACAACCAGGGCGACATCATCACCAACAACCACGTGGTTGAGAGTTACACGTCGTTCATGGTGACCAGCCCAGTCGGCGCGCACCTCACCGCCACCCTGGTCGGCACCAACCCCGGCAACGACATCGCGGTGATCAGGACCACCGGCTCGGGGCTGCCACCGGCCACGTTCGGCAACTCGTCCCAGCTGGCGGTGGGTGACATCGTGCTGGCGTTCGGCAACCCCATCGGCCTGCAGGGCACGGTCACCGAGGGAATCGTGAGCGCGCTCAACCGCACCGAGTCCGAGTCGTCGCAGAGCAGCACGGGACAGCTGATCCAGGGACCGACGCTGACCGGGATGATCCAGACCAGCGCGGACATCAATCCCGGCAACAGCGGCGGCGCGCTGGTGAACCTGCAGGGCCAGGTGGTCGGCATCCCAACGCTCGGCGTGAGCAACGCAACCGGGCTCGGCTTCGCCATCAACATCAACCAAGCGTCGACCATCGCCAAGCAGATCATCGCCAACGCGGGCTGAGCGTGACGTCATGATCAAGAGGAGGTGCACATGAACCGGGTACGACTGGGGCGCAGTGACCTGCGCGTCTCCCCCATCGCATTCGGCACCTGGCAGCTGGGCGGCGACTGGGGCGCCACCGACGAGAACGCTGCCATCGCGGCCATCCGCCATGCGGCGGACAGCGGGATCAACTTCTTCGACACCGCGCAGGGCTACGGATTCGGCGCGTCGGAGCGGCTGCTGGCACGGGCGCTGTCGGGCCGTCCTCGCGACCAGGTGGTGATCGCGACCAAGGGCGGGTTGCGGCCGACACCGGGTGGAGGTGTGGCTCGCGACGCCAGCCCGGCCTGGGTGAAGAAGGGCGTCGACGAAAGCCTCAGGGCGCTGGGCACCGACTACGTCGACCTCTACCAGATTCACTGGCCGGACCCGAACACGCCCTTCAGCGAGACGGCGGGCGCGCTCGCCGAGATGGTCGGCGCCGGGAAGGTGCGTCACGTCGGCGTCTCCAACTTCGACGCCGCCCAGATTGAGGAGTTCAGCGCCACCCTGCCGGTGGAGACACTGCAGCCGCCCTACCACCTCTTCCGCAGAGACATCGAACAATCGGTCCTCCCCTACACCCTCGCGCACGACATCGGTGTTCTCGTCTACGGGCCGCTCGCCCACGGGCTGCTCAGCGGGTCGATGACGATCGATACGACGTTCGCGCCCGGCGACTGGCGCGCGTCGAGCGACGTGTTCCGAGGCGAGCCGTACCGCCGCAACCTGCGGGTCGTGGAGGCGTTGCAGCGCTTCGCGGAGGTCGAGCTCGGCACCACGGTCAGTGGATTGGCCCTGGCCTGGACGCTGGCCAATCCCGCCGTTCAGGTCGCCATCTTCGGGACGCGCAACCCGCGCCACGTCGACGACGCCATCGCCGCCACCCAGCTCACCCTCGACGCATCCGCACTGCGACGGATCGACGAGATCGTCGCCGACGAGGTGCCCGTTGGCGGTCCCAGCCCGGAGCAGATGCCGGAGGGAAACCAATGAACCCGAGGGTGGCGCTGCTCGGGACCGGGATCATGGGCGCGGGCATGGCCGAGCGTCTGCTCGACCGGGGCTTCGCCGTCGACGTGTGGGACCGCACCCCGGCGGCGACGGCCCGCCTCGCCGATCGCGGCGCGAGCGCCCACGCGGACGCGGCCGAAGCCGTCCGCAACGCCGACGTGGTCATCACCATGCTGCCGACCGGCGATGTGCTCGAGAACGTCATGATCGGCCACGGGGCGCTGGCAGCGATCCCAGCGAACGCTGTCTGGGCGCAGATGGGCACGATCGGCCTGGACGCGACCGATCGACTCGTCGCCGAGGTTGCCGAGCGCCGCGCTGACGTGGCGTTCGTCGACGCGCCTGTGAGCGGCACGCGGGACCCGGCGCGCACCGGCCAGCTGACGGTCCTCGCCTCCGGTCCGGACGCGGCGCAGGGGACGCTTCAGCCCGTGCTCGCCGCGCTCGGGCAGCACGTTCTCTGGCTGGGCCCGGCCGGTCAGGGAACGCGGATGAAGCTGGTGCTCAACACCTGGCTCGCTTTCGAGGTCGAAGCCGCCGCGGAGGTGAGTGCCGCCGCCCACCGTCTGGATATCTCCTACAAGACGCTGCTGGATGCGGTGCAGGGCGGGCCACTGGCCTCCGGGACTGCGCTGGCGCGGCTGGCGAAGATGGAACACGCGGATCACTCGCCCCAGTTCCCGCTGGAATGGGGACTGAAGGACCTCGACCTGGTGGCGGCGGCGACAGGCTCCGAGACGGTGCCCGTGGCCGTCGCGATTGCGGATCGCTGGCGGAACCTCGTCGGCGAGGGACTGGGGCGCCTCGACGTGAGCGCGGCACGGTTCGGGCTCACCGCAGACGACCCGCAGCCGCAGCGATGACCAGCGTATCCGTCGTCCTGTTGACGACCTTCCTGGCTTCGTCGGTCGAGGCGATCGAGATGGTGACGATCGTTCTCGGGGTGGGCACCGCCCGGGGCTGGCGGTCGGCACTCCTCGGCGCGGGCGCAGGGTTCGGGGTGCTGGCGGTGGTTGTTGCGGTCCTCGGGGCGGCGCTCACCGCGATCCCGATCGGGGCGCTCCGCGTGCTGGTCGGCGCCCTTCTCCTGCTGTTCGGGCTGCAGTGGTTCCGGAAGGGCATCGTCCGGGTCGCCGCTCGCGGGCTGGCCGGGTTCCAGAGCGGCGAGGACGCCGACGACGAGCCGATTGCGGACTCGGGCGTCGACTGGGTCGCCTTCGTCCTGTCGTTCAAGGGCGTCCTCCTCGAAGGACTCGAGGTCGCGTTCATCGTGGTGACGTTCGGGGCGACGGCGGGCCAGTTGGGGCCGGCGATCGTCGCCGGCGTGGCGGCGGTGGTGGTGATCGGGGCGATCGGGTTCGCTCTCAAGAACGTGGTGTCGCGGATCCCGCGGAGCCTGCTGCAGCTGGTGGTCGGTACCATGCTCACCTCGTTCGGCACCTTCTGGGCACTCGAGGGCATGGGCGTGACCTGGCCGCAGAGCGACGCCGACATCGGGGTGCTGCTCGCCTTCTATGCGCTCGCAGC
>DATBCJ010000110.1:0-7991 GCA_036270565.1 Candidatus Dormiibacterota bacterium | reverse complement strand
GGCCTCGTCCTTCTCGCCCTCGCCGATCACCACCACCCCGTCCATGTCGACGAAGTTGAGGCTGCGCCGCATCGAGTCGACGGCCGCGGCGTCGGCGTCGTTCTTGCGGTTGCGGCCCATGTAGGGCGCGGCGGCCATGGCCGCGCCCTCGGTGACCCGCACCAATTCCAGCGCGATGTTGCGGTCGATCGGGGTGCCGAGGTCGCGGGACGTGGGTGTGCGAGCCATGGGGCGGCGATCATACCTGCCCCGGGAATACCCCTCAGGTGGCACCATCAGCCGGCTGTGATCTTCCTCAGTGACTTCCTGCGCGCCGACGTCGTCGACGTCGATCAGCGGACGGTCGGCACCGTGCGCGACCTGATCGTGCGCATGGATGAGCCCTACCCGGTGGTCACCGCAGTCGCCATCAGGGGGCGCAGCAAGGACCTGCCCGCGGTCATCGACTGGGGCGCGGTCCGGGCCGGCGAGGCGGAGGAATTGAGCCTCAACGTGCCCACCAGCAGCCTGCAGCTCTATGCCCACGCCGACGAGGAGATCTGGCTGGCTCGCGACATCCTCGACAAACAGATCGTCGACACCGACGGCCGCAGGGTGGTGCGGGTCAACGACCTCCAGCTGCAACACCAGGACGGCAGGATGCTGCTGGTGGGTGTCGACATCGGCGCCCGCGGGCTGCTGCGCCGGCTGGGTGTGGAGCGGCTGGGCAGGCGCGTGACCCACCTCGCCGGCCGCGATTTTCCGCAGAGGCTGATCTCCTGGGACGCGGTCGACCCCGTGCACAGTGACGAGCGCAGTGTGCGGCTGCGGATCAGCCATCAGAAGCTGAGCAAGATGCACCCTGCGGACATCGCGGAGATCGTCGAGCAGCTCGGCGGCCGCGACCGCGCCGCCATCTTCGCCTCGCTCGACGACGAGGTCGCCGCCGACGTCGTCGAGGAGTCGTCGGGCGAGGTGCAGGCGCAGATCCTCTCCCGGCTCGACGACGAGCGCGCTGCCGACATCCTCGAGGCGATGTCCCCCGACGAGGCGGCCGATCTCCTCGGTGACCTCCCCGAGGAGCGGCGTGAGCAGCTGATCGCCAAGATGGAGGCCGGCGAGGTGGAGGACGTCGAGGAGCTACTCGGCTACGAGGACGACACCGCCGGTGGCCTGATGACCACGGAGTTCGTCGCCGTCCCGGTCACCCTCACAGCACAGCAGACCATCGATCGCCTTCGCGAGCTCGAGCCCAACGCCGAGTCCATCTACTACGTGTACGTCGTCGACGAGGATGAGCGCCTGCTCGGCGTGCTCTCGCTGCGCGACCTGATCGTGGCCGGGCCGGGGACGCCCATCGCCGACATCATGATCAAGAGAGTGGTGGCGGTCCCCATCGACGGCCGGCCTGAGGACGTGGCTGCCGTCATGTCCAAGTACAACCTGCTCGCGGTTCCGGTGGTCGACGACGATGACCGTATGCAGGGGATCGTCACCATCGACGACGCCATGGACGAGGTGATGCCCGCCGGCGTGCGACGCCGCGCCAGGGCGCTCTGATGCGACACCGGAACGCGCGTGAAGACGGCCCCCCGTCAGACCGGCGCGCTGCGCCGCCGAGCCGCGGAGGTGGTTGCCCAGCGGCGTGACCGCCGTCGCACACGCCCGCGCCGGCTGGGCGGGATGTGGCGCTACCTTGCGATCATCGGGCCCGGGATCATCGTCGCCAACGCCGGCAACGACGCCGGCGGGGTGTTCACCTACAGCAACACCGGGGCGAAGTACGGCAACCACCTGTTGTGGGCCTTCCTGCCCATCCTCGTCGCCCTGATCATCACCCAGGAGATGGTGGCCCGCCTGGGAGCGGTGACCGGCAAGGGTCTGATGGACCTGATCCGGGAACGATTCGGCGTGCGCTGGACGCTGTTTGCCGCGGTCGTCGTCCTGGTCGCCAACGGCGGTACGACGCTGGCGGAGTTCGCGGGAGTCGCCGGCGGGCTGGACCTCCTCGGGGTGCCGCTCCCGGTTGCGGTCATCGGCGCCGCCATTCTCATCGGCGTCCTGGTGATGCGCGGCAACCGCCGCATCGTCGAGCGCGTGTTCCTGGCGCTGGGCCTGACCTTTGTGTCGTACATCATCACGGCGTTCACCGTGCACCCCGATTGGGGAGCGATCGCTCGCAGCGCGGTGGTGCCCGACCTGGCGCACCCGGCGTCGGTGGCGCAGGGCGCCTACTTCGTCGACCTGATCGCGCTCATCGGCACCTCGATCACGCCGTACATGCAGCTGTTCCTGCAGTCCTCCATCGTCGACAAGGGAACGCAGGAGAAAGACCTCCGTCTGGTGCGGGCCGACGTGATCAGCGGATCGATCTTCGCCGTCGCGGTCGCCATGTTCATCGTGATCACGACCTCGAAGACGCTGTTCGGGCCATCTCCGGCGTACCCGCACGGGCTCGCCGGCATCGGGGTGAACTCGGCGCAGCAGGCCGCCTCAGCCCTTGCCCCGCTGGCAGGCGTCCACGCGCAACAGCTCTTTGCCGTCGGGCTGGTCGGCGCCTCGCTGCTGGCCGCCGCGGTGCTGCCCCTGAGCACCGCCTTCGTCATCTGTGAGGCGTTCGGCGCCGAGCGCAGCGTTCAGAGCAGCTTCCGTGACGCGCCGCTGTTCTTCACCATCTTCATCGGGCTGCTCGCTCTCGGCGCCGGGATCATGCTGATCCCCGGGGTGCCCATCGCCGGGGTGGCCATCGGCACGCAGACGCTGGACGGCATCCTTCTGCCGATCATGCTGGTCTTCATCATCATCCTGGCCAACGACCGGCGGCTGCTGGGCAGACGTCGCAACGGACCCATCTACAACATCATCGCGGTGGCACTGGCATCGGTGCTGATCCTGCTCACCGCCGTCCTCCTCTTCACGACCCTGTTTCCCGGCGTGATCAGCTGAGCCCGGCCACTCCGAACTGAGAGATGGCCCTGGCGGCGCTGCGCAGCCCCGCTTCGAGAGCGGTGGGGAAGAAGTCGGTGTCGTCCCGCTCAGCCACGGCACAGGCTGCGAGGAAGCCGCCCGCCAGGGCGTCGCCTGCGCCTGTGGGGTCGACGACGTCGCCCACCGGCGCCGCGGGTCGGGAGATCACCCCGTCGTCGGTGACCACCGCTGCGCCCTCGGGACCGCCCTTGACAACCACGGCGCGCAGGCGTCCCACGCCGCACATGGCGATGGCCTCCTGCCGCCAGGTCGTGATCGGCGCGCCGGTCAAGCTGGCCAGCTCGCTGCGGTTGAGGAAGAGCACATCGCATGCGTGCGCCACCTCGCGCACCGCGTCACGTTCGGGTTCCGTGTACTCGGTCATCGAGTCAGCGCCCACCAGTCGTGCGGAGCTCTGGGAAAGAACGTCGCGCTGCAGGGCCGGGTGCATGCTCGCCAGGAAGAGCACGGGCGCGGCCGCGCTAGCCGGCGCCAACCGCGGTTGCCACGACGGATCGCAGCCCTCGTCGCTCACCGTGTCGACAGCGACCCAGCGGTCGAAGTCGTGGCGCGCGTGCCAGCGGAAGGTGGGCTCGTCGCTCACCACCATGCCGTCGAGGCTGACGTGGCGATCGCGCAGCAGTTCGACGAACGCTGCGGCGTGGTCGCGCCCGACGATACCGTTGAGGTGGACCGTTGCCGGGTCAGCCGCGGCGAGCGCGAAGTACACGGCGGAGCCGCCGAGCTGCGTGGGACGGCGACCCGCGGGAGTGGTGATGTCGTCGACGTGCACCGTGCCGGCGACGGCGATCTCCCAGGTCACTGGGGCGGGGTTATCTCAATCGCGGAAGAGCGGGATGATCCGGGCCGTCACGGGTGCTCGTTCATCGCGGGCACGCTCGAGCAGCAATCCCTGGCTGGCGAAGAGCACGTCCGAAACGTGCCCGGGCTCGCGGTTGATGCCGAGCTGGTCGCGCAGCGCCCCGTCCAGCGCGCCCACGAACCGCACCACAGCACTCCACAGTTGCGTCGGCAGCAGGCGGTCGCCGCGTTCGCGACAGCGCTCGATCAGGTCGATGAGGGCGTCCGACTCGCGCAGCAGAAGCCGCGTGCGCCCCACGCGCGGACGGCGCCACACAGCGTCGCGGTCGATGCGCCGCAGCTCGAAAACGGTGCGCTCGATCGGTCCCGCGATGTGTCGCGGGAACACCGCGGTCTCCGCGCGTACGGGCAAGCGCCCCCGAAGAGCTGCGTTCTCCATCGCCGCATTGTACGCAGCCCGGGGCGGTGCGCCCGCCTCCGATGTCGCGTGTCAGGGCTGCCGTGTCGCGGTCGGGTAACACAGCGAACGCCAGGCGCCGCGGTGGGCCACCAGGTGCACCGTGCGAGGCAGGCTGACGGTGCGCGATGCGTCGCCGATCTCGTACACCACGTCCAGCTCGGCGGCGTGGGCGTGGACCATGCCGGAGTCGGGGTCGCGCCAGCCCTCGAGGTGGCGCACCTCGTTGACCTTGACGCCGCGCAGGGTGGCCAGCGCGCCGATGCGCTGGGCAGCGACGAACGCCTCCAGCGCGCCCCAGCTCTGCTGGCACTCGGGGCTGAGCAGGCCGTAGGCGCGACGGTACTGCCGCGCCCGCATCAGCTCGACGAACACCGCTTCACTGAAGGCTGGGTTGGCGCGCGGCCGGCCCGACGACGCGACGCCACGCTCGTGGTCGGCGACCAGGGTCGACGCGCGTCCGGTCGGGGCAGCCGGTTCGCCGCGCTCGGCCTCCACCAGGGTCGCAGCGGCGTTGCCGCCCCCATGGCTCCAGAAGGTGCGAGTGTGGGAGTCGACGAGGTGCGGCCGATCGGCGGCGGGAAGGCGGTTGATGCCGACCCCAGCCAGCTCGTCCGAGCCGGTCCGATCGAAGACGCGGCGGAAGATCCGGGGGGCGCGCATCACCCTGAGTCTACGCGCACGGCAGGCACCGACCCAAACGTCCGCACCCGGCGGCGGCCGGGCTCGCTACCATCCGCTGTCGATGGGGACACGCGCCCGGATCCTGCTGGCTGAGGACCAGGCTTCGGTCGCCGCCCCGGTCGCCAAGTGCCTCAGCGGGGCCGGCCACGAGGTGCGCTGGGTGCGCCAGATGCGTGAGCTGCGCAGAGAGATGAGCGACTACGCGCCTGACCTGCTCCTGCTCGACACCACCCTCGACACCGACGGGCTCGAGTATTTCCAGGCGGTGCGCTTCGCTCCCGAGCACCCGCCGGCGGGCGTGGTCATCCTGACCCCAGCCGGCGATCGACGCACCAAGGAGCGCGCCCAGCAGCTCGGGGCTGCGGCCGTCATGGCCAAGCCGCTCGACGACGACGCGCTGGTCGCCGTGGTCGGCGACCTGCTCTCGATGATCTGAGCGGAGCTCAGCGCAGCGCCTGGAGCACGATCAGCACCACGCTGCTCGCCGCCCAGAAGGCGATGGTGGCGCTGATGTAGCGCGGCATGGCGACGCCGGCGTTGTACCAGGCCACAACGCGCTCGCCGGTGAGGGCCACGATGGCGATGGCGTCGACGAGCAGCAGGAGGATGGAGGTCAATGCGCTGACCGCCTGGAGTCCCTGGCCGGGAACCAGCGCTGCCACCAGGAGTGAGGCGGCGCCCACCACGATGTCGGTTGCAAAGGTGACGATCTGCGCCCGGCGGACCCAACGCTGGCGACGGGTGAGAAGGGTGGCCAGGATGATGAGCAGACCGGCGAGCGACGCCGCCGACACCGCCGCGAGAACCTGCTCACCCAGGGTCACGCTGACGGTGCGGCTGCCGACCGTGGCCTGGCCGGCGAAGGCCGCCAGGGCGGCGAGCAGCGCGAGCAACGCGAGCACCATGTCCCAGCTGTATATGGCCAGGATCACCGCCGGGCGCTGCTGCTTCTCGGCCTCGCTCTCGGCGTTGCTCTGCACGCGTCGATCATAGGGACGCCGGTAGCAGCGACCGGTGGCGACACGCCGCTACCCTGTCGGCGATGACCGCGACCATCGCCGTTCTGCAGGGAGACCAGACCGGCCAGGAGCTGCTCGACGAAGCGCTGCGGGTCATCGCGCCCGACGTCATCGGCGTCGAGTTGCAACTGCGCACCTTCGACCTGTCGCTGCAGAACCGTCGCGCCACCGCCAACGCGGTGGTCGTCGAGGCCGCCGAGGCCATGGTGGAGTGCGGGTTCGGGCTGAAGGCGGCCACCGTCACCCCCGAGCGCGCCGGCGACGTGGGCAGCCCCAACGCCCTGCTCCGTCAGCGGGTCGGTGGCAAGGTCATCCTGCGCACCGGCCGGCGCATCCCCGGTGTGGCCTCGGTCGGAGGCGCGAGCGCGCCGATGAGCGTGGTGCGGATGGCGGTGGACGACGCCTACGACGCCAAGGAGTGGCGCGAACAGCGCGACGGCGACGAGATCGCCTTTCGCACCGAGCACATCTCGCGGGCGACCTGCCGCGCGGTCGCTGATTTCGCCTTCGCCCACGCCAAACGCGCCCACGCACGCGTCTTCGGCGGACCCAAGTACACGGTGTCGCGAGTGTACGAGGGGATGTTCAAAGAGGAGATGGACGCCGCGGCGGCGCGCTTCCCCGACGTGGCGTACGAGCCCCAGCTGATCGACGCCACCTACGCACTCCTGCTGGCTCACGGTGGCGACGCCCTGGTCATCCCCGCGCTCAACCGCGACGGCGACTGTCTCAGCGACTTCGTGCTCCAGCTCTTCGGCAGCATCGCGGGCGCCGAGTCGCTGCTGCTCGGCTTCGTCGAGGACGCGACCAGGCCCGACGTGGTCATGGCCGAGGCGCCTCATGGGACGGCGCCCGCGCTCCACGGCAAGAACATCGCCAACCCCATGGCGATGATCCTGGCGGCGGCGTCACTGTTGAGCTTCGCCGGTGATCCCGCGTGCACAGCGGCGTCGCGGGCCATCTACGAGGCGACGTTCGAGACGGTGCGGGCGGGCACCAGGACGGCCGACCTCGGGGGTCACTCGTTCACCGACGAGTTCACCAACGCTGTGATCGATGCCGTCCGCAACAAGCTCGAGCTCTGGGGCTCGCTGGGGATGCGCTGATCGCGGCGCCGCGCATCTACCTCGACCACGCCTCCACCACCCCGGTGGCGCCGGAGGTGGTCGACGCGATGCTTCCACTGCTGCGCGAGCACTGGGGAAACCCGTCATCCCCGCATGGCCGCGGGCGCAGCGCCCGCCGCGCCGTGGACGACGCCCGCGATCGCCTCGCGGCCGTCCTGGGCTGCGCGCATCGCGAGCTGACCTTCACCAGCGGCGGCACCGAGGCCGACAACCTGGCCATTCGCGGGGTGGTGCAGCGCTGGGGCGCGGAGCGCGGCCGCCACCTCGTGGTCAGCGCGGTCGAGCACGACGCGGTGCTCACCACGGCGGCCACGCTCGCCGCGCGCGGCGAGGCGGAGGTCACCGTGGTGGGATGCGACCGTGACGGCCGCGTGGACCCTGAGCGCGTCGCCGCCGCCGTCCGCGACGACACCGTGCTGGTGTCGCTGATGCTGGCCAACAACGAGGTCGGCACCATCCAGGACGTCGCCGCTGCGGCGCGGCTGGTGCGCGCGCGCAACCCGGCGGTGCTGGTGCACAGCGACGCGGTCCAGGCGCTGGGAAGGACACCGGTCGACCCTGCCGGGCTCGACGTCGACCTGCTCAGCTTCTCCGCGCACAAGTGCTACGGGCCCAAGGGCTGCGGGGCGCTGTATGCGCGCTGGGGGACGCACCTCACCGCGCAACTCGACGGGGGCGGACAGGAGCGCGGGCGGCGCAGCGGCACCGAGAACGTCGCCGCCATCGCGGGGTTCGCGGTCGCCGCCGAGCTGGTGACACGAGAGCAGCGCGACCAGACGATGCGCCAGGCGGCCCTCCGCGACACCATGGAGTCGACGATCCTGGCGCGGGCGGCGGCGACACGCATCGCCGCGCGCTCCGCCCCTCGACTCCCCAACATCAGTGCTCTGCTCGTGGAGGGCACGTCCGCGGACTCGCTTGTTGCCGCGCTCGACG
>DATBCJ010000109.1:0-3984 GCA_036270565.1 Candidatus Dormiibacterota bacterium | reverse complement strand
CTGCTCGGCGCCAAGGCGATGCAGCCGATCACCGGCACGCGTCCGCAGATGCTGACCTTCGCGCTGCTGTGCTGGTCGCTCTTCCTTCTCGACCGTCACCTGCGCCGCGGCGGGCGCGCCATCTGGCTGCTCGTCCCCGTGTTCCTTCTCTGGGCAAACCTGCATGCCGGGTTCGCCGTGGGCCTGGGACTCCTCGCGGTCGCCCTCGGCGCGGGCCTGCTCGACGCACTCTGGCGTCGCCAGCTCGACGCCGTGCAGCGACGGCGCCTGCTCACCGCCGCAATGACGCTGCTGCTCTGCGCGGTGGTCGCGCTGATCAACCCCAACGGCATCGCCCTGTACCGCTACGCGCTCCTGGGCAGCACTCCGGCTGCACACCGGTTGATCCAGGAATGGCAGTCGCCGGACTTCACCACCGTGGCGATGGCGCCCCTGGGGTTGCTGATCGTGGCCACGGCGGTGTCGATGGCACTGAACCGCCACCGCCTCCGCCCCGGGCAGGTGATCCTCGCGGTCATCGGGGTGGCCGCGGCGTTGCTGGCGGTGCGCAACATCGCCATCGCGGTGGCGCTGATGTCGCCGACGCTGGCCGAGTTGCTGCCGGTGCGATACCGACTTCCCACCGCGCGGGTCGCGCTGCCCATGACTGCGCTGGCAGTGGCGACTGCGCTGCTGGTGGTCTCGATCGTGCGGCTGTCGCAGGACGCCCAGGACTCCGCGCTGTCCAAGCAGTTCCCCGCCTGCCTGGTCGCCGGCCTGCAGGGGACCAACCGCCCGGTCAACCTCTGGCTGCCCTACTTTCAGTCCGGCTTCGCGATCAACCAGGGCTGGCCGCAGGTGCACGTCTACGTGTACGGCAACGACGCGGCGCTGGGAGGCGGAGTCGTGTCCGACTACGTCCGCATCGCCGCGGGGGTGGTGGACAATCCGAGCGCCCTGCACCTGCTCGACGCCAGCCACACCGACGCGGTCATCACGTCCGCGGGCGCGCTTGCCTCGGAGCTGCGGGCGGCGCGCTGGGCCGAGGTGAAAGAGGTGAACGATGAGATCCTGTTCGTGGCCCCGTCATTCCAACCCTCGTTCTCGTTCGAGTGCCACAGCGGCTGACGCGCAAGGCCGGTTCAGCCGGCGGGGTCGATGAGCTGTTCGCGGTCGTGCGTCTGGCTGGCGGCGATGGCGGCGACGCGCTCGAGTGTGTCGATCTCCTCGACCGGCTTGTCGTGTCGCCAGCGCGCGATGCGCGGAAAGCGCAGGGCGTAGCCGGAGCGGTGCCGCGTCGACCTCTGCACCGCGTCGAACGCCACCTCGAGAACGATCTGCGGGCGCACGCTGCGGTGGTGACCGTGGTCCTCGGTGGTGATGTCGAGCAGCAGCGCCGTCATCTCGGCGATCTCCGCGTCGGTCAGGCCCGTGTACGCCTTGCCGATGGCGACCAGCTCGCCGCTGTCGTCGGGGACCGCGAAGGTCACGTCGCTGAGGACACCGCGACGTTTGCCGTGTCCCCATTCGGCGCCGACCACCACAACGTCGAGCGTGTCCAGCGGTCGCTTCAACTTGAGCCACGCCAGCCCTCGCCGTCCCGGTGTGTACGCCGAGTCCGGGTCCTTCAGCATCAGCCCCTCGTTGCGCCGCGCCCGTGCCGCGCTGAAACGTTCGTCGACGGCGTCGGCGCCAACCGCGGCCTCGAGGTGCGCCAGCGCGAACCCCTCGCCCAGCAACAGCGATTCCAGGCGGCGGCGGCGTTCGCGCAGAGGCACGTCGAGCAGCGACTCGTCACCGTGCAGGAGCACGTCCCAGGCCACGTAGATGACCGGCACGCTCTGGCGCGTCGCCGCTGACGGGTTTCGCCGCCCCAGCCGGGTCTGCAGGTCGTGGAACGGGAGCACGCGCCCCTCGCGGAAGGCGAGCACCTCGCCATCGAGGATGACGTCGGGGATGTGCGCGGCCGCTTCCGCGACCTCGGGAAACTGCGCGGTGACGTCGTTGAGGTCTCGGCTGTACAGCGTCACCCGTCCGTCCATCCGGTGCAGCTGGCAGCGCACGCCGTCGTACTTGTCCTCCACCCACACCTCGTCGCCCATGCGCCGCACCGCCTCTGCAGCGTCGGCGACAGGCGACGCCAGCATGAAGCGGAGCGGAGCGAAATACCTTGGCCTGTCGACGCTCTCGCCGCGGGCAACCAGGCAGGCCACCTCGCCGAGGTCACCGAGCAGCATCACCGCGCGAGCGACGTCCGCCGCCGGTCTGTCGAAGGCGATGCCGATGGCCTCCTCGACGAGGCCCTCGCGCAGACCGATGCGCATGTCGCCGGTGACCAGCTTGACCACGTAGCGCCCCTCGCCGGGCGAGCAGCGGCTGAGCAAGGAGGCCAGCACCGCCTCACGCGCGCTGGGTCCCGGCGCGGTGGCGATGGCCGCGAAGGCGGCGTCGACGTCGAGCAGATCGACGCCGTCGTACGTCGAATCGGGGCGCGCCGCGGCCAGCACCTCGGCCGTGGTGTCGCCGCTGTCGCCGTGGCGCCTGTAGATCGCGGTGAGCTCGGCGTCGGCAACGCCGGTCGCCTCGCGGAGCACCTCGTACAGCGCCGCCCCACCGACGTTGAGCGTGCGCGAGTCCCCGGGCGCGAACACCCGCCCGGCGAAGTAGCGCGTGGCCAGCAGCAGGCGGGGCGGGTCGAGCAGCAGCAGGTGATCGGCCACCAGCCGCACCTTGGCCTTCTTGGACGAGGTTGCCGCGATGGCGTCGGCGGTCACCGCGAAGGCGGCGAGGGTGGTGACGGACTCCATGCCGTGATCATCGCCCGTCGCCTGGACTGTCCGGTCTGCGCTGCGGCGCGGTGGCGTATAAACGTGCCATGTCGAGGTCCGGTGGCTAACCACTCGCTGCCCGCGGCGGAGCGGTTCAGCGAGGTCAACCTCATCGCCGACCCGCTCTACGGCTACATCGAGATCACCAAGGGCAGCGACACAGAGCCCGGCGAACGCACCCTTCTCGACAACCCCTGGCTGCAGCGGCTGCGACGCATCCACCAGCTCCAGTCAGCCTGGTGGGTGTTCCCGTCGGCCGAACACTCGCGGTTCGTGCACCTGCTCGGCACCATGCACCTGGCCAGCCTCTTCGCCCGCCGCATCGACTCATCGCTGCGCGCCGCCTTCCCCGACGCACCGTCGCCGGCATGCGTTGAGGAGACACTGCGGCTCGCCGGGCTCCTCCACGACGTCGGTCACGGCCCCTTCGGGCACTTCTTCGACCAGGAGGTGCTGGCCACGTGGGGCCTCGACCACGAGGACATCGGCCGCTGGCTGGTGCAGAACCAGCTCGCCGAGACGATCCGCGGCCTGCGTTCGTCACCGTCGGGTGCGTTCGACGAGGGCGAGTGCGTCGATCCCCGCTGGGTGGCGTGGGTGATGGCCGACGCCGACGTCCCGGGCTACGAGCCGCCGGGCTGGCTGGCAGCGTGCAAGCCCATCCTCTGCGGCCCGGCGACGGTGGACAACCTCGACTACGTGCGCCGCGACGCCTACATGTGCGGCATCGCGCTCGGTCCCGTCGACGTGCAGCGACTCATCCACTACTCATTCGTGACCGGCGGCACCATGGCCCTGCACATGCACGCGGCCGGCGCGCTGCAGATGTTCCTGGCGTCGCGCCTCTACATGTACACGCAGGTGTACCACCACCGCACCGGTCGGCGTTTCGACCTGTCCATGCAGGAGATCTTCGCAGACACCATCGCGTTGCTCCTTCCCGGCAACCCGCTCGACCACCCCGACGACTACCTGCAGCTCACCGACTGGGCGGTCATCGAGGCGGTGCACCGCTGGGCGCGAGCCCCGGCGTCCGGTGCGGAGCGCCGGCTCGGTGAGGCATGGGGGCGCCTGCTGCGTCGCGACCTCCACTGGCACCTCGCGTACGAGACCATCGCCCATCGCGACGCCGACCTCTCCACCCTGCGCGACCGGCTGTTCGCCGAGACCCCCGGGG
>DATBCJ010000108.1:0-14015 GCA_036270565.1 Candidatus Dormiibacterota bacterium | reverse complement strand
ACCGCGTCCGCGACGTTGGTCGCTGTGAGCCCGCCGGCGAGGATCACCGCGCGATGCCGCGCCAGCGCTGCGGCGGTGACCACGTCGACGCGCAGCCCCGTGCCCCCGGGGAGGTCGCCGTGGCCCGGCGGAGCGGAGTCGAGCAGCACCAGCCCGTCGGGCCACCAGGGGTCGGCGAAAGCCGTCCCATGGTCACGGACGTTGAGGGCGCGGATGATCGGGACCGACGCCTCCCACGCCAGCGACGGAGGCACCTCGCCGTGCACCTGTACCGCGGCGAGCCCGTAACGCCGCGCGGCCTCGTCGCAGTCCGACACGGACGGAGCGACCATGACGCCGACCAGGTCCGCGCGGCCGTGAACCTGCCGCCGCACGGCACGCGCGGCGCTGTCGTCAGCGTGGCGCGGGCTGTCGCTGACCAGCACCAGGCCCAGCCAGTCCGCTCCCGCCTCGACAGCGACCTCGGCGATGTCCGGGGTGCGCACGCCGCACACCTTGACGATCACACGCGTCTCGGCGCGGTCGCCGCCGACGAGGACGCGGCGCCGACCAGCTCGGCGAGCAAGGCGCCCGGGTCGGGGTGGCGCATGAGCGCCTCGCCGACCAGCACGGCGTCCGCTCCCTCGCCCACCAACCGGGCCACGTCGGTGGCGTCGCGCACCCCGGACTCGGCGACGGTGACGACGCCGGCGGGGACGCGCGCACGCAGGCGCGCAAACGTGTCCAGGGCGGTGGTGAGCGTGGTCAGGTCGCGGTTGTTGATGCCGATGCAGACCGCGCCGGACGCCAGGGCGCGGTCGAGGTCCTCGTCTGTGTGCACCTCGACGAGCGCGCCGGCGCCGCACCGGCGCGCGGTGTCGAGCGCCTCCTCGAGCGTGTCACCGTCGAGGATGGTCGCGATCAACAGCACCCAGTCGGCGCCGGCCACGCGGGCTTCGGCCACCTGCACCGGCGAGACCACGAAGTCCTTGCGCAGCACGGGCATCTCGACCGCGGAGCGGACGGCGCGAAGGTCGTCGAGCGAGCCACCGAAGTCCGGTCCGTCGGTGAGCACGGACACGGCGGCCGCGCCCGCCGCCTCGTAGACGGTGGCCACGGCGACGGCGTCGAGGTCGGGACGCAACAGGCCGCCGCTTGGTGAACGGCGCTTGATCTCTGCGATCACCGTGCCACCAGCGAGGATGCGCTCGATCGCCGGTGCGTGCTCCAGGTTGGCGGCGTGTGCGTACATGGCGGCGCGCCCGCAGTTGATCGACGCCGCCTCGGCGTGCTTGCGGGCGACGATGGGCGCGAGCGCGCCGAGCTGGTTCACCGCGGCGCGCCTGCCGCGGGGGTCTGCACCGCCGCCAGCAGGTTGGCGAGCAGGGCACGACCGTACGGCGTCCCGATCGACTCAGGGTGGAACTGCACTCCCTCGACGGCGTCCCTTCGGTGGCGGAGGCCCATGACGGTGCCGTCGCCGGTCCACGCCGTGACCTCGAGGCTTGACGGCAGTGAAGGCTGGTCTGCCACCAGCGAGTGATAGCGCGTGGCGCGCAGCGGTGACGGCAACCCCGCGAAGACTCCGGCGCCGTCGTGGAAGACGTCGCTGCACTTGCCGTGCATGAGCACGCCGGCATTGACGACGCTGCCACCGTAGGCAACCGCGATCGCCTGGTGACCGAGGCAGACGCCCAGCACCGGGATGGCGGCGGCGGCGGCGGCGCGCACCACGTCGACGCAGATGCCGGCGTCCTCGGGGCGACCGGGCCCGGGTGAGAGGACGATCGCCTCCGGCAGCGCGGCCACGACCTCGGCAACCGTGGCCGCGTCGTTGCGGATCACCTCGGTTGCGGCGCCCAGCTCGCCGAGGTACTGCACCAGGTTGTAGGTGAACGAGTCGTAGTTGTCGACCACCAGCACGCAACCGCGCAGAGCAGCCGCCTGGTACGCGCTCACAGCGCGTTCACCCGGTTGACCGCGAGGAGGGCTGCGACGAGCTTGTTGTCGATCTCGCGGGCCTCCTCTGCCGGGGTGGAATCGGCGACTATCCCTGCTGCCGCCTGGAGGTACGCGCGGCCGCCCACCACCACCACGGTGCGCAGCGCGATCGCGGTGTCCAGCGCGCCGCCGCTGCCAATGTAGCCCACAGCCCCGGCATACGGGCCTCGGGCGTGCGGCTCCAGCTCCGCGATGATCTCCATGGCCCGGATCTTGGGGGCCCCGGTGACCGTGCCCGCCGGGAAGGTTGCGCGCAGAGCGTCCAGCGCGGAGCGTCCCGGGGCGAGACGCGCGCGGATGCCGCTGACCAGGTGCATGACGTTCGAGTAGCGCTCGACGACGCCGAGCTCGTGCACCTCGACGCTGCCGGTGGCGGCCACGCGGCCGACGTCGTTGCGGCCGAGGTCGACGAGCATGAGGTGCTCCGCCTGCTCCTTCTCGCTGCCGCGCAGCTCCGCCTCCATGGCGGCGTCGTCCGCCTCGCTGTAGCCGCGCCGTCGGGTGCCGGCGATGGGGCGGTAGTCGACGCGCTCGCCGCGCACCCGAACCAGCATCTCCGGAGACGCACCCGCCAGGGTGGCGTGGGGGCCGCTGACGTAGAACAGGTACGGGGTCGGGCTGGACTGGCGCAGCGCCGTGTAGAGCGTGAACGGATGAGCGGAGAGCTCAACGCTGAAGCGTCGCGAGATCTGCACCTGGAAGACGTCGCCGGCGACGATGTGGTCGAGCGCGGCCGAGACGGCGTGCAGGAACTGCTGGCGTGGGAAGGTGGATGCGCCATCGGCGAGCATCGGACGCGGCAGCGTCACGTAGCCCGACGGCGGGGCCGGCGCGGCCACGGCGCGCCGGTTGTCGACGGCACCCAGCTGCGGCCGCGCCGCGGTGATGCGCGCGTGCAGGGCGTCGATTCGCTGGCAGGCTCGGGCGTGCGCGAGCTCGACGTCGCCGTCACCGCGTCGCACCTGGGTCACCAGGAGGATGCGCGCGCGGGCGTGGTCGAAGACCGTGAGCGTTCTGTAGAGCGCGAAGCCGCTGACCGGCAGCTGCGGGTCGGCGGGGCGCGATGGTGGCAGCGTCTCGTAGCAAGCGGCCGCCTCGTAGCCGAGGTACCCGACCCAGCCACCGACGAAGGGCGCGTCGAGCCCTGGCACGGGTGCCACTCGTTCCGCCAGCACTGCGGCCAGGGGCGCGAGCGGGTCGACGCGGTCAACCGGGGCGACCTCGATGGGATCGTGCCCGAGGAACGAGAAGCCGTGCATCCCCCCGGGCGCGATCGCCGACTCGAGGAGGAAGCAGTGACCGTCGACGCCGAGGCGCTGCATCAGGGTGACCGGCGTCTCCTCGCCCGCCGGCAGCTCCATCACCAGCGGCACGACGTCGTGGGCGGCGAGGAGCTTCCTCGTGGCGGGGAGGTCGGGTCGCACGGGCGCACCGGTCATCTGCGGGCGCGGGCGAGGCGGGCCGGTGGCTCTATGCGGACGCAGCCGCCCCGGCGCCGAGGTGGAGCGCGATGCGGTCGATGGCTGACTGCAGGTTCGCCACCGAGTTCGCGTAGCTGAGCCGAAGGTGGCCGGCGCCGTGGGGGCCGAAGCTGCTCCCGGCCAGGGTGGCCACCCCCATCTCGTCGAGGAGGGCGGTCTGCAGCTCGCGGTCGCTCCAGCCGGTGGCGGTGATGTCGGGGAAGACGTAGAAGGCACCGGACGGACGGTGGCAGCTCAGGCCGGGGATGCGGTTGAGACCGTCGACGAGAAGGTCGCGGCGCTGGCGGAACTCGCTCACCATCGCGTCCACGGCCGCGTCGGACTCCGGCGAGTCGAACGCCTCGACGGCGGCCAGCTGGGTGAAGGCCGCAGCGCAGGACGAGCTGTTGATCATCAGCGTGTCCATCTTGGCTGCGAGGGCGGGCGGCATCGCCCCGAACCCCAGCCGCCAGCCGCACATGGCCCACGCCTTGCTGACACCACCGAGCAACACGGTGCGCTCCGCCATGCCGTCGATGCTGTACAGGGAGACGTGCTCCGCGTCGTAGCAGAGGCGCTCGTAGATCTCGTCACTCAGCACCATCAGGTCGTGCTCGATCGCCAGGGCGGCGATCGCCTCGCAGTCTGCGCGCGTCAGAACCCCGCCGGTCGGGTTGGCTGGGCTGTTGACGATGAGCAACCTGGTGCGCGGCGTGATCAGCGAACGCAGCTCGTCGACGTCGAGCCGGAAGTCATTGCTCTGGCGGATCGGCGCCGACACCGGGACGGCGCTGATGAAGTTGACCAGCGATCGATAGATCGCATACCCCGGGTCGGGCACGATCACCTCGTCACCGGCCTCGATGGTGGCCAGCAGCAGGAAGGCGAGGATGTTCTTGCTGCCCGGCACCATCACGATGTTGTCTGCCGACGTGGCCACGCCGGTGCGCTTGGTGACGTACGCCGCGGTGGCGTCGCGGACCACGGGGATGCCGCTGGCGGGCGTGTAGTGGGTGGCGCCGTTGTTGAGCGCGCTGGTGGCGGCGTCGATGATGTTCTGGGGAGTGGCGAAGTCGGGCTCGCCGATCTCGAGGTGGATGATGTCGCGTCCCTCGGCCTCAAGCCGGCGGGCGCGGGCGAGAATCTCGAACGCGCTCTCGGTGCCGAGGCGCGACATGCGCTCGGCCCAGCGGAAGTTCACGCTCGCACCGTCAGCGGGGGCAGGTCGCCGCGGTAGGGCTCCGGCTGCACGTCGACCGTCTCCACGCGGGCGTGGCTGGGACCGTCGTGGAGCAGCCGTATCAGCCGCTCGACCTCGGGCTGGGCGCCCTCGACGACACATTCGAGGCTGCCGTCCGGGCGGTTGGCCACGGTGCCGTGCAGGCCCGCGCCGTGATCGATCACGAAGGCACGAAAGCCCACCATCTGCACCCTCCCACGCACGGTCGCGCGCACGCGGACCTGCTCGGACATGATGGCCGATTATAGGCGCCGCGGTCAGGCGGCGACGGGCGCCGGCGTGAGCCGCCGGATCACCGGGAGCATGTCCTTGGTCGTTGTCATCTTGCTTCCCGCCAGTTCTGACATCAACGCGAGGATGCGGCGCTGCACCGGCGCCTCATGGTCGCGGCCGGGCAGATACCAGTTGAGCATCCGGCTGATGTACTCCGGGTCCTCGAGCCGCTCGCACACGCTCGGCGAGGTCACGGTGGTGGGGTGCTTGGGGGCGTCGTTGGTGCTGCGCAGCATCCACAGCGTCATGCGCAGCACTGCCGGCAGCTCGTCGGGCTTGTTGGCGATCGCCTTGCGGAGGTACTTGGCATAGCAGGCGGCGTGACGCAACTCGTCGGCGGCAAGGATCTTGAAGATCTTGCGCAGCAGCGGCTCCGGGGCGTTGTGGCTGAAGGCCTGGTACCAGTGGGCGAGGCGCTGCTCACCGCAGAAGTGCATGGTCAGGGTCTCGATGGCCGGTCCCTCGGCGAAGGTGAGACGGAGCTGGGGAAGCTCGGTGACCTCGTCGAAGGTCTCCCCACACTGCTCGAGGTATCTGCGCAGCACCATGTGATGCTTCATCTCTTCGTAGAACCAGATCGAGACGAAGCTGCAGAAGTCGATGTCCGTGTAGAAATCGCGGAGGAACATCTCGGTGGCGTACAGCGCGCTCAACTCGGTGAGGCAGATCTGACGGAGGTCGTGGATCCACTGCTCGGTCAGCAGGCTGGTATCGATGGTGGTGAAGTCGATCTCGTCGGTGAAGTTCCAGCGGGCGCGTTCGAGGCGTACAAAGAGGTCGTCGTAGAGCATGTCCTGAGTGTCGGGCACCGGGTCCGCCAAAGCCATCGGCCCGCGCCACACAAATTCACGTCAACTTTTGGCCACGGTGTCCATAATGGCCCCGATGTCGAAACCCTTGCCTCTGGCTCCAAGGATCTCTGGCGACAAATGGGCCGCCACGGCCACACTGCCGCCGGAGATCACCGATCACCTTCTCGCCGAGGTGGACATCATCGCCCGCCGCATGACGCGACGGATCGCCGCAGAGATCAACCTTCCCGCCCAGTTCCGCAGCATCGGCTATCTCCGGCTTGTCACCGGTGCCTGCCGTGACGCGCTGCGGACCCTGGTCCGGCTTCTCCGCGACGGCCGCGGGCTGCGCACCGCAGACCTTCAGCGGCTCGGCAACATGGGCGCCCAGCAGGCGGAGATGGGCGTGCCGCTCGAGGTGCTCCTGGCGGCCTATCGGCTGGCCGCGCGGGTGGTCTGGCGCGAGCTCATCGGCGAGTCCGCCGGGCTCGAGGTCCTTCCTCGAGCCACCGTGATCGCGGTCACCGGCCAGGTGCTGGAGTACCTCGACGAGATCAGCGGGGCGGTGGGCTCCGCGTACCTCGAGACCCGCGAGCGACTGATGCGCCGCCGCGACCTCGATCGCGACCGGCTGCTCCAGCGGCTCGTCGCGGGCGACGCCACACCGGAGTTTCGCCGCCTCGCCGCTGCGGCCGAGCTCGACCTCCAGCCCCCCTACTCCGTGCTCGCCTGCGCCGTCGATTCGGCCGCGGGCGAGGGAGCGCTGGAGCAGGCGCTGCGGGCGCGCAGCGTGCTCCTGGTCGCCGATCAGCCGGGCACCTGGATCGTGCTCGTGCCCGGTCGCGACGGCCCCGCCAAGGTTCTCGCGGACGCCGAGCGTCTCCTCCCCCACCCGGGGGCCGTGCGCTGGGGCATCGGACCGACGGCCGCCGCCCTCGACGACATCGCCGAGAGCGCCAGGCGCGCGCGTCAGGCGCTGAACGTGGGCCTGCGGCTCGACCCCTCGGCGCAGGCCTGGGACGACGCGGCGGTCGGGATCTTCGCCACCCTGGCCACCGACCCCGCTGCCATGGCTCGGTACGTGGACCACGTCCTCGGCCCCGTGCTGGCGCTGCCCGTGGTCCGCGGAGGGCCGCTGCTCGACACCATCGATGCCCTGGTCTCCACGCCGAGCCTCAACGACGCGGCCGAGGCGCTGCACCTCCACCGCCACACCATCGTGTACCGCACGCGCCGGCTGGCCGAGCTGGGCATCAGCCTCGATGCTCCATCCGCCCCCCACCGCCTCTGGCTGGCGCTCCAGTGCCATCGACTGCTCAACGCTGCCGGGCCGGCGGCGTGAGCCGCCTCCCGACCGCCGACGACTTCGCCGTTCTCGGCCTCCGCGCCGGGGCCGGCGAGGGCGAGATCCGCGCCGCCTACCGGAGGTTGGCCAAGATCCATCACCCCGACCGCAACCCCGGCGACGCCACCGCGCTTCTCACCTTCCGGCGCATCACCGAGAGCTACGCCGCCCTGCGCGACTACCACCGGCTGGCGGCGAGCCCGGCGCCGAACTCTCCGCTGTCCGCCCGTCGACGGGCCTCCTCGCGCCGTGGCACCGGGCCGGCCGTTACCCAGCTCGCTGACATCCCAGTTGGAGGTTCCGTCTGGGTCGACGCGGGCGCGCTCCTGGTCGCGCCCGATCGCACCGCCGCGCTGCGGCCGGGGGCAGGCAGCGTTCTCTTCCCAACCGCAGAGAACGAGATCCGCGTCGAGCGGAGGGTGGATGGCTTCCACGTGTTCATGCCGCCGCAGCCCTCGGCACGGTGGAGCGTGGGCACTGAGGCAGAGACGGAGGGGCTGGCCGTGGCCGCAGTGTGGGTCGGCGAGCATCCCGACGGGCCACCCGGGTCGCCGACGGCGGCGCGGGTGCCGCTGCGGCTGCTCCGCGGCACGGTCGGGGAGATGGCGCTGGGCGACCGCGGGTGGACCTCGGCCGCCGCCCTGGCGGTCGACGCCGAGGGTGCCTGGAGCGTCGACCTGGCCCAGCCGGTGAGCCAGGACCCACACCGTGAGGTTCGGGTGCGCATCCTGCGCGAAGTCGACGGCTTCCGCATCCACACCGACCTGCCCGCGTCGGAGTGGGCCCCGAGCGCAAGCCAGGGGGAGGACGGCCGCTCTCCGGTCGTGGACGCCATCCTCGCCGGGGTCAGGTACCCGCTGCCACCGGCCCCGGCCTGACCCGGCCGCGGCTCACTTGGGGACCAGCGTCTCCCCCTCCGCCTCGCGGGCGAGCATGAAGAGCAGGTCCGAGCAGCGGTTGAGGTAGCGAAGCACCTCGGCGTTGGCGAGCTCGCCCGCGCGCTCCAAGGTCACGGCGCGGCGCTCGGCGCGCCGCACGAAGGTTCGCGCCAGGTCGAGGGCGGCGGCCACCGCGGTGCCGCCGGGGATGACGAAACCCCTGGGGAGCTCGATCCGCGCTTCGAGGTCGGCCACCTCGGCGTCGAGCCCGTCGACCATGGTGGGACCGACGGTGGCGAAGTGCTTCTCCAGCTTGTCGCGGTCCGTGCTCGCGGTGGCCAGCTCGGCGCCGACGGTGAAGAGGTCGCGCTGCAGGTCGAGGAGCCGGCCGGCCCGCGATGGATCCGTGCACAGGGCCCGAGCCAGGCCGAGGGCGGAGATGGCCTCGTCGAGCGCTCCGTATGCCTCGGTGTGCAGATCGTCCTTGGGAACGCGCCCGCCGTAGAGCAGGCTGGTCTCGCCGCCGTCACCGCGGCGGGTGACGATGCTCACGCCACCCAGCCGCCGTCCGCCGCGGCCTCGGCCATGACCTCCAGGGCGATGTCCGCGTGGCCGCGAGCACGCTCCTCCACCCATTTGCTGGCGGCCAGCGTGGCCGTGGTGGCGTCGCCGACCGCCGTGGTGATCTGGCGGGTGAGCTGAGCGCGAACGTCGCCGGCGGCGAAGATGCCGGGCACGCTGGTCATCATGGTCATCGGGTCGGTGACGTAGTAGCCGCCCTTGTCGTGCTCGACATGACGATCGATCAATGTTGTGTTGGGGATGAACCCAACGAAGATGAACACGCCGCCGACGTCGAGGCGCGATGGCGCCCCGCTGACCGTGTCGCGCAGCTGCAGGTGGCTGACCTTGTGCTCGCCGTTGATCGATTCGACCTCCTTGTTCACCAGGATCTCGATCTTGGGATGGGCACGCGCCTCCTCGAGGAGGATGGGCTGCGCGCGGAAGTCCTCGCGGCGGTGGATCAGCGACACCTTGGTCGCGTAGCGGGTCAGGAACACCGCCTCCTCGACGGCGGCGTCGCCGCCTCCGACCACGGCCAGCTCGAGGCCCTGGAAGAAGGCGCCGTCGCACACAGCGCAGTACGAGACGCCCCTGCCCGCCAGCTCGATCTCGCCGGGCACCTCGAGCTTGCGCGGGTTGCCACCGGCGGTGACGATGACCGCGGGGGCGCGGTACTCGCCGGCGTCGGTCTCGACCACCTTCATCCCGTCGGCCTCGACGCGGATGCGGTTCGCCGGGGAGTACACCATCTCGGTCCCGAAGTGCTCGGCCTGGGCGAGCATGGCGGCGGCCAGCTCACCTCCGAAGATGCTCTTGAACCCGGGGTAGTCTTCGATCAGCTCGGTGTTGAGCAGCTGGCCGCCGGGTGCCTTGGCCTCGATGACCACGGCGCGGACCTTGCTGCGGCCGGCGTACAGCGCAGCGGTCAGGCCGGCCGGACCGGCGCCGATGATGGCGATGTCGTATTCGTTCACGCTGCCTTCACCGTACCCGATCGCGGCCATCGTGAAGCGCTCGCACGGTGGATCAGCGGGCGGCGAAGGTCCTCAGCTCGGGAAGCACGCGGCTCAGCGGAATCGCGTACGCCTCGGTGGTCGACTTGCTGGCCAGGGTGAGGATGCCCACCACCCGGCCGCTGCTGTCGAGGACCGGCCCCCCGCTGTTGCCCGCGTAGATGGACTGACCGTCGAGAACCAGCATGTCGTGGTAATCGGTGGTGACCGGAGGCTGGCCCGTGGTGGTGTCGCCGGTGACCGGGACGTCCGGCTGCACGGTGGTTGCCGACTCGTCGGTGATGTCGGCGTGCCCGGTGGCGTGGCTGCTGGCGATGACCACCACCGGCTGGGGCAGGCCGCTGAGAAGGGTGGCCAGCGGCGTCAGCGGGACGCCGGGAAAGCCGTCGTGGCTGCGCACCACGGCGATGTCGAGGTCGCGGTCGACGCCGACGACGCTACCGACGTGGGAGGAGCCATCCCGGCCGCGAATGCGCACCGCCAGCTCGCCCTGGACGACGTGCGCGTTGGTGACGAAGTCGCCCCTGGCGTCGATCAGCCAACCGGTGCCGAGCCCCTCAGAGCTGTTCCCCAGCGCCTCGATGGTCACGGTCCGGCCCAGCTCGGCGCGTGCCACGTCGTCGATCGAGAGCGCCGCCGCCGGAGCAAACGCGGTGGCCCGGGGCGGCAGCGGAGAGGAGCGTGAGATCTCCGTGCGGTTGACCGTCAGCAGGAAGGCGACGACGCCGACAAGCAGAGCGCAGGCAGCGGAGATGAGCAGCGTGAAGGAACGCGAGCTGACCGCCGGGCGACGAGGTGACACGACCGCGAATTGTGCGGGAGCGGGCCCTATGCGGTGCCGCCACGCGCGTCGAGCACGCCGGACTCGGCGAGGCGACGCACCGCGTGGGCGCGGTGCGAGACCCGGTCCTTGGCGTCAGCGCCGGCTTCGCCGAACGTGACGCCGAGCTCGTCGCTCTGGAAGATGGGGTCATACCCGAAGCCGTTGCCGCCGCGGGGTTGCACGATGGTGCCCCGGCACTCGCCGTGCGCGACGACGGGGTCGGCGCCGGGACGCGCCAGCGCCAGCGCGCACACGTAGCGGGCGTGGCGATCGTCTGGGCTGCGCCGCTCGACCTCGGCGAGCAGCGCCAGCATCCGCTCCCCATCGGTGGCTTGCGGGCCGAGCCACCTCGCCGACTCGGGGCCGGGCCAGCCGTGCAGCGCGTCGATCTCGATGCCGCTGTCGTCGCCGAGCGCGGGCAACCCGCAGGCGGAGCTGACCGCGGCCGCCTTGGCCAGCGCGTTGTCGGTGTACGTCGGTCCGGGCTCGTCGATGCGCGCACCAAAGCCCACCTGCTCGAGCGAGAGGAGCGACCACGGGAGGCCGGCGAAGAGCCGCCGGAACTCGATGAGCTTGGCGGGGTTGTTGCTGGCGATGACCAGCTCGCCGGCGCCGTCGCCCGGGTCCCCGCCGGCGCTCACGCCGCGCCGAGCGCCGCCGTCTGGATGGCGAAGAGCGCGCGCATCCCGGTTGCGGCCAGCTCGAGCAGGCTGTCCATCTCCGCGCGCGAGAAGGGCTGGAGCTCGGCGCTGCCCTGCAGCTCGATGAAGCGGCCGTCGCCGCTGCCGACGCAGTTCATGTCGGTGTCGGCCGCGGAATCCTCCAGGTAGTTGAGGTCGAGCCGGGGTTCCCCCCCGATGATTCCCGCGCTCACCGCCGCGACCTGCCAGCGCAGCGGGTCGAGCTTGACGAGCCCCGCAGCGCGCAGCTTGGCCACGGCCAGCGCCAGCGCCACGTACCCACCGGTGATCGACGCGGTGCGGGTGCCGCCGTCGGCGACCAGCACGTCGCAGTCAACGAAGATGCTGCGCTCGCCGAGACGAGAGAAGTCCACGGCCGCGCGCAGGCTGCGTCCGATCAGGCGCTGGATCTCCTGGACGCGGCCGTCGACGCGCCCCTTGCGCCCGTCCCGCTCGGTGCGCGTCATCGTGCTGCGCGGCAGCATCGAGTACTCCGCGGTGACCCAGCCGCGGCCGCTCCCCTTGCGGAACGGAGGCACGCGGTCCTCGACGCTGGCCGCGCAGAGCACCCGGGTGTCGCCGACCGTGATCAGCGCGCTGCCCTCGGCGTACGGCAGCGGGCCGAGCTCGATCGACGTGGGACGCAGCTCGTCAGGGGTTCGGCCATCAGGACGCATGGCCACGCAGTGTAGTGACCGCGGCCGCGCCCGCAGGTCAGCCGGTCAGCGCTTGAGCACCCTGTCGAGGATGAGGATGGAGGCCTCGAAGAAGAGGATCAAGGGTATGAACAGCGCGGTCGGGGTGTAGGGGTCGGCGCCCGGCGTGACGATCAGCGCCGCGAGGATGATGCCGACCCAGATCACCTTGCGCTGTCGTCGAAGCATGCGCGACGAGGTGATGCCGAGCAGGCCCAGCAGGATGATCACCACCGGGAGCTCGAACGTCACACCGAAGGCGATGATGAGAAGCATCAGGAACGACAGGTAGGAGTTGATGTCGGGCAGGTAGACGGCGCTGTTGCCGAGGAACGTCGCCAGGAAGTTGAGCCCGATCGGCATCACGAAGTACGCGAACGCCGCACCCGCCGCGAAGAGCAGCAGCGCCGAGACGATGAAGGGCCCGACGAACTTTCTCTCCACCGGGCGCAGGCCGGGAGCGACGAAGCCCCACACCTGCCACAGGATCACCGGGAGGGCGCCGACGACCCCGACGATCGCCGAGATCTTGATCGGGATGGTCAGACCCTCGGTGGGGCTGGTGAAGATCGCTGTGGAGGTGAGGTGGTTGTTGGTCTTGCTGAGCACCGTGCTGAGCGGGTGCAGCAGGAAGGCGAAGATGGCCCCGTGGAAGACGAAGGCGGCCACCGTGGCGACCAGCCATGCGATCGCGGAGATGATCAGGACGCGCCGGAGCTCCTCGAGGTGCTCGACGATGGTCATGCGGCGCTCGTCGCCGGCCACTCCCTGCACCTCTCGACGCCTCGGTGAGAAGGCGGGCACTCAGCTCGTGCTGGTCGAGTCGCCCTCGCCGGCAGCATTATCGGCCGGCTTTGGCTCGGTACCTCCCCCCACCGGGGCAGGCTGGACGACGGTGACCGGCGTCGTCATCGGCATCGGCGTGGTCACCGGGGTGGATTCAGCCGGCTCCGCCCTGGTGGCCTTGGAGAACTCCTCCCTGGTCTCCGCCGACGCCTTGCGGAACTCACGGATGGCGCGACCCATGCCCGCGCCCACGTCGGGAAGCTTGCCAGGGCCCCAGATGATCAGCACGATGACCAGGACGATCGCGATGAGCCACAGGTGGCCGCCGTTGAAGAACGGCATCTGGGTGAACCTCCGTTGTGTCACCGGGCGGCACCGCCGTCCGGGCCTCCTCCGAGGCGCTGTTCGACTCTAGCATCGCACCTCCGCAATGCCCGGGGATTCTCTGCGACGCTGCTGCCTGTCTACGCAGGCGGTCCGGCGGCGGATGACAGCGCCGGGGTGGGGGCCAGGCCGGCGGCGAAGCCCTCGATGGCACGGTCGATGTCGGCGGTCGTGTGGGCGATCGAGATGAAACCCGCCTCGAACTGCGAGGGCGGCCAGAGCACGCCGCCCTGCCGCCAGGCTCGATGGACGCGCGCGAACGCGCCGGTGTCCGCCCGGCCCGCCTGCGCGTAGTCGGCGACGGCTTCAGTACCGATGAACGGGGTGAGCATGCTGCCGCAGCGATTCACCGCGCACGCCACGTCTGCGGAGCCGGCGGCCTGCGCCAGCCCCGCGGCCAGCGCGGCGCCGAGAGCCTCCAGCCGCGAGTAGGCGTCGCCGCGCCTGAGCACGTCGAGGACCGCACACCCCGCGGCCATCGCCAGCGGGTTCCCCGACAGCGTCCCGGCCTGGTACACGTCGCCGGACGGCGCCAGGCGCTCCATCAGCGTCCGCGGGCCGCCAAATGCGCCCACCGGCAGGCCACCGCCGATCACCTTGCCGAGGCAGGTGAGGTCGGGGCGGACGGAGAAGAGCCCCTGGGCGCCCCCGTAGGCGACCCTGAAGCCGGTCATGACCTCGTCGAAGATGAGGAGCACACCATGGCGCGAGGTCAGCGCGCGCAGCGCGCCGAGGTACCCCGGCGCCGGGGTCACGCAGCCCATGTTGCCGGCGACCGGCTCGACGATCACCGCCGCAACGCGGTCGCCCTCGCGGTCGAGCACCGCCGCCACCGCCGCGACGTCGTTGTAGGGCACCACGATGGTGTCGGCCACCGCCGCCGCAGGCACGCCCGGCGAGCCGGGGATGCCGAGGGTGGCAACGCCCGACCCGGCAGCCGCCAGGAATGCGTCGGCGTGACCGTGGTAGCCGCCCGCACACTTGACCACCCGGTCGCGCCCGGTCGCGGCGCGGGCCAGTCGCAGGGCCGACATCGTCGCCTCGGTCCCCGAGTTGACGAAGCGCACCATCTCCATCGACGGCATCGCCGCGGTGATCCGCTC
>DATBCJ010000107.1:0-5479 GCA_036270565.1 Candidatus Dormiibacterota bacterium | reverse complement strand
AGGGCGCGGGTGTGGAAGGTTCTGAGGTCGAAGTCCGCGCCCTGGCGGCGAGCTACCTCTTCACGGATGTCGAGCCACTCCCGCTCGCCGACCTTGTAGCTGATCGCCTGCGCCGGCATGCCCAGGTAGCGCTCCACCTCGCTGCGGGTGAAATCACCGCGAATCGGCGAATAGCGATCGGCGAAGGGCAGGGCCAGGTCCCACGACCAGCGCTGCCCGGCGTTGTCCTCGCCGTCGGGAATGGGCAGCTCGAGGTGGAGCCCGATGTCGACGATCACCCGCATCGCACGGAACCTGTGCGACGCCAGCATGCCCAGCTCGTAGTCGGGGTTGTCGAGGTAGCCGAGCTCACCCATCAGCCGCTCTGCGTACAGCGCCCAGCCCTCGCCATGGCCGCTGACAAAGCCGACGGTTCGCTGAAAACGGCTGAGGCGATCGCCCAGACAGGTGACCAGACCGACCTGGAGATGGTGACCGGGAACCCCCTCGTGGTACGCGGTGGTGACCTCGCTCCACAGCGGAAAAACCGTACGGCCACCGGTGGGGTACCAGGTGCGACCCGGCCGCTTCCAGTCTTCCGATGGCGGGCTGTAGTACATCGCGGCTGCCCCGCCGGGCGGCGCGATCATGCACTCACAGCGCAAGATCTGGTCAGGAATGTCAAAATGTGTGCCGTTGAGCTCGGCGATGGCGGTGTCGGTCAGCCCCTGGAGAAACCGCAGCAGCTCATCGGGGCCGTGCGCGGCCCGTCTGGGGTCGGTGGTCAGGATCTCGATGACCGCCTCCACGCCGGCGCCGGGGCTGATCCGCTCCGCGACCCGACGCATCTCGGCCTCGATCCGGTGCAGCTCCTCCCACCCCCAGGCGTACGTCTCCTCGGGAGCAACGTCGCTGCCCAGAAACTGGCGTGCGGCCAGCCGGTAGCGATCACGACCGACCGGGTCACGGTCGGGCACCACCGGCGCGTAGTCGTGGCGGAGAAAGCGAGCCAGGCCGGCATACGCGTCTGTGGCGGCGCGGGCGCCTGCGTGCAGGTCGGCGGCGAGAGCTCCGTCGTGCGGGCAGCGCTGCGCCAGGGCCAGGAAGAACGGCGTGCCATCGCCCTCGGCTCCGCCCCACACCGCGGCCTGCCCGGCGCACACCAGGGCCTGGCGCCGTGCCGCCACAAGCCCACGGTCGAGGCCGTGACGCAGGGTGGCCTGCAGCCCGGCGATCGACTCCGGGATCTTGGCGAGCCGGACGGCGATATGGCGCCAGTCGTCGACGCTGTCCTGAGCGCAGAGGTCGAAGATCTGCCGGATCGACTGCACCGGCGAGCCGATGTTCCGAAGCGGCCGCCACGCCTCCCCGGCCTCCTGCATCTCGGCCTCGACCTGCAGGCGCTCGAGCATGAAGTCGCGGCAGACCCGGTCCGGGTCGCCCTCGGGTTCGGTCCTGCGCAGCTCCTCGAGGGTCCGGCGGGTCAGCTCGGCCCTGTCTGCGACCGCGTCCGGTGAGTAGTCGGTCATGTCCTCCTCGTGTCCGGGCACGCCGAGGAGGGTCGCGACCATCGCGTCGCGGCCGGCCAGCTCGTCGACGTAGCGGTCGGCCAGGTCGAAGATCGCGGTCACGCCGGCGAGTCTACGGTGGCCGCCCGGCGCGGCGGAAACCGCCCCGGACTGCAGACATGGACGCGCTGTTTTGGCTTCAGTTCACAACCGTTCACAACGGTTCACAACAGTGCGCTTCCGCACCACACCGGTTAGGAATACGATGCGTTCAACCACCGTCGTCCGTTGCGCGAGCGCGTGGGTTGAGGTCGGGCGACGAGCCCGCGTGGCATTGGAGTGGCGGGGGATGACTCTGGTCCGGACTCGCGTGTTGCGGCTGATGCCGTTGCTGGCGGTGATGATGGTTGCCGCGGGTGTGCAGATCTCACCCGTCTCCGCCGCCACCTGTGTCGGGAAATGCGCGCTGGGCACTCTGTCGACGGGGTCAGGCTCACAACTCTCGTTCACGCTGCGCAACGACGCCTCGCCGCAGTCGCTCGGGTCGGCAGACCTGTCAGCCCCGGCCGGCGTCGTCATCGGTCAGCCCGGGGCGATCATCACCACCGGGTTCACCAACACGTCTGCCACGGCCACGCTGGTCGCCAACACACTGGTTCTGAGGAACCTCTCCATCCCTCCGGGCGACTCCATCACCGTCCGGTTCGCTGCCTGCGGCAGTTCGTCCTCATCCACGTGGGCCCTGGTCGCCAAGCAGGCCAACAACTTCAACGGGTCGCCCGGGAACGACTTCATCGTCGAGCCGGCCAGCGTCCTGACCGCCTCAGCCACGTCCTGCACGCTCTCCTTCGTGGACCAGCCCGCCAACGCCCTGGCGAACACGGCGATCACCAGCATGGGCTTCCAGGCAGGCTCACCGGTTGAGGTCAAGGCCGGCGACAGCAACGGCGACCCCATCGCGGGTGTGACCGTCAACGTCAGCCTGCTCTCGCCGGGCGGCGTGGTTGCGAGCCTGGCCGGGGCGACCACCTCCGTCAGCGACGCCAACGGGATTGCCGCATTCGCATCCCTCAGCGTCGACCGGCCGGGGTATTTCAACCTGCATGCCACCGCGAACGGCTTTGTCCCGCAGGATTCGAGCGTCTTCCTGATCGCACAGGTGGCCTGCCGCACCAGCGTGTGCACGAGCGAGTCGCTGTCGACCAAGTCCACCGGCGCCACGGTCACCCTGGTCTCTCCGTCGTCGCTCGACATCCTCAGCGCGGGCCTGGGCGGGTACACATACGACTGCGCCGGCTACGCGTCGGTCACCGATCCGTTCGGCTTCGACGTGTGGACGGCGGACGGCCGCACCTTTGACCCGGCTGCCTCGTCGCAGGTCACGCTGGACATCTCCAAGCAAACCGTGACCATCTCGCCGAACAACGGCGCGCCCTTCTACCAGATCTGCTACGCGTCCAGCGTCAGCTTCCCAACCCGCACCGGCACAGCCGTTCAGACAACCATCCCCGGGTCGAACACACCCTTCTTCGTCGGGCTGTTGCCCGACTGCAGCTCCAGCATCCCCGCGCCCTGCGTGGTCTCGCGCCACAAGGGTCCGGCGGGCGACGTGCTCATCTCCTTCCTGGCGGCACCGGGCGACATCTGGGGGAGGTCGTAACCCCTTGCTTGCGGTGAGCGCAGCGGGCTGACGCAGTGCAAATCTGCCCACGTTGCCGCGAGGAGAACCCCGAACGGTTTCGCCTCTGTGGCTTCTGCGGCACGCCCCTGGCGCCGCAGGCTCCCGTCGCGGAGGTCCGCAAGACGGTCACCATCGTCTTCTCCGACCTGGTGGGATCCACCGCGCTCGGGGAGAGGCTCGACGCCGAGGCTCTCCGCGGTGTGCTCGACGCGTACTTCACCGAGATGACAGCAGTGATCGAGCGCCATGGTGGGCTGGTCGAGAAGTACATCGGCGACGCGATCATGGCCGTGTTCGGGCTGCCCCTTGCCCACGACGACGACGCCCTTCGCGCTGTGCGCGCCGCCCACGAGATGCAGGCGGCGATGCCCGACCTCAACGCGCGGCTGGAGGCCCACTGGGGGGTGACGCTGCACCACCGCACCGGCGTGGCCACCGGCGAGGTGGTGACCGGCGACGCCAGCGCGCGACAGCGCCTGGTCACCGGGGACACCGTCAACCTCGCCGCCCGTCTCGAGCAGGCCGCGCCGCCCACCCAGGTGCTGATCGGCGTGAGCACGCACCGCTTGGTCAGGGACGCGGTGGAGGTCGAGGCCGTCGAGCCGCTGCAGCTGAAGGGCAAGTCCGAGCCGATCAATGCGTACCGCGTGCTCAACGTGACCCCGGCCGACGGCGTGGCCCGGCGCACCGATACGCAGATGGTCGGCCGCGCCGCGGAGCTGTCCGTCCTGACCGGAGCCCTCGAGCGCGTCGCGCGGGCACGACGAGCGGAGCTGGTCACGGTGCTCGCCCCGGCCGGCATGGGGAAGTCCCGCCTTCTCCACGAGTTCGAGCGCACCATCGAGGCGCCGGTGCGCCTGCTCCGGGGACGCTGCCTCTCCTATGGGGAGGGCATCACCTTCTGGCCGTTCATCGAGATCGCCCGGGACGCGGCGCAGATCCACGACGACGATCCCATCGACGTGGCTCGCGACAAGCTCGCGGCGCTGCTCGGACCGGACGCGACGGATGTCGCCAAACGAGTTGCCTCCGTGATCGGCCTGTCCGAGGAGCCCTATCCCGTCCAGGAGACGTTCTGGGCGGCGCGGCGGCTGCTCGAGATCGTGGCCGCGGGCGGACCGGTGGTGGCCCTGATCGACGACATCCACTGGGCGGAGCCGACGTTCCTCGACATGCTCACCTACCTGGCGGAGGCGACGACCGAGGCTCCGCTCCTGGTCGTCTGCTCGTCGAGGCCCGAGCTGCTCGAGCAGCGGCCCGCCTGGGGCGACGAGGCCGGCGCCGAGGTGCTCACGCTCAGACCGCTGACCGAGGCGGAGAGCGTCGAGGTGGTCGGCAACCTCCTCGGCACGGGCACCCTGGACAGCCGGACCACCGCGAGGATCATCGCCGCGGCCGAGGGCAACCCACTCTTCGTCGAGCAGATGCTGTCCATGCTGATCGACGACGGCCTCCTCGCACGGGATGACCACGGCCACTGGGTGGCCACGTCCGACCTCACCGGGATCGCCATCCCACCGAGCATCGGCGCGCTGCTCGGGGCTCGTCTCGATCGCCTCTCCGACGCCGAGCGCACCGCGCTGGAGCGCGGTTCGGTCATCGGGCAGACGTTCTACACGGACGCGGTGGCCAACCTCTGCCCCGATGCCCTGCGGCCGGACGTGGGCGCGCTGCTCACCAGCCTCAGCACCAAGGGGTTCATCGCGGCGGCGGAATCGAGCATCGCCAACCAGGAGGCCTTTCAGTTCCTCCACATCCTGATCCGTGACACGGCGTACAACCGGCTGCTGAAGCGCACCCGCGCCGAGCTCCACGAGAGGTTCGTCGACTGGATGGAGGGCCTGGCGAGCAGCCCGGCTGTCGAGCTCGAGGAGATCCGCGGCTACCACCTCGAGCAGGCCTGTCTGAGCCTCGTCCAGCTGGGGCCGCTGAGCGCGCACGGGGTCGAGGTCGGGCAGCGCGCCTCGGGGTACCTGGCCTCGGCCGGCGGCCGAGCGCGGGCCCGCGGCGACATGCCGGCGGCAGCGGGTCTGCTCCGCCGTGCTGCCGCTCTGCTGCAGGACGGGGCTCGTTCCCTCCCCACCCTGCTGCTCCACGCCGGCGAGGCGCTGGCCGAGATGGGCGAGTTCGGGGCGGCCGACGCGGCCCTGGTGCGGTCGGGAGAGGCGGCTGCTCGCCAGGATGACCGTGCGCTGGCCACCACCGCGTCGGTCGTCCGTATGATGTGGCGCCACCTCGCAGACCTCGAGAGCATGGAGATGCAGCAGGTCGTCGACGCCGCCACCAGCGCCATCGCAGACCTCGAGGCGCT
>DATBCJ010000106.1:0-16763 GCA_036270565.1 Candidatus Dormiibacterota bacterium | reverse complement strand
GTGGCACGGCGTGGAAGGCACCGTGGAGATCGTCGAGCTCCCCGAGGCAATGGAACCGCTGGTCGACTACTACCGGCGGGTATCGGGTGAGCATCCCGATTGGGACGAGTACCGGGCAGCCATGACGAAGGAGGGCCGGGTATTGCTGCGACTCACCGTCGAGCGCAGCGCCCCGCACGTCGAGGGCTGAGCGCCGCCCGACCTCGTCTACGGGGTCTGCTTGCGGCGCCGCTCGGACAGCGGGTGCGCGTAGGGGCGGCGGATGCGTACCTGGGTGCGCCCCTGCGCCACGCCGACCGTCAACAGGGCGGCCACAGCACCGCACCAGTCAGCTTCCTCATCGACCTGTCCCTCCGCCGTGGAAGGATCGACAAGTCCGCCGTACGACATCAGGGCTGGCGGGTCGAGGAGATCAATGGGAACTGCCACAGGACTTGCCCTCCTCTGTGTCGGGGCCGGCTGATACCTGCCCACCCTACGAGGGCGCGCGCGGCAAATGCAAACTCCGCGCACGCGGCGAGGTCGTCCTTAACCGCAGCCCCGTCAACCGTGGTGGAGATGACAGGAGGTCGTTAAGGCGACCCGGGTTGCGGCCACGGCCTTCGCCCCGTCGCTCCCGCTAGGCGTCGTAATACAGGAAGAACTCGTAGGGGTGAGGGCGCAGTGCTATCGGGTCCACCTCGCTCTCACGCTTGTAGGCGATGTACGTGTCGATGAGGTCGGGGGTGAAGACGCCGCCGCGGAGCAGGAACTCCTGGTCGTTCTCGAGGGCGTCGAGGACCTCGGAGAGGGAGCCTGGGAGATCGCGCACGCGCTCTGCCTGTGGCCCCTCGAGCTCGTACAGGTCGGCGTCGACGGGCACCGGTGGCTCGATCTTGTTCTGGATGCCGTCCAGCCCGGCCATCAGCATCGCCGAGAAGGCGAGGTAGGGATTGCACATCGGGTCCGGTGAACGAAACTCAAGTCGCCGGGCGGCCGGCTTGTCGCTGTACGTGGGGATGCGCACGCAGGCACTGCGGTTGCGCGCGCTGTAGGCCAGCTTGATTGGTGCCTCATACCCCGGCACCAGCCGGCGGTAGCTGTTGGTGGTCGGCGCCGCAAACGCCAGCACCGCCGGCGCGTGCTTGAGCAGCCCGCCGATGTACCACCTCGCCGTGTCGCTGAGCAGCGCGTAGTTGTTGGCGTCGTAGAAGAGCGGTTCGTCGCCATTCCACAACGACTGGTGGGTGTGCATCCCGCTGCCGTTGTCGCCGAACAGCGGCTTGGGCATGAACGTGGCCGTGAACCCCTCGCGATAGCACACACTCTTGACGATGTACTTGTACTGCAGCACCTTGTCCGCCATCGACACCAGCGTGTCGAAGCGCATGTCGATCTCTGCCTGCCCGGCGGTGCCCACCTCGTGGTGGTGCACCTCGATGTCGATCCCCGACTCGATCATCGCCAGCACGATGCGGCTGCGCAGGTCCTGTTGCTTGTCGACAGGTGGCACCGGGAAGTAGCCGC
Source organism: Candidatus Dormiibacterota bacterium (assembly GCA_036270565.1). Classification (GTDB taxonomy): domain Bacteria; phylum Chloroflexota; class Dormibacteria; order Aeolococcales; family Aeolococcaceae; genus Aeolococcus. The sequence goes on along the minus strand of DATBCJ010000106.1, from coordinate 15,257 downwards.
TCTTCAGCTTGGGCCGGTAGCCCAGGTTGGCGGTGCCGTTCTTGCCGGTGTTCCAGACGCCCTCGTCGGAATCGATGAAGTAGTACCCCTCGTGGGTGTTCTGGTCGTAACGGATCGAGTTGAAGATGTAGAACTCGGCCTCCGGGCCCCAGTAGGAGGTCTCGGCGATCCCCGACAGGCGCAGGTACTCCTCGGCCTTGCGGGCCACGTAGCGGGGGTCACGGCTGTAGGGCTGGCGCGTGAGGGGGTCGGCGATGTCGCAGACCACCACGAGGGTGGGCACCTCGAGCACGGGATCGAGGAATGAGCGAGCCGGGTCCGGGAAGAGCAGCATGTCGCTCTCGTGGATCTTCTGGAAGCCACGAATGCTCGAGCCGTCGAAGCCGATCCCCTGCTCGAAGACCGACTCGGTGAGCTCGCTGACCGGCACGCTGAAGTGCTGCCACGTGCCGGGCAGGTCGGTGAACCGCAGGTCGACCATCTTGACCCCGAGTTCCTTGGCGCGGCTGATGACCTGTCGGGGACTGGGCGCGGAAACGGCGGTCGGGGACATCGTGGACGACACCTCTGCTGTGACCCTGGCGGCTACCGACTCGTCGATCGCCATGCGCTCCTCCCTCGAGTGATCAGCTACCGGTCACGCCCAGGGCAGGGATCGCTTGGCGTGGCCGGATTGTCAGGGTTCAGGCTAGCCTCAGGACGGGCGCGCCCACCATGGACAGTGCAACCGAGCGGGAGGGCCAGGACCTTGTGTACGGCGCACAAACGACAGCGAGAGCCGCTGTTCCGCCCTAGGCAGGCGGCTTGATCTCGTCGACCTGCTCGCGGGCGGCGCTCTTGTCCTTGAAGTAGATCTTGTTGATCAGTGTGAACGGCTGCTGGGGAGCGGGCACGTCCTCCTCCGCGAAGATGGCGTCGACCGGGCAGGGGTCGACACAGGCGCCGCAGTCGATGCACTCGTCGGGGTCGATGTAGACCATCCGGTCGTCGTCGACCTCGTGGATGCAGTCGACCGGACACACCTCGATGCAGGACTTGTCCTTGAGGTCGATGCAGGTTTCGGTGACGACGTAGGTCATGACCGAGCGAGTCTAGCGCGAGCGACGCTCAACCCGACCTAACCTCGGCGGTGTGCGAGGGGGGAACCTGTTCCCGTCAGTGGAGGCGAGTTCATCTCGCCGGAGCTGACACCGCTGAATGGGGGGTGTGCGAGGGGGGAACCTGTTCCCCCCTCGTTTTAATGTCCCCAGTGCTCCGGCTGCAGGTGACGGACGATGGCGTCACCGCGCTCGCCGGTGCGAATCCGAACGGCGTCGTCGACGGGGTGGATGAAGATCTTCCCATCCCCGACCTCGCCCGTCCGGGCCGCGCCGGTGATTGCCGTGACCACCGCCTCCACCATCGAGTCGCCCACCACCGCCTCGACCTTCACCTTGCGCTGCAGGGAGATGTTCGCCCGGGCGCCTCGATAGGTCTCGGTGTAGCCCCGCTGCGCGCCGCAGCCCAGCACCTCGGTGATGGTCAGTCCCGACGCGCCGAGCGTGTCCATGGCGTCCTGCACCTCCTGCAGCTTATCGGGCCGGATGATCGCCTCGACCTTCTTCACGATGGAACTCCGTCTGCCGTCTTGACGTGGTCCTCCGAGGGTACGTGCTCCGCCGTGGGTGCGTCGTCCGAGGTGCGCAGGTGGTCCGCCTCGGGCACCAGCGCACCCACCAGGTGACGCGCCGGCTCGGCGACCGCGTCGGGGTGGATGTACGCACCCCCCGGAACCGGCATGAACGATTCGGGGTATCCCCACATTCCGTGCTCGCTGATGTCGAGGCCGTCGATCTCGTGGCGCTCGCTGACGCGCAGGCCGACCGTGTGCTTGATCGCCCAGAAGAGCCCGTAGCTGAGGGCGAAGACGGTGACGAAGGCGGCGCCGACTGCTGCTCCCTGGGCTCCGAGCTGCTTGAAGCTGCCGGTGTAGAACAGGCCGCCCTGACCGACACCGTTGAAGGTGGCCAGCTGCGGGTCGGTGAACAGCCCGCAGGACAGCGTGCCCCAGATGCCGGCCAACCCGTGAGCGCTGAGCGCGCCGACCGGGTCGTCGATCCACTTGTCGATGGCGATGACGCCGAACACCACGATCACACCGGCGACGGCGCCGATGATGACGGCCGCCCACGGCTGCACGTACCCGCTCGGGGCGGTGATGGCAACCAGAGCGGCGATCGCGCCGTTGCCGATCATGCCGACGTCGAGTGACTTCTGCAGCCTGTAGATGGTCGCCATCGCGGCCAGCGCACCGGCCGCCGCGGCGAGGTTGGTGGTGACCACGACGTCGGCGAAGTGCAGGTTGGTGGCGTTCAACGTCGATCCCGGGTTGAAGCCGAACCAGCCGAACCACAGGATGATCACCCCGAGCTGGGCCAGGGGCATGTTGTGCCCGGGAATCGCGTTCGGCTTCCCGTCGCGCGAGTACTTGCCGCGACGAGCACCGAGGAGGAGCAGGCCCGCGAAGCCGGCCGTCGCGCCGGTGAGGTGGACGACCGTTGAGCCGGCAAAGTCCTGTGCGCCCAGGGTGGTCATCAGCCAGCCGCCACCGAACAGCCAGTGGCTGATCATCGGGTAGATGAAGCCGGCGAAGGGAACCGCGAAGAGGATGTAGACGATGAACTTGGTGCGCTCCAGCATGGTGCCCCAGACGATGGCCAGGGACACGGCGCAGAACACGAACTCGAAGAAGAACTTGGCGGCGGCCGGGGCGGTGGACGCAGTCAGGGCGGGCAGGTCCATCGCCGAGCCGGGGTGGAACGACGGGGCGAACCCGGTGAACCCGATGATGCTGTTGGTGAAGCCGGTGGCCGCCCCGAACGCGAAGGCGAAGCCGCAGACCCAGTAGACGATCGAGCTGATGCTGAGGTTGACGATGACCTTGGCCACCACGGTGCCCACGTTCTTCATGCGCGTGAAGCCGACCTCGAGCATGGCGAAGCCCGCTTGCATGAAGAGCACGAGGCACGCTGCGACGACGACCCACACGGTGTCGGCGGCGATCCCGGCTGCCTGCGTCGCGGTGGTGTCGGCGGCGTGCACGGTCAGCGGCAGCAGGGCAAGCAAGGCGGCGCCGGCGACGGCGAGTCTGATGCGGGTTCGTCGGTGCAACGGCGTACTCCTCTCCGAACTGGTTGTTCGCGTTGCCCAAGACTAGGTGGCGCAGGTCACAGGGTTCGAGGCGCGGGCCGCCACAAGATGCGGATGACAGATTTGTGCGTCAAGTACAAGCCTCGCGGCCCGACCGGGTCCGGCGGGACGCGTCAGCGCGCAGCTGCGGCGGTGGTGGGGAGCACCTCGCGAATCCGCAGGCAGAGGTGGAGGTTGAGACGCGTCGCCGGGTCGTCGAGCTGCAGCCCGCCGATCTCCTCGATCCGCCGCAACCGGTACAGCACAGTGTTGCGATGGAGGTGGAGGCGCTGGGCGGTGTCGGTCGGCGAGCCGTGGCAATGGAAGTAGGCGTCCAGCGTCTCCATCAGACCCGAGCCGGTGCGGTCGTCGTAGGCGATCAGCGCCCCGGCGGTCTGGGAGTAGAAATCATCGAGCTCGGCATGCTGCGTCATCGCCACCAACAGCCTGTGCAGGCCGAGGTCCGAGAACGTGGCCACCGCGCGCGGGGACTTGAGCCGGGCGCTGATGCGGAGCGCGTGCTCGGCCTCACGATGTGACTGGCGAACACCCTGCGGGCCGCTGCGCGGCCGTCCAACACCGACGATGACCTCGTCGCGAAGCGCCGCCGCGCAATCGGCGCGCAGCGCCTCGGCCACCAACCGACTGCGCTCGGGGGGATCGGCAGCGACATCGGTCATCACCGCGCAGACGGCCCCGTCGTGCACGGCCAACAGCGAGCCCGGCGCGCTTCGCGCCAGGCAGCGGCGCGCGGCCACGGTCAGCGTGTCGAGGGCGCCGGCGCTGGTGTTGCGGCCGCGAATGACCAGAACACTGAAGCGGTGGCCGAGCTCGAACCCCAGCCGGCGCGCGCGCTCGGTGGCGCCGGCCTCCGACCCGTACGAGCCGTCCAGCAGGGCCGCGACCAGCTCGCCCTCCAGGTCGTCGCGGGCGCGCAGCACCGCGCGTTCGCGGTCGAGCTCGATCGCGCAGGCCGACGCGCCGCGGGCCACCGACACCCGGTCGACCTGGACGAGCTGGTGCTCCTCGCCGATCAGCGACACGAAGCCGTGAACTCCATCGCGTCCCGGGATGGGCGCCACGAGGCGGCTCCGCCCCCGAGGCAGGCCGAACTCGTTGACCGGAGGATCGGCCGCAGGCACGGTCTGGCCGGCGACCCAGCGAAGCAGCTCCTCCCCGTTGCCGAGCGCGTCGCGCACCTGCCGGGGAACCTCGCCACAAACGGTGCGAAGGCTGCCGGTGGCGTCGTGCCAGGCCACCGCCCGGCCGGTGATCTCGCTGAGCCGGGCCACGATCGCGTCGGTGCCGGCCCCGCCGAGCGCCAGCTGCATCAGCTCCATCTGCAGCTGCTGGGCCCGGTCATGGAGCACGGTGCGCTGCTCGACGATGAACCTGATCACAGCCTGCTGCATCTCGGTGACGTGGGCGCCGTCGGGAAGCCGGAGCAGGGGCATGTGGCGGCGCTCGGCGACGCCGAGGCTGCCCGGCGACGCATCGCCCACCACGGCGACCGCGACGCCGCCCTTCTCGGCGAGGCCGTTCATGACGTCGGCGAGGTCGAGGCGCTCGTCGAGGAGCTTGATCGACGCCACCGGCACCAGCGCCATCTCGCCGCCCTTGATGGCCTCGAAGGCCGGTGGGCGAGTGCGCAGCGTGGTCGCCCATTCGACGCGGCGATCAAGGCCCGCGCCGCCGCCGAGCAGCTCGGTGCCCTCGGGCAGCACGCCGCGCCACACGTCGCGCACGGTGATGAGGGCGCTCTCCATCAGGGCAGACCGGCGGCTCTCGTCACTGCCGTGGTCAGGCGCGCTCCAGGTAGCGCTCCAGCTCCCATCCGGTGACCTGGCCACGGTACTCGCGCCACTCCGCGCGCTTGGCCTCGAGAAAGCGATCGGTCAGGTTGTCGCCAAGTGCGTCACGAACCACGTCGTCGTCGGCGCAGGCGTCGACTGCGTCTTTGAGGTTGTCGGGGAGGAGACCGACGTTGCGGCGCTCCAGCTCCACCTCGTCGAAACCGTACAGGGCCTCCTCGACAGGCGGCGGCAGTGGCAGGCGCCGCTCGATGCCGTCCAGCCCGCACCGCAGCATCACCGCGAAGGCGAGGTAGGGATTGCATGAGGGATCCGGGCTGCGCAGCTCCACACGCGCCGCCTGGGTGCGCGACACGTGGGGCACGCGAATCAGCGCGCCCCGATTGGTTCGTGCCCAGGACAGGAAGATGGGCGCCTCGAGACCGCGGACGAGCCGCTTGTACGAGTTGACCAGGGGGGCAAGCACGAGGCACATCCCCGCTGCGTGGTGCAGCTGGCCCGCGATGAAATGTTTGGCGACGTCGCTGAGCCCGTAGTCGTCGGCTCCTGCGAATGCGTTACCGCCGCCGCGTCCGAGGCTCTGGTGCACGTGCATGCCACTTCCGGGCTGGTCGTTGAACGGCTTCGGCATGAAGCTGGCGATCAGCCCGGCGCGCTGCGCCACCGCCTGCATCGCCAGCCTGAACGTCACCACCGCATCAGCAGCCGCAAGGGCCGCACCAGCGCCGAGATCGACCTCGTGCTGCCCGGGGGCCACCTCGTGGTGGGCGCTGTTGACCTCGACGCCGACCGCGGCGGCGGCGGCGAGCATCGCCTGGCGCAGGTCGGTGGCACCGACGCCGGTCACGTCGAAATAACCGGCGCCGTCGTCGCTACGGGCCACGGGAATCCCCTCGGGCCCCCGTTCGAGCAGGAAGAACTCGATCTCCGGGCCGACCCGGTAGTCGTAGCCAAGGTTCGCCGCACGGTCGACGGCCCGCTGCAGCGCGCCGCGCGGGTCACCGCTGTAGGGCTCCCCATCCGGGGTGCGCGCCCAGCAGATCAGCCGGGCGGTCGGCTCGGCTGCCCACGGGATCACCTGGAGGGTGGCCGGGTCGGGCGCCAGGTACATGTCGCTCTCGGCGGTGCGCGTGAACCCCTCGACCGAGCTCCCGTCGAACCAGACGCCGTGTTCCAGCGCTGCGTCGAGGCCCGAAGCCGGGATGGTCACCGTCTTTACCGTGCCGAGGACGTCGCTGAACTGGAGGTGGACATTGCGCACGCCGGCGTCGGCGAGACGGGATGTCAGGTCGCGCGCCCCGGCCGCGTCGGTGGCCGCCGATCGAGAGCTCATGGGCCGATCTCCTAGGCGTGGCGCACAAGGTTCACAGTCGAATTCGGGCATGATAGCGCTTCGGGTTGCCGACCGCCAGCTCCCGCGCCCTCAGGCTTGTGCTCAATGCCTCAGAGGCACCCCGTCAGGCCTGGAGGTCGTCCGGGGAACCAGGTGGGTCCTGCAGATCTCGGCGAACACTGTGGCGCTGGGTTTGGGGATGCGCTCCATGGTGCGGCGATCCACGGCGAGGAGGCCGAACCGCTTCGAGTACCCCTCGGCCCACTCGAAGTTGTCCATCGAGCTCCAGTGCAGGTAACCGCGCACGTCGACGCCGGCGCCAAGAGCCTCGGAGACCGCTGCGAGATGGTCGACGATGAAGCCGGGGCGCAGCTCGTCGTGCTCGTCGGCGACCCCGTTCTCGGTGACCATGATGGGGAGGTGAAACTCCTCCCACAGCGTGGTGATCGCGCGACGCAACGCGTCGGGGTCGATGGCCCAGCCGTATGCGGACAGCGGGAGCCCCGGTGCCGGGACGTTCTCAGCGAACAGCCCCGCCGGATCGCGCGGGTTGAATCGCACCCTTTCTTCGCAGTAGAAGTTGAGACCGAGGTAGTCGAGCGATCCCCTGAGCCCGGGCACACTCTGGCCGGCGCCGACCGGCGGCAGCAGCCGGCCAGCGCGGCAGGCGCGAAGGAACCAGCGATTGAAAAGCGCGTTGGGGATCACCGTCGCCGCCCGGTCGAGCACAGAGTGCGGGTTGAGCGCCGCCATGGGGCGCTCGTGGTGAGCGATCGAGACGTGGGCGGTCCACCCGTGCGCGGAGGCAACCCGGTGCACGGCCACCGCGCCGGCCGCGTGCATGCGAGCCAGGCCCCCAAGCGCAGCCAGAAAATCGCGAGTCCCGCGATGCAGCGGCGGCCATTCTCCGTACAGGTAACCGAAGACGGCGAGGACCGTCGGCTCGTTGACGGTGATCCACCATCGCACCTGCGCACCGATGGTCTCGGCGCACAGTGCGGCGAAGCGAGCGAAGAGGCGAGGTGCGTCGGGGTCGAGCACCCCACCGCGACCGGCGAGCCAGGTGGGCAGCGTGAAGTGGTGCAGGGTCACCACGGGCTCGAGTCCGAGCGCGCGGCAGGTGAGGACGACGTCCCCATAGTGACGGAGGGCACCGCGGTCGAACACACCCTCGCGCGGCTCCACTCGCGACCACTCGACCGAGAAGCGATGCGCGTTGTGACCCATCGCGGCGAGCAGCCGCAGGTCGTCCCGGTAGCGGGCGTAGTGATCGCACCCCAGCCCCGAGACGCTGCCGTCCCTGATTCGCTCGGGATGCTCGCGTTCCATCCGTGTCCAGTCGTTGTCCAGCCCGCCCTCCACCTGGTGGGCGGCGGTGGCGCAACCGAGCAGAAAGTCATCCGGCAGCCGGCCAGTCCCAGTCACGCCCGGACTGTAGCCGCCGTCTCACGGCGACGGCGCACGACCATAATGGCGCCCGTCCGTTGAGGTCCGGTCAGGAGGCAGCATGAGCGAGGAGTTCGCGAACCCGGGAGAAGGGTCGCAGCCGCGCGTGCCCGGCACCGTCCAGCTGATGACCAGCGAACCGATCTCGATGCCCGCGTCGGCGGCGGCGGGACAGAGCTCGGTGCGCGAGCAACTCGAGGAGCGCCCGTGGTTGCTCGCGGTCGGCTTCATAGGGCTGGTGGGGTTCTTCCTGGTCCTCCGCGGGCGCCGCTCGGCCTGACGATCACCGCCGCCTGGACGGGCGTCGCGCCCTTGGCGTGGCGGCCCTGGCGCTGGGCCCCGCCGCGGCTGGGGCTGCGGAAAGGGCGCCCGGCAATGGCGGCGAGGGGACCGGCGGCGGTGCCCCCGTTCCGCTGAAGATGTCGAGGAACAGGGTCTCGAACGTCAGCCGCGGCAGCGCGTACTGCGAGATCTCGGCGCGTGCTCGGAGGAGCAGTCCGAGGATGTCGGTCAGGCGTGCGGGGCCCAGGCTCTCGGCCCAGCGCTCCAGCGGATCGGCGTAGTCCGCCCAGAGGCGCAGCTCCGGGACGGCGGCCGCCTCGCACAGGGCGTCGCGCACGAACGACGACCAGACGGAGAGAAGCAGGGTGGCGCGCTCCCTGCCCTCCACCCCCGCACCGGGGGTCAGCTCGGACGCGGCACGCAGGGCGCCCTCCATGCCGCCGCCGGCGATTGCCAGGAAGGCGTGCAGTGCCTCCACCTCGGCCACCATCACCCCGGGCTCGGACGCCAGGCGGTGGGCCCGTCCCGGGCGGCCGCCGCTGAGCGCCGCCGCCAGCGCCGCGAGCCGGGCGTCGACGCCGTGCGCTTCGAGCCACGTCGCGATTCGCGCGACGTCGACCGTGCCCAGGGCGACCTGCCGGGTGCGCGACAGCAGCGTCGCTGGGAGCGCCTCGGGGTTGGCGGCGCACAGCGCGATGAGCGTGTCCGGAGGCGGTTCTTCCAGCGTCTTGAGCAGGGCGTCTGCTGCCTGCTCGGTGAGCCGATCGGCGCGCGCCATCACCGCCACCCGCATGCCACCGGCGTAGGTGCGCAGCGCCATCGCGTCCTGGAGGCTCGGCCCCGCGTCCGTCGCGGCACCGGGACGGACGCGGTCGATGCCGATGCGCTCCGCGTCGGAGTCCTCGAGCCACAGGTCGGGATGGGCGAGCAGGCCTCCCGGCCAGTCGCCGCCGTTGAGCATCGCGTCGGCGAGCTGGAGCGCGGTGGCGGTCTTGCCCACCCCCGAAGGGCCGGTCAGCAGCAGCGCGTGACCGAGACGCCGGTCGGCGTGGGCGCCGACCAGGCGGGCCAGGACGGCCTCGTGGCCGATCACTGCAGAAGGGGCGGCCATCGGGCGATTGTGCAGAATTGGCCGCCCGTGCCCCTGCTCCCAGCGCCACGGGGCGCCTCCGCCGCGCCCCTGCCGCCACGCGCGGTCACCGCCCGCGCCTGCCTGTGGGCAGGCGCTCCACTCGCACTGCTCACCCTGCTGGCGTCGAGCCAGAGCGTCAAGGACCCGGGCGCACGCGCGACGCTGATCGCCGCGGGTTTCCTGGCGGCGCTGGCGCTGCTCTACGTGAGCTTCCGCGTGCCGGTCGACCACGAGCCCGCGGCCCTGCCCAACGCAGGGGCGGCTGCTGGTCGTGGAGGCCAGTGGGACTGGACGGATGTCCTGGCCTTCCTGCCGGCGGCGGCGGCCGCAGCCTTCTTCACAGTCAGCCTGCTCGTCGGTGTCACCCAGGTCGCCGATCAGTCGCTGCAGCCCTCGGCGCGGACAGCGGTCGAGGCGTTCGCAGGCCAGGCCGCAACGTACGCCGCGGCGCTCGCGGCGCTGCTGGTGCTGCTAGGGCTGCGCCGCGGGCTGCGCCTCGCCGACCTGGGCTGGCGCCGGCCGCGTCCATTGGGAAGCCTGGGGTGGTGGCCGTGGCTGGTGATCAGCCTGGTCGCCGCCGTCGCGGCGGTCTACGTCGCCGACTGGCTTGCCTCCTTCGCCACGCAGGTCCTCCCCAATTCGCCGAACACACAGTGCACCACGGTTCGCGACCAGTACGGTGGATACCTGGCCGTCGCCATCCCGCTGGTGTGCCTGATCGCACCGCTCAGCGAGGAGACGATCTTCCGCGGCTTCATGTACGGATGGCTGCGCCGTCATCTGCCCGTCCTTCCTGCCGTCGCGGTCAGCGCCGCCGTGTTCTCCGCGGCACACCTCGTCCTGGTGCTGGCGCTGCCGCTCTTCGCCGTCGGCGTGGTCCTGGCGCTGCTCTACGAGTACTCGGGGTCTCTGCTCCCGGGTGCGATCGTGCACGGCCTCTTCAACCTGGTCGGAATCGTCTCCCTTCTGGGCACGTCCACCTCCTGCTGAACAGCCTCAGGTATCGGCAGGCGCGGTCTTCAGCGACTGCCGCCAGACGAACCAGATGCGCTGCACCGCGGTCACGTTGGTGAGCACCGCCAGCGTCACCAGGCAGCCGAACAGCAGCGGCGGGACGAGGAGACCGATGACGGTGAGCACGACGCGTTCAGGCCTTGCGAAGATGCCGCCATCGCAGACGAAGCCGAGCGACTGCGCGCGGGCGCGCACGTAGGAAACCAGCAGTGACCCGGTGAGCGCGAGGATCACCAGCATCGGCTCGATGACGTGGCGGCCGGGGAGCGTCTCCGTGAAATACCAGAGCAGGGCGATGTAGGTGAATGACTCGGCGTAACGATCGCTGGTCGAGTCGAGGAAGGCGCCGTACCTGTATACCTTGCCGGTGACGCGCGCCACCGCACCGTCGAGGATGTCGAAGCCGCTGGCCAGCAGCAGCAGGATGCCGCCGGCGATGAGATACCCGGTGGCGACGAGGACCGCGGAGGCGGCGCAGATGGCGAGCCCGATCAGGGTGAGCGCGTTGGGGGTGAAGCCGAGGAGCCGCAGCGCGGGCACGATGCGCCGCGCCCCGGCTCTAACCCATTCCTGAAACCTGGCGGTGAACACCGGCGGCCACCATGTGCACGCGCGCGCGTCCGCGTGCTTGCTCGTACACGTCGAGGATCGAGTCCGCGACGCGATGCCAGTCGTATTGCAGTGCGGTGCGCACTCCATGCTCGGCCATGGAGCGGCGGAGCCCGTCATCATTGAGCACGGTGTCGATCGCCTGCGCCAGGACACGGGGTTGCTTGGGTGGAACCAGCAGTCCGTCCTTGCCGGCGCCGATCACGGCGGTGAACCCCGGGATCGCCGAGGCGAGGACCGGGACGCCACTGGCCATGGCCTCGAGGAGCACGATGCCAAAGCTCTCGCCCCCGGTGGCCGGGCTGCAGAAGATGTCGGCGGAGGTGTAGTACCGGGGCAGCATCGCGTTGCTGATGCGGCCGGCGAACCACACATCGGGAATGCCGAAGGAGTCGACCTGCCGTTCGTAGCCCTCGCGCTGCGGCCCCTCGCCGACCGCGACCAGGCGCACGTCGGAGCGGCGGCGGCGCAGCTGCGCGTAGGCTTCGAGGAGGATTCCGAATCCCTTGCGCTGCTCCATGCGCCCCACAAAGAGAATCGTCTTCATGCCGGGGCTGCGCAGCTCGGGTACCGGTGGATGATCGGGGCGGAACCGGGCCGTGTCGATCCCGTTGGGCACGATCCGGTAATCCCCGGGGAAGTAGCGCGAGATGAAATCACGCGCCGGCGTGCTGACCGCGATGCAGGCATGCAGGCGCTTGAAGTATCGGCCCAGGAACGGTCGCCCGTAGTAGTAACCGAGGTTGCGCCGCGCCAGGGTGTGGAAGGTGGCGACGTTGGCGCCGCGATGGAAGCGCAGCACGGTGATCGGCAGCGAGGGCACCAGCGGCTCGTGGTAGTGGACCACGTCGAAGTCGCTGTCGTCGAGGAGTGCCCGGACCCGCCGCACCAGGTGGAAGCTGAGCGCGATACGGGCCACCGAGCCATTGGACTTCACAGGCACGCTTCGCCCGATGCGCACGTACCCGGGGATGCCGTGATCGTCGCCCACCTTGCTCGACGGTGCCAGCACGGTCACGCTGTGATCGCGTTCGCGCAGCGTGTCCGCGAGATGCCGGACGTGCTCGGTGACCCCCCCGGGGTGCATGTAGTCGTACGGCGACACCAGGCAGACCTTCATCTGGCCGGCTCCGGCCACACCCGGTCGAGCACGTGCCACTGGTCTGGATACTTTCGAATCACCGGCTCGAACGTGGCGAGGATGTCCCGAGCCACGCGCTCCGTCTCCTGTTCGCGCGGGGCGGACGGGTCGTAGGGGATCTCGGCAAACACCAAGCCCTCGCAGCCCCAGCTGGTGCGGCGCAGAGCGATGGGAACGACCGCGGCACCGCTGCGCATGGCGACGTCGACGACGCCGAGCGGGATCTTTGCAGGCGTGCCGAAGAACGGCAGCATGGTGCCGGTGCCGGTGAGGTCTCGGTCGATGGCGATGGCGATGCCGCCGCCGCTGCGGAGGTGCTTGAACACCTCGCGCATCGCCGCGGCTCCGATCCGCCGCGCCGTGCGGCTGTCGCCGTTGAGCATGGCCTCGATGTCGATGGGGATCACCTTGACGCCGAGCGCCCCGCGCGCGCCAGCGATCGCCTCGAAGAGTTTCTGAGGGCGAAGTTGCTCGGCGAGCAGGGCCAGGCGGCCGCCGCCGCCGTTCCACGCCGCCAGCCCCGCCTCCCAGGCCCCGAAGTGCATCGACACCACGACGACGCCCTTGCCCCGGGCGAGCGCGTCCGTGTAGTGGTGCAGGTCAACCTCGCGCAGCCGGCGTGTCGTCTTCGATGGGTCAAGTGGGATGGCCATCACGTCAACCCAGCTGCGGGTCAGGTCGCGCACGTTGCGACGGACGATGCGGCGCATCTCCCGCGCGCCGACCTCGGGCAGCGCGTGCTGCAGGTTGTCGCGGAGCGCGTCGAACTTGGCCGGCACCGCGGCGAGGAGGACGTCGGCGACGCGGTCGGCGAGCGCGAAGCTGGCGCGCCGCGGGAGGACGCGAACCAGCGCGGACGCAACGCGGTAGCCATGGTATGGGAGCATCGACTCGCCACCGCGCCGCCACCGGAGGAGCCTCGAGCGGGCCGGAAGCGGCGACTCCCGGCCCGCATCGACCACCTTGCTCCCCCGAATCAGTCGGCGATGGTGGGGAGTGGCTGCGCGACCGGCTCGGTCGTGCTCACCGTCTTGTGACCGCGCCCGTTGCCCGATGTGCGCGCAGGCCCGGCGATGAACTGCTCAGTGAGCTCACGGGCCAGCGAATCCGACACCTGTCGTGGCGGCGACTTCATGAAGTAGCTCGACGGGCCCTCCAGCGCTCCGGTGAGGCCGCGCTCGATGCCGAGCTTGCAACAGCGCACCGCGTCGATCACCACCCCGGCGCTGTTCGGCGAGTCGTGGACCTCGAGCTTGAGCTCCATGTTGAGGGGCACGTCGCCGAAGGACTTGCCCTCGATACGGATGTACGCCCATTTGCGGTCGTTGAGCCAGGGCACGTAGTCGGAGGGACCGACATGGATGTTGCGCTCGGCCAGGGGATGGTCGAGCTGTGAGGTCACCGCATTGGTCTTGCTGATCTTCTTGCTCTGGAGGCGTTCGCGCTCCAGCATGTTGAGGAAGTCGGTGTTGCCGCCGAAGTTGAGCTGGTACATGTTCTCGATCTCGACACCGCGGTCGCGGAAGAGGCGGGTGAGCACGCGGTGCATGATGGTGGCACCAACCTGCGACTTGATGTCGTCGCCGATGATGCAGCTGCCCGCCTTCTCGAAGCGCCTCTGCCAGTATTCCTCTCGCGCGATGAAGACCGGCATGCAGTTGACCATCGCGCAGCCCGCGGTCAGGATCTGCTCGGTGTACCAGCGGGTGGCCTCCTCACTGCCCACCGGCAGGTAGTTGACGACCACGTCGGTGTTGGTGCTCTTGAGAACCTCGACGATGTCCACCGTCGAGCCAGGTGCCTTGGTGATCACCTCAGAGAGGTACTTGCCGAGACCGTCATGGGTCATGCCACGCTGCACGGGCACGCCGAGATGGGGGACATCGCTGAACTTCACGGTGTTGTTCTGGCCGCTGAAGATGGCCTCGCTGACGTCCTTGCCGACCTTCTCGACATCGATGTCGAACGCGGCGGAGATCTCGATGTCGCTGATGTGGTAGCCGCCCAGGTTGACGTGCATCAGGCCGGGCACCACCGCGTCGGCGTCGGCGTTCTTGTAGTACTCGAGGCCCTGGATGAAGGAGGAGGCGCAGTTGCCCACCCCGATGATGGCCACTCTGACCTTGTTGCTCATGAGATTCCCTCACTGACTGGCTGAAGACTCTGGGTGAGCGCGTCGCCGGGGTCGGTGCGCGCTGCGACGAGGCGGACGAAGGCACGAAGGTGGCCGGCGATGGAGTCGCGGTCGAGCCGGCAGTACACCTCGCGGCCGTCCCGCCGTGTCCGGATGATCTCTGCCTTGCGCAGGATCCGGAGGTGCCAGCTCATCCGCGGCTGCGACACCATGCAGAGCGCGGCGAGCTCACTGACACGCATCTCGACGGCGCCCGCCAGGCTCTCCACGATGCGGAGCCGGGTGGGGTTGGCCAGGCCCTCGAACGCCACCGAGAGGTCGCTGGCGCCGGCGGCGATGCTGCCGGGGATGGCGCGCCGGGCGGGCCGGCGCGCGGGGTCTGGGGCATGAGTGGGTGTTTGCATAACGTTTCCTTTGATAAAGGATACCTTATGCATCCACCTCTGCGTCAACCGGAGACGGTTCGGCGTCGTCGGCGATGTCCTCGGGTGGGTGGAGGCGGTCGACGGCGGCGGCACCGGAGTCGGTGGAGGGAAGGACCAGCTGGAGCATGGCCAACACCCCGGCGCAGACCAGGGCCACAACGACGAAGCCGGCGGCGCCGAGGCCGACCACGAGGAGGACGTCGACTATGGAGAAGGCGAGGCCGTGCACGGCGTCCACCATGGCAGACACGGCGGCCGGGCCGGCCCTGCGTACGATGGCCATGTGAGTGGACGGGTTGTGTTCCGGGCGCGCCGCCCGGCTGCCCTGGTGGTTCCGCTTGCCGCGGTCACCGAGGTGGCGGGGGTGCTCTTCGTGCTCAACGGCGCGACCATCGGCTGGTTCGTGTGCGCCGCCCCGGCGGTGGCGCTGATCGCCACCGGGCTGGTCCTGCGACCCAGCCTCGAGCTCACCCGCGAAGGCCTGTTGCAGCGCCAATACCCGTTCAGCAGCCTGACCCGGTGGGAGGTCATCGACGCCGTCGGGATCACCCGGGCGGGGAACCGGATGGTTCTCGCCTACCGGCTGGTGGCGGGCATCCCCCCGCCGCGACGCCAGCCCGCAGCGTCCCTGCTCCGGGCTGCGCAGCGGCCCTACGACGGCGGCTACTTCGTGGACTCGCTGGCCGGCGACCCGGGCCACATCCTGGCCACCGTCGAGGCACACCTGGCCAGCCCGGAGCTGCGCGCCGCGCTGCCACCGGC
>DATBCJ010000105.1:0-2678 GCA_036270565.1 Candidatus Dormiibacterota bacterium | reverse complement strand
AGTTGCATGCGTGGCGCTAACCGCGGTCTGTAACGACGTCAGTAGCCGGCGCGAGATTCCGCGCCCCACCTAAGTGCGGATTTCCAGCGAAACGCTCTCTGGCCTGGCAAACACTGACAACCAGCGTCAAAGGTGTCTGTTCGGCACAGCTCCCCCAGTCAAGCGCGCTAACCAAGCTGCGCCACAGCCCGTGTGCCGCCTTCACCATCCGGCACGTCTGCAGCACGACTGCAGACCAAGCCGGAAGGGCGGTGAACGACCGGCCAGTGATAGTCCAGGGCATCTGACCCGACGGCCCCGGGAACTCGCCATCGAGGTGTGATCCAATGGGCCATGGCCATCGACCTCGCTGCTGACACCCGCCTGGACCCCCGGATTCGCCGCATCCTCGAGTTCATCCCGACCGAAGCACCGCGTGACGTCGCATCCCGCGACGAGCTGCTCGCCGAAGCCGCCACGCCCCGGGCCGCCGCGGTGCGCGAGGGCATGGAGCAGTTCTTCGAGCTCTGCGACACCGAGGAGGTCGCTCCCTCGACCGGTCTCACCACCACGACGCAGGAGTTCGTCTCACAGCCCGACGGCAACACCATCAAGCTCCAAGTCATCCGGCCGGAGTCGGAGAAGCCCCTGCCCTGCGTGTACTACATCCACGGGGGCGGGATGGCGGCCATGTCGTGCTTCTACGGCATGTACCGCGCCTGGGGCCGCATCGTCGCCGCCAACGGCGTCGCCGTGGTCATGCCCGACTTCCGGAACTGTGTCGTCCCCTCCTCCGCCCCGGAGGTGGCCCCCTTCCCCGCCGGCTTGAACGACTGCCTGTCGGGGTTGCGCTGGGTCGCATCGCACCCCGACGACTTGGGCATCGACCCCGACCGGATCGTGGTGGCCGGTGAGAGCGGCGGCGGCAATCTCACACTCGCCACCGGTCTCGCCCTCAAGCGCGACGGCGACCTGGCGCTCGTGAAGGGGCTCTACGCGCTGTGCCCCTACATCGCCGGGCAGTGGCCCGCGCCCGACTCGCCCTCGAGCATCGAGAACGAGGGCATCCTGCTCCGCCTCCACAACAACCGCGGCGCCATGGGCTACGGCATCGAGGCCTTCGAGGCCCGTGATCCCCTGGCGTGGCCCGGTTTCGCGCAGGTCGACGACGTGCGCGGGTTCCCGCCCACCGTCATCAACGTGAACGAATGTGATCCACTCCGCGACGAGGGAGTGAACTTCTATCGCCTCCTCCTGGCTGCGGACGTGCCCGCGCGCTGCCGGCAGATGATGGGGACGATGCACGGCACCGAGATCTTCGCCATCGCCTGCCCCGACATCAGCCGGGACACGGCCCGCGACATCGCCGCGTTCGCCGCCGGCTGACCGGCGCGGGCCCAGCGGGTACCGCTACGCTGCCCCGCCGTGAACCCATACCCACTCGCCCCCGTGCCCCGTCGCGCCCTCGCGGCCCTCGTGACGACGGGCGCCGCCCTCGCCGTCGCCGTCGCCGTCGCCGCATCGTCCGCCGGAGCCGCCACGCACGGCTCCACCCACGTCGTGCGCGCCGCCGTGCCCCCTGGCCACATCAACCACGTCATGGTGATCGAGTTCGAAAACCAGGGATTCGATGCCACCTTCGGCGCCAACTCCCCCGCCACCTACCTGAACGGCACGCTCCGCAAGAAGGGCGAGCTGCTGCAGAACTACTACGCCATCGGCCACGTCAGCCTCGACAACTACATCGCCCAGGTTTCGGGTCAGGGGGCCAACCAGGCCACCTCGGCCGACTGCATCACCAACGGCGCCGCCTTCGTCAACGTCACCCCCGGCACCCCCAATGAGGACAAGACGCTCAATCCCGGCCAGGTCGACGGGCAGGGCTGCGTCTACCCCGCCTCGGTGAAGACCATCGCTGCGCAGCTCGATGCCAAGTACGCGCCCAACCACAAGACCCACGTCGCCGCCTGGCGCGCGTACGAGCAGGACATGGGCAACGCGCCGTTGCGCGACGGCGGGACCAAGGATGCGACAGCCGGCACCGATTGCGCCCACGTGACGATCGGTTCCCCCAACAACACGAACGCTGCGGTGGCCACGGACCAGTACGCGGCGCGGCACAACCCGTTCATCTGGTTCCACTCCGTCATCGACAACTCCGCCGAGTGCAGCGCCAACGTGGTGCCGTTGGGCGCCCTGTCCGCCGGGGGCACGCCGTCGGCGTCGGGGCACCTGGCCCACGACCTGAAGAGCGAGAGCACCACGCCGCGCTTCGCCTTCGTCACGCCCAACCTCTGCAACGACGGGCACGACGCCACCTGTGTGGGCCCCAACAGCACCGGCGGCCACACGGGCGGCCTCACCGCGGCCGACCAATTCCTCAAGGCCTGGATGCCCCTCGTCCTGGGCTCCCCGGCGTACAAGCACGGGAACATGCTCGTCGTCATCACCTTCGACGAGGCAGAGGGCACCAACGCCGGCGCGTCCTGTTGCGGTCAGGAGCCGGGCCCGAACACCACGGCGACCGGCGGCGGCCAGGTCGGCGCGCTGCTTCTCAACGCCAAGTACATCGCGCCGGGCTCGGTCGACATCAGGGGCACCTACAACCACTACTCGGCGCTCCGGAGCTACGAGGACCTCCTGGGGCTGACGACCGGCGGCACCGACGGCAAGGGCCACCTCGGCTTCGCCGCAGCGAC
>DATBCJ010000104.1:0-4340 GCA_036270565.1 Candidatus Dormiibacterota bacterium | reverse complement strand
CGCCGGTCAACGGCTCCACGAATGGTTTTTTCCCACACGCACGTTCCGCGGCCTCGGCGACACGCCGGACACCCCGAGTGGAGGCGGCGTGGTCGATGACGCCTTCGCCAGCCGCTGGGGCTCCGGCATCGGCGCCGAGATCATGGGCCGGGGCAAGTTCGGGCCGCAGCACGGACCCTGGGCTGACGAGGAGTGGAAGGGCTGGTGGGGTGATGACCCGCCGTTCCACACGCCGGTGTTCGTCCTCACCCACCACACCCGGCCGTCCATCGAGATGGAGGGCGGGACGACGTTTCACTTCATCGACGCGAGCCCCGCGGAGGCCCTCACCGTTGCCCGGGAGGCGGCCGGCGGTCTCGACGTCCGCATCGGCGGCGGCCCATCGACCGTCCGAGAGTTTCTCGCCGAGAACCTGATCGACGACATGCACATCGTCATCGTGCCCATCGTTCTCGGCCGAGGGGAGCCGCTCTGGGACGGACTGGAGAATCTCGAGCAAGGCTTCGACGTCGAGGCGGTCAGCTCCCCCAGCGGCGTCACGCATGTCACGTTCACTCGCCGAGAGATGCAACCGCAGGGATAGTTGGAGAACTCGCCGGCATGGACACTCGCACGCTTGACACCGCTGACGCCGACATCGTCTATGACGTTGAAGGTCCGCTCCCCACCGCCGATGGACGGCCGCCGCTAGTGATGATCGGCCAGCCGATGGATGCAAGCGGCTTCCGCACGCTGGCGTCGTACTTCCCTGACCGAACGGTGATCACGTACGACCCACGGGGTCTCGGTCGCAGCACCCGCAAAGACGGCCGCGTGGACAACGTGCCCACCACCCAGGCGCACGATGTGCACGCTGTCATCGACGCTCTCGGCGCGGGGCCGGTCGAGATGTTCGCGAGCAGCGGCGGCGCGGTCACCGCGCTCGCGCTCGTTGCCGCACATCCCCACGACGTCACCGTCCTGGTGGCACACGAGCCGCCGATCACGTCGGTGCTCCGCGACGCGGCCTCCGCCGACCGAGCCCTGGCCGGCTTTCGGAACGCCTACGCGACCAGGGGGTGGGGGGCCGGCATGGCGGCCTTCATCGCCATGGCATCGTGGCGCGGCGAGTTCACCGACGAGTATTTCGCGCAACCCGCGGCGGATCCAGGGCAGTTCGGGATGCCGAGCGACGACGACGGCTCTCGTGACGACCCGCTGCTGTCCGACCGTTCTGATGCGGTCAGCAGCTATCGGCTCGATGTCGAGGCCGTCGCCGCCGCGCCGACACGCATCGTGATGGCTGTGGGCGAAGAGTCAGCGGGGACGTTCGCCGCGCGCGCGTCGGAGGCCACCGCTGCACTGCTCGGTCAGCAGGCGACGGTCTTCCCGAGCCACCACGGCGGCTTCGCGGGCGGCGACTCCCCGTACGCCGGGCAGCCGGAGGCGTTCGCCAGCACGCTGCGGGCTGTCCTCAGCGACCCAGGCATGGTGGTCAGCGGGGGATTCGAACCCTCGACCTCACGGATGTGAACCGTGCGCTCTAACCAACTGAGCTAGCTGACCTCCGTCCGGCGAGCCTCGAAGTCTACCGGAAGGCCGGTCGCGGCTCCGACGTCAGGCGGCGGTCGAGGCCTCGGTCTGCGGTGCCTCCCCGCCCGGAGCCAGCGCCCAGCGCTGCTCGATGCGACCGAAGCGCCACACCGCCACGGCCCCGAGCCAGGTGACCACGAACATCCCCACGATGACGAACCCGATGGTGTTGAGGTTGACCGAGCGGAGGAAGTCCCAGATCCCGCCGCTGAGATTGAGGTATTGGGTGAGGATGCTGAGCAGCTCCACAGTCCCCACCAGCAGCGCCACCGCCACCGACAGGCCGGTGATGGTGAGGTTGTAGAACACCTTGCGCACCGGCTGCGAGAACGCCCAGCCGTAGGCGACGTTCATGAACGCTCCGTCGGCGGTGTCCATCAGCGACATCCCGGCGGTGAAGAGCAGCGGCAGCGCCATGATCGCGTACCAGGGAAGGTTGGCCGCCGCCGCCCCGCCGCCGAGCGCGAGCAGGCCGACCTCGGTGGCGGTGTCAAATCCGAGCCCGAAGAGAACGCCGATCGGGTACATCTGCCAGCTCGACCTGATGGAGCGGGCGATCGGTCCGAGCAGCCGGTTCATCAGGCCGCGCTCCTGCAGGCGCTTCTCCAGCGTGGGCTCGTCGAACTCACCGCGTCGCATCTGCCGGAAGATGCGGAGAATGCCGACCAGGATGACCAGGTTGATGCCGGCGATCAGGTAGAGGAAGAACCCGCTCACACCGGTGCCGACGTAGCCGCCCAGGCTGTGCAGGGCGCTGTTGCCGTTGGTCACCTGGGCGGCCACCGCGCGCGCCGCCACGGCGATGATCGCGGTCAGCGCCACCACGACGGTGCTGTGCCCCAGCGAGAAGAAGAAGCCCACCGCAACCGGGCGTTTGCCGTCGGCGATCAGCTTGCGAGTTGTGTTGTCGATGGCCGAGATGTGGTCCGCGTCGAAGGCATGGCGCAGGCCGAAACCGTAGGCGGTGAGCCCCACCCCGACGCCGAAGAGCCTGGCGTCGTATTTCGGCCCGCTGACCACCAGCAGCACGCCAAACCCGACCAGGTGGAAGCCGAGGATGACCGCGTAACAGCCTGCCAGCCGCAGCCACTCACCCCGCGAGAGCGAGCGACGGATCCGTGTGAGACGGTCGGACATCGGGCCCTCCACACTGGTCACGACGGCGACTCGTCCGCGCCGAGCCTGCCTGCGATGCTAGCGCACCTGCAACCCTGTTGCACCTGCGGGCGGGACGGAGCACCCTCCCTGCTATGCTGCCGCAGTCCTCGCGGGACGTTTTCAGACAGCTTTCCTGCATCCGGCGCTGCCCGTCAGCCACCTCGGCGGCGCACCAGGTCCGGGTGCCGCAAGCCCACGGGAAAGGAGGTGCGCGCATGGTGCGCGACTACGAGTTGATGTACATCGTCCGGCCGGAGCTGGACGACGAGGGGCTGCAGGCCGCCGTCGAGTCGGTCGAACAGCTGATCGTCGGCGTCGGCGGCTCGGTGGTCCGGTCGACCAGCTGGGGGCGGCGGCGCCTCGCGTACGAGGTGGATCACCTCCGCGACGGCCACTACATGCTCCTGCACCTGCGCGTCGACGGATCCCGTATCGCGGAGATCGAGCGGGCCCTGACCATTCACGAGACCGTCTTCCGTCACCTTCTGGTGCTCCACGAGGCGGGAGCCGACGTCGACGCGGTGGACCCGGACACCGTCCCGACCACGGCCTCCGCTCCCGTCGCCGATGCCGACGACGAAGCGGATGACGACATTGACAACGCCGACGACAGCGACGACGAGCCGGAGCGTCAGACAGCTGTCGCCTCGGACACCGAT
The DNA here is from genome assembly GCA_036270565.1 of Candidatus Dormiibacterota bacterium. Lineage (GTDB taxonomy): Bacteria > Chloroflexota > Dormibacteria > Aeolococcales > Aeolococcaceae > Aeolococcus. The sequence goes on along the minus strand of DATBCJ010000104.1, from coordinate 951 downwards.
GATGAGACCGGCGACGACGGAGACGAGGTGGGCCACCAGCCCGCGGCCGTTCTCGCCACCACCACCGAGGAGGAGACCTGATGTCCGGCTCGCTCAACCGTGTGATGCTCATCGGCCGGCTCACCCGTGACCCGGAGCTGCGCTTCACGCCCAGCGGCACGGCGGTCTGCAACCTGGCCCTGGCCACCAACCGCTACGGCCAGGACCAGAGCGGAGAGCGCCGCGAGTTCACCGACTACCACGACATCGTGGTCTGGAACCAGGGCAACCGCAAGCTCGCCGAGCTGTGCGGCCAGTACCTCCAGAAGGGTCGCCTGGTGTACATCGAGGGCCGCCTGCAGACCCGGTCGTGGGACGACAAGGACACCGGCGCCAAGCGCTACAAGACCGAGGTCAACGCCAACGACGTCCAGTTCCTGGACAGCCGCCAGGACGGCGAGGGCGGCGCTCGCACCGCGGACCTCGCCGGCCAACCCGCCGGGGCGATGGCCACGCCCGCGCTCCCCAACCAGGGCGGTGACGTCGACCCCGATGACATCCCCTTCTAAGCTGAGGCCACACCGAGATGCCTGACTACGACCGCCGCCGCCGCAAGGTGTGCAGCTTCTGCCTGGAGCACGTCGAGGTGATCGACTACAAGGAGGTGGCTCGCCTGCGCCGCTACCTCAGCGACCGCGGCAAGATTCTGCCGCGCCGCATGACCGGCACCTGTGCCCGCCACCAGCGCCGCCTGACCACCGCTCTCAACCGCGCCCGCCACATCGCCCTGCTGCCCTTCCAGGCCGAAGTCCGCTAACCAGAACCCCGCACGCACTCAACCCAACTCCGATGAGCAGGACAGTTGGGCCGAGGAAGCGCCAGCTCGCTCTTCCAGCTGCCGTCGAGAGAGGGGAAGGCAGCGTCACGTAGGAAGCATCCGCAGCAGCAAGGAGACAGCTCGTGCTGGCTCCG
>DATBCJ010000103.1:0-8841 GCA_036270565.1 Candidatus Dormiibacterota bacterium | reverse complement strand
CAACATCATGGCGGCTCAAGTGGCCAAGGTTGTCTTCAAGGTGCCCCGGGTCATCACCAGGATCTACGACCCCATCCGCGAGCAGACCTACCGTGAGTTCGGACTGGAGACGCTCTGCTCGACCACCATCGTCAGCTCGATGATCAACACCTACTTCACCACCGGCACCAACACCGCCCATGCCGAGCCGGCGCCGACGCCGGCGGTGGCGGAGGCGCGACGATGAGCAACGGGCTCAATGCCGCCGACCGGCCCTACCTGGTGGTGATCGGCGGTGGCAAGGTCGGCTTCTACCGGGCCCGCCACCTGATCGAGCGCGACTACGAGGTCACCCTTGTCGAGAAGGACCCGGCCCGCGCCGAGTGGATCGAACACCAGATGGGGAGCGTCAGCGTCATGGTCGGCGACGGTGACGAGATGGCCTTCCTCGCCACCACGGGCATCGAACGCGCCGGGGTGGTGATCGCGTGCACCGGCGACGACGAGGACAACCTGGTCGCCTGTCAGCTCGCCAAGGGCAAGTTCGGCGTCCCGCGGACGATCGCCCGGGTCAACAACCCCGTCAACGTGCACGTCTTCACCGCGCTGGGCATCGACGTCCCGGTGAGTGCCACCGAGCTGCTCATGGGCCTGATCGAAGCCGAGATCGCAGGCTCAGACGCCGTCCGCGGGGTGGCGGTCAAGTCCTCGGGCGCCAACCTCGTCGACGTGGCCATGCCCAACGTCTCCAGGCTGGTCGGCCGGCGGCTCAGCGAGGTCGACCTGCCCAAGGGCGACCTGGTGGTCTGCATCGTTCGCGACGGCGAGCCGGTCCTGCCCCGGCCCGACGAGGTGATCCAGGCCAGCGACGAACTGATCGTCTACTCGCGAAAACTCGACATCGAGGGGGTCCGGGAGGCGCTGACGCTGTGAGGCCGCCGGACACACCGAGGCCGCCGCGCCCGCGTGGGACGGCGGCGGCCCCAGCGCGGCGACCGGCTAGGTGGCCCTGCCGATCTTGAAGATCTTGGTCCCGCAGACCGGACAGGTGCCGGTGGTGGCGGGTTTGCCGTTCTTCATCGTGATCGCCTGCGCATCCTTGATGTCGCGGGGCGACTTGCACTTGAGGCAGTAGCCGGAGACGGCCATGCGTCCTCTCCTAATCGGGGTGAATGCGAGTCCAGCGGGCCAGGCCCTCCGGCTCAAGTCGGCCGCATTCTAGCCCACACCCGGCCGAATTGCAGCCGAATTCAGAGATCGGTCCCCGTGGGGCCCCCGGACGCCCCTCCTCTCAGCCCCGCAGGTGCTCCCGGAGAAAGGCGACGGTGCGCTCCCAGGACAGCTGGGCGGCCTCGGGCGCGAACACCTCGGGGCGGTCGTCGTTGAAGAAGGCGTGGCCGGCGTCGTACCAGAAGGATTCGACCGCCACGCCGGCGGCCCGCAACCGCTCCTCCAGGCCTTCGATGGCCTGGCGGTCGTAGGAGTGGTCCCTCTCGGCCCAGTGCCCGAGAACGGGAGACCTCATCGTGGAGAAGTCCAGGTCGCGCACCGGCGGGACGCCGTAGTACGTGACACAGGCGGCGATGCCCGAATCCCGGCTGGCGATGTACAGCGCCAGCCCCCCACCCATGCAGAACCCCACCACGCCCACGCGGTAGCCGGTGGCGCGGGCGCTGCCGAGGAGGTGGCGAACCGCTGCAGAGAGGTCCTGCGCCGCGGCAGCGATGTCCAGGTTCATCGCCTCCTTGCGCGCCTCGTCCGGCTCGGTGGTGGACCGGCCGTGGAAGAGGTCGGGCGCCAGGGCGGTGAACCCCTCAGCCGCGAGGCGGTCACAGACCCGCTTGATGTGGTCCACCAGGCCCCACCACTCCTGGATCACCATGACACCGGGGCCGCGCCCCGAGGCGGGCAGCGCCAGGTAACCGCTGTCGAGGTGGCCGTCGCCCTCGAACTCGACCATCTCGCCCATCTCAGCTGCTCCTCATGGCTAGGCTGACGCGGTCGCGTGCTCCTTGGAGTGCTCGGCGATGATCGCCTGGGCGACGTGCGCGGGCACCTCCTCGTAGTGGCCGGGTGACATCGTGTAGCGACCGCGACCCTGGGTCAGGGCGCGCAGCTCCGTCGGGAAGCTGTGCATCTCGGCCTGGGGCACCTGCGCGCTCACCTCGGCGCGTCCGTCGCCGAGCGGGTTCATGCCGGCGACGCGACCGCGCTTGCCGTTGAGCAGACCCATGACGTCGCCCATGAAACGCTCGGCGACGACGACGTGCACATCCATGATGGGCTCGAGCAGGATGGGATTGGCCTTCTGCACCGCCTCGCGCATGGCCATCGAGCCCGCGATCTGGAAGGCGATGTCCTTGCCGTCGACCGCGTGCGTCGAGCCGTCGACGAGGCGCACCTTGACGTCGACGATGGGGTTGCCGCTGACCGCGCCCTGCTCCATGGTCTGGCGCACGCCCTTCTCCACGGAGGGCCGGAACTGCTGTGGGATCGATCCGCCGAAGATCTTGTCCTCCCAGACGAAGCCACCGCCGCGGGGGAGCGGCTCGATCTCGATGGTGCAATCGCCGTACAGCCCTGCCCCGCCGCTCTGCTTCTTGTACTTGTGGGCGACGCGGGCGGTACCGCTGATGGTCTCGCGGTAGGGGATGCGAGGCGGCGCCAGCACGGCGTCGACCCCGTACTTGCGCTTGATCCGCTCCAGCGCGACGTCGAGGTGCACGTCACCGAGGCCGTGCACCATCACCTCGCCGGTCACGGGGTCGCGGTCGGTCGAGAAGGCCGGGTCCTCCTCGGCAAGGCGCGACAGCGACGACATGATCTTGTCCTCGTCACCCTTGGTCCGCGCGCTGATCGCGGCGCTGTACGACGCGGGGGGGATGTTCATCGGCGGCAGGGTCAGCACCTGGCCGCGGACGCCGAGCGCGTCACCGGTGCGCGCGTGCGGCAGCTTGGTGACCACGCCGATGTCGCCCGCGCCGACCTCGGTGGCGTTGACCAGGGTCTTGCCCATCGGGCGGGCCAGTTGGGCGAAGCGCTCCTCGACATCCTGCTGGACGTCGTACGGGTGCGTATCCGGGCGCAGGGTGCCGCGCAGCACCTTGAAGTACGTCACCTTGCCAAAGGTGTCGACGATGGTCTTGAAGACGTGTGCGACCAGCGGCCCCGCGGGATCGCAGGCAATCTCCACCTCCTCGCCGTTGGCCGAGCGGCCACGATGCACCTGCTCTGCCGGCCCTGGCAGGTAGCGAGTGATCGAGTCGAGCACCAGCGCGGCGCCCCGTTCGTCCGCCGCGGCGGCGCAGACGATCGGCACCAACGTGCCGCGCAGCGCAGCGGTGTGCAGCGCGCCGCGCACCTCGTCATCGCTCAGCTCGGTCCCGCCCAGGTACTTCTCGATAAGCGCGTCGTCGGTCTCGGCGGCGGCGTCGACGAGCGCGGCGTGGGCGCGCTCCACCTCGTCGCGCATCCCTTCGGGGAGGGCCGCGTCGTGGGCACGTCCGGCGGCCTCGAACTGGAACGCGGAGTCGTTGACGAGGTCGACGTAGCCGAGGAAGTCGCCCGCGCTGCCGATCGGAACGGCGACGGCGATCGGCTTGCGATCGAAGGCCTCTCGGAGCGCGTCCACCGTGGCCTCGTAGGCAGCGTTCTCCTTGTCCATCTTGTTGACCACGATCAGCGCGGGCAGGTGGCGCTCCGTGAGCATCTCCCAGGCCAGCTCGGCGCCGACCGGAACGCTCCCGCCCGCCCCCACCACCAGGACCACCGCATCGGCCGCGGCCATCGCCGCCGCCATCTCGCCGGCGAAGTCCTGGAAACCCGGCACGTCGATGAGGTTCACCCGGTGACCGTCCCAATCGAGGTGCGCCACCGCGGCGCTGATGCTCATCGACCGCCGCTGCTCCTCAGGCTCGTGGTCGAGGATCGACGTTCCCTGGTCGGTCGAACCCATGCGCGGCGTCGCGCCGGCGGTGTGCAGAAGCGCCTCGCAGAGGGTGGTCTTGCCCTCATGGCTGTGACCGACCACCGCGATGGTGCGGATCCGATCGGGAGTGGGGGTCGGCATGCGCAAACGCTCCGTGCAGACGGTTTCGGGCGGCCGGGCTGGGTAATGGTAGAGCGTCGCCGCGGGGCTGTTGCCGGGGGTTGTTTGGATGGTATGATGCGTTCGGTATCGGGCACGGAGCAGGTGAAGTCGGTGCGCGGCGAGTCCCGTCACCGCCGCTCTTCGCCCACGCTGTTGTGACCGCGGGAGGGGGCCGCCGGATCAACCGACCAGAGTGAGACCGGGCATTGGCCACCAGCAGAGAGCGCGTCACAGCGGTGTACATTTGCCGGTCTGGCGGCGCTCAGGACGGGGTTGTGGGAGGGACGACACGGTGAGGCGACGGCGTTTCAGCGACCGCCTGCTGTCCCTCTGCGGCGTCGCCCTGCTCGGCTCGCTGGCCCTGGTGCCGACGGCGACACTCGCCGGCACCGACCACCACGTCCCCGTCGTCGCAACGGATCCAAACGCGCTGCACAACGGCGACGACGCCGGTGCCGGCGACGACCTCCACATCGCCCACGGCCCACATGAGACCCGCTCGGTGTCGTCCCAACGCACGGCCGACAAGGCGGCCCAGTCCCCCGCCGCGCCGCCGGCGCCGCGCGCGGAGACGGCGGCGGTCGGCAACGGAGCGCGTTCGGGCTCCAGCCTCCCCCTCGGCGCCGGCGCGCCGCCCGGCCAGCCGTCCGCGGCGACGCCGGTGGCGCCCGCCACCATTCAGAGCACTGCCCTCATCCGCGGTGTCAACCTGCCCGGGAACGCGGTGCCCGTTGGTCACCCGCCCACGCTCCCGGTGGGGAACCGGACGCCGGCGACGCTGCCCGGCGCGCCCGCCACCACGGCGCCCCGCAATCCCGTGCTCGGACCCGTCCCGGTGCTGGTGCCGAGCCTCGGCGAAACCATCACGCACACCGAGTCCAGCCTGCCCTGGGCCTGGTTCATCGCGTTCGCGCTCGTCGATCTCCTGCTGCTCGGGCTCGTGCTCGTCCGCCGCCACCGTGCTGGGTCGGGTCGCTCCTGACGACCTCGCGGAGGTCACGGCCGCCTCGCCACCACCAGGACGGTGTCGCTGAGCGCGGTGGCACGGAACCGCGACCAGCCGTCGTAGACAGCGGCGATCCGCAGCCCCGCCCTGGTGAACAGCGGTGGGATCCCGTCCAACCGTGTCAGGGCGCTGCTGGTCTGCTGCACGGCGGTGGTGCCGTCGTCGAACACCGCCGTCTCGCGGAGCACGTAGGTGTTGCGCGCCTGGTCGTGCACCGTTTCCACGAGCAGCAGGTGGCGGCGGTCGGAGAGCAGTGATCCACCCACCACCTCCCAGCTGCTGATCCGGCCATCGGGTTGGTCGGGGCGCAAGCGCATCTCCACGATCAGCGGCGCGCCGGCGTGAAGGGCGCGGCCAAGCCGGCGCAACACCGCGGCCTGCTGGCGCCGCGGGAATCCCTCGAGCACGTGGTAGATGAGGATGGCGGCGTCGTACCGCTCGGCGGCGCTGAGCGTGCGCAGGTCGGCGACGCGCGCCGTCATGCGATCGGTGAGCCGCGACTCACGAGCCAGGCGGCGGGCGTGCTCGATGACGGCGGGGCCTACGTCGAGCGCCGTGACGCGGTGGCCGCCGCTTGCCAGGCGCACGCTGTACAGGCCAGGCCCGCTGGCTGCGTCGAGCACGTGCGCGCCGGGAGCCGGCAGCAGCCGCTGCAGCCGCCGCACGTGCTCGTCGATGGTGCGCAGCCGGCGGCTTGCGCCGTCGTGCGACTGGTCGAGGTGCTCGCGCAGCAGCCGCCTGCTGACAACCGGGTCACCCCAGTCGAGCTCAACCGCAGGGTCGAAGGGGCGAGGCCAGGCGTCGAGACGGGACGGGCGCCGGCTCATCAGGTCAGCCTAGCGAAGCGCAGAGGCGCGGCCGAGCCCCGTGCCCTCAGAATGCGCGGCCGTGACCGCGTTGCTCGACATCACCCCCTGGATCGTTAGCGGCGGCATCGTGCTGGTGTTCGTCTTGATGGCCGCGGAGAGCTGCGGCATCCCGTTCCCCAGTGAGGTGATCATGCCGTTCGCCGGGTTCCTCGCCGCCCAGGGCCGAATCAGCCTGACCGGGGCGATCATCGCGGGCACCCTCGGCAACGTGGCCGGCTCGCTGGTTGCCTACGGGCTGGCGGCGCGCTTCGGACGCCCGCTGCTGCTCGGCCCGGGGCGCCGCATCGGCATCCGCGCAGCCCACCTCGACCTGGCCGACGGGTGGTTCGAACGCCACGGCCTGACCGCCGTCCTGGTCGGTCGCGTGCTCCCGGTGGTGCGGACGTACATCTCGTTCCCGGCGGGGTTGGCGCGCGTCGACCTGCTCCGTTTCACCCTGCTGACGGCGATCGGCGCGTTGCCGTGGTGCGTCGCGCTCGCCGCGGCGGGATATGCGATCGGCGCCAACTACAAGAGCGTCTCAGGGCCGATCGGGGTGGCGGCGATCATCATCGCGGTGATCGTGGTCGCCATCGTGGTGGCCTGGTTCGTGCGGGGCCGGCAGCGCGGCACGGTGGGCCGGGCGCGGTGACGCCGCAGCTCGCCGGCTAGGACATGTCGGGCCAGGCTCCCGGTGCCTCGCCCTCCGCCTCCTCGCCCTCATTGCGCTGGCGGTAGCGCTCGGCGACCATCTTGTTGGCGACGTTCTTGGGCAGGCCGAGCTTGACCAGGCTCTTCACCTCATCGCTCATCACCTTGTCGCGCGCGGTCTCGATGGCCGCGACGACGTCGTCGATGCTCACGGTCGGTCGCTTGGTTGCTGCCACGTCCCAAGTCTAGCCCCTGCCCGCGATTCTCCGGACCCTTGCCTCGACGACACCGAAGCGCTCGTCTTCATACTTGGACGCGATGGCCTACCTGCCCAACAACACTGCCGATCGCCGGGCCATGCTCGAGGTGGTCGGCGCGGCGGACATCGAGGATCTGTTCGCCGCGGTCCCCGAATCCCTGCTACATCCGCAGCTGGAGCTGACGGCGCCGCTGGCCGAACAGGACCTCGTCGCCGAGCTGGAGCGGCTGGCGGCGCGCAATCGTCCCCTCAGCCAGCTCGACAATTTTCTTGGCGCCGGCGTGTACCGGCGCTTCATCCCCGCCATCGTCCGCGGCACCATCGGCCGCCCCGAGTTCTACACCGCGTACACCCCGTACCAGGCGGAGGCGTCGCAGGGCACGCTGCAGACCATCTTCGAGTTCCAGTCGATGATCTGCGCGCTGACCGGGCTCGACGTCGCCAACGCATCGCTGTACGACGGCGCCACCGCGGCTGCCGAGGCGATGATGCTGGCCGTCCAGGCCACCGGCAGGGATCGCTTCGCGGTCAGCGGGGCGGTGCACCCCGAGACGCTGCGCGTGCTCCGCACCTTCGCCGCCGGCCGGGCCGTCGCCGTCGACGTCATCGAGTCACGTGACGATGTCACAAGCATCGACGACGTCACCTCGGCCCTCACCGATCGTCACGCCGGCCTGCTCGTCCAGCAACCGACCTTCTACGGCACGCTCGAGTCGCTTCCCGAGCTCGCCGACGCGGCGCACGCGGTGGGCGCGCTGGCGTTGTGCAGCGCCGACCCGCTGGCGTGCAGCGTCCTGGCTGGGCCGGGCGACGCCGGCTTCGACGTCTGCGTCGGCGACGGCCAGCCCCTCGGCGTGCCGGCGTCGTTTGGCGGCCCGCACGTCGGCTACATGTCGGTACGCCAGTCGCTGGTGCGCCGCATGCCGGGCCGCCTGGTGGGGATCACCGCCGACCACGCCGGCCGGCGCGCCTACACGCTGACGCTGCAGACCCGCGAGCAGCACATCAGGCGCGAGCATGCCACCTCCAACATCTGCACCAACCATGCGCTGATCGCGCTGGCGGCGACCGTCTACATGGCGCACATGGGGGCCGGGGGGATGAGCGCCGTGGCGACGATCAGCGCGCAACGCGCCCACGCACTCGCCGACCGTCTCGCCGCGCTGGACGGCTTCGCGCTGGCCGGCACGGCGCCCTTCCTCTGGGAGTTCGTTCTGCGCTGCCCCGGTGACGCCGCGGACATCGCCGCGCGGCTGCGCGAGAAGGGCATCGTCGCGGGGCTGCCACTGGGACGCTTCGACGCGGGCCGCGCCGACCACCTGCTCGTCTGCTGCACGGAGATGACGCCGCCCGCCGCGATCGACCGCCTCGTCAGCGCGCTGGGTGGCATCGACGTGGCCGGCCTGGCGCCGCTGCGCCACGAGGCGGTGGTGTGAGCAGCAACGGCAGCGCAGCTCCGGGCCTGGTGATCGCCGCCACCACGGCCGGCGCCGGCGTCGAACCCGGTTGGGCGGGCGCGGAGGCGCTGGTCTTCGAGCTCAGCGACGACTACACAGGGGGCCCCCGGGTGACGGCCGCCGGGGTGGCCACGACGGCGCTCCGCGACCTGGTCCCCGCCGACCGGCTGCGCCGCGAGCCCGCGCAGGTGCCCGCCGTCCCCGAACCCGTGCTGGCGCGCCACGTCGGCCGCCTTGCCCGCCGCAATCACCACCTGCACCACGGCACCTACCCGCTGGGCAGCTGCACCATGAAGTACAACCCCGTCGTCAACGAACACGTGGCGGCACTGACCGGCTTCGCCGACCTGCACCCGTACCAGGACGAGGCCGACGTCCAGGGCGCGCTCGAGCTGATGTGGCGACTCGAGCGGATGCTGGCGTCGGTCACCGGGATGGCGCGGATGTCGTTGCAACCTGCCGCGGGCGCGCACGGCGAGTGGACCGGGCTGCGCATGATCCAGGCCTTCCACGCCGACCGGGGCGATACCACCCGCACCCGCGTGCTCATC
>DATBCJ010000102.1:0-11458 GCA_036270565.1 Candidatus Dormiibacterota bacterium | reverse complement strand
CCCGTCACCGCGCAGATGACCGGGACCGGCGAGCGCAGCACAGTATTGAGGACGGTTCGCGCGAGCAACTGCCGCTCCTCGTCGACCTCCCGCGGCATCGGCAGCTCCTTGATGTCCGCGCCCGCCGAGAAGATGCCGGGCACGCCGGAGGCGAGGATGATCACCGAGCACCGCGCGTCGCCCTGAACGTCGCGCAGCGCTGCCCCGAGCTCGCGGTACGTCTGGGTGCGCAGTGCGTTGACCGGCGGGCGCGTGAACGAGATCGTCGCCACCCGGCCCGACAGTACGGCGTGGACGTCCGAGGCTGACGGGGACTGCTGCGTCGACACGGTGTCAGCCCGCCGGGCGCACGTCGACGGCTGGCGCGCCGGCGGCGGCGAGGTTCGCTGGCATGAGCGGCAGACGGCTCTTCAGCCGATCCCCGATGAGGCGGCTCCGCGCTGCGGGCAGCACGCGCTCGTCGCTCCAGCTCGCGTTCGGCACCACGGTGATGTCCACCTCGTCGATCCCACCGAGCCGCTCGATGGCTGTCCGCAGCTCGTGCTGAATGACGTACGTGTAGGTGCACAGCGGGTCATCGAGAAGCAGGGCGACGTGCACCGTGCTTCCGCTCACGGTGACGGCCTCGACCATGCCCAGGTCGATCAGGCTGAGGTCGGTGCCGTGCAGCCGGCTGCAGGGGTCGACGACGGTGTCGATCGCCTGCCGGACGGCCGCCTCGGTGACGGGCGATGGCTCCGCCGGCATCAGACGGCTGCTCGCATGCGGGCGCGCAGATGCGACCACGGCTCCACCTCCCCGAGAGTGGCACGACGGCGGCTCCACTCGTCATCGGCGATGCGCGCCCGCAGGTCGTTGCCGCTGATTCCGTGCAGGCGCAGCAGGTTCTCGCCGAGAATCTTGCGCTTGATCTCGCTCGTCAGCCTGGGGTAGCCGTAGCCCGACACGAGGTCTTCCGGCATGTCGAAGTCCAGGATCGCCTCGATGGTCTGGCGGGGGTGCACGAACGCGCAGCCCGAGGAGAAGATGATCCGGTCCTCGGCGCCACTGGCGAGGAACTTGCCGATGAACTCCGCGAAACGACGCGGGGAGTTGATCACGAACGACGCGCTCACCTCGAGGTTCAGCCACACGTTGCTGAGGCTGCCGATCACCAGCGCGGTCTCCTCGACGAACGCGAAACCGGAGTGCACCACCTCGAAGTTCATCTCCGGGTACATCGCGCACACCTCGGGGAGGTCGCGCATGCCGTATGGCGCCGGGTGCACGGGGCCGAAGGGGATGGCCTTGTGGGTGGCGATCACCTTGACACCGAGGTCGAGAGCCTTCTCGATGAACGGGTAGCCGAGCTGCGGGTTGTCGAGCGCGACCTCGGTCGTCTTGCCACCTGAGTAGGTGGCGGCGTACACCTTGATGCCGTTGACGCCGTGCTCGCCGACCATGCGCTCCATCTCCTGCAGCGCCTTCTTGCCGTCGTAGGGGTTGAGACCGCCGTACACGAGCACGCGGTTCGGCGACCGATCGCGCATCGTGTAGCCCTTGGTCGTGTCGGAATGGCCGTCCTTGTAGAAGTCATAGATCGGCGTGCCGTGGTACACAGCGAGGTCGACCGGTGACTCGAGGAACAACACCTCCTCGAGCTCGTCCGCCTGCCAGTTGCGACCGAACTCCTCGGCGGTGAGCCGGTAGGCATCGTCCCGGGTGACCGACGCATGGAACCCGGGCCCCGCCTGGCTGGTGATCCGAGCTTCCGGGATCGCCCAGTTCTCGGGCGTCCAGTTGTACCCGTGAACCGTTGCGTCCACGATGATCATGTCGTCGATCACGGCTGGCCACCTCCCGTCATGTTGCTGTGTCGCTCACGAGTGACGCGTGCTGAACCTTCGAGCTCTGCACATCGGCGTTGAGCGCGCCCGCCGATGCCAGCACCGCGCGGCGCCGGGACGCCTGGCTCGGTGCCAGCAGGCTCCACTGCCGGATCCGGGCTGCGTAGGCGCCGACAGGTGACTCCTCCACGAACCCACCGCCGCCGTGCACCTGGTGGACGACGCGGGCGGCGCGCAGAGCGACGTCTGCGGCGACGAGGCGCGCAGCTGCGCAGGGGGCGCGGTAACACACGCCGGAGTCGACCGCTTCGGCGGCGGCTCGGACCAGCGCGCCGGCTGAGTACAGGGCCGTGAAGGACGAGGCGAGGGAAAATGCGACGGCTTCAAATCCCCCGATCGGACGGCCGAACTGCTGGCGCGTGCGTGCGTGCTCCGCGCCCATATCGACCAGTGTCGAAGCGGCACCCAGCAGGTAGGCGGCCACGGCGAGGTCGCCGACGGCGGCGGCCATCGGCGACGTGTCGAGCCGGTTCACCCGCCGGGCGTCGCTGCGTGCCCACGGTTCGCGGCCCAGCGTCGCCATCGCCTGACGCGGTGCCGCGGCATCGACGGCCCACGCCTCGTCGCCATCCATGCCGATCAGCAGCGAGGCGGCAAGGCCCCAGGGGAACAGCCCGTCGACCCCGACCGACACGACGGTGTCGCCGCCCACCACGGCAACGAGCACGTCCGCACTGAGCAGGTGGATCGACATCAGCGTCGATGGCAGAGGTCCAGGACACAGCGCCCGGCCGAGCTCGACCATGGCTGCGGCCATCCAGGTGGCGCCGCCGCCGTCGGCCGTGCCGAGACCGAGCACGCCAAGCCTGGCGAGCCCATGCCACAGGCCCTGCGGAAACTCCTGCTCCTGCCGGCTTGCCATGACGATGTCGCGCCGGCCCGCGCAGAAGGAGCCCACACTTCTGGCGAAACTGCCGAGCTCGGTCTCGTCGGGTCGGACCAGGAGGTTCACACCGGCGCTCCGAGAGCCGCGCTGCGCAGCGCGCGGCGGTCGAGCTTGAGGGTCGATGTGCGCGGGAACTCGTTGACCACGCGGAAGCGCTTGGGCACCTTGTAGCGGCCGAGCTGCTCTGCACAGTGGCGGCGCAGCTCCTCCTCGTCGAGGGTCGCCCCCGGTGCCAGGATCACCGCGCACTCGACGCGCTCGCCCCAGGCAACGTCCTCGACGCCATAGACAACGGCGTCGAACACGTCGCGATGCTGCACCACGACCCGTTCGACCTCGGCGGGGTACACGCTCTCGCCGCCTGTCTTGATCAGCTCGCTGAGCCGGGCGTGCAGATGAAGGTACCCGTTGCCGTCGAGCTCACCGATGTCCCCGGAGCGCAACCAGTCCCCGCCCAGCGGGCTCGCCTCCGCGCCATCAGAACCCACGTAGCCCAGCATCTGCATCGGCGAGCGCACCACGATCTCCCCGGTTGCGCCGGGGGCGAGCACCGCGCCGTCCGGGTCACAGATCTCGACGTGCACACCCGCAACGGGACGCCCGACACCGACATCCTCGCGCAGGATCTCATCGGGGAAAACCCGAGTGATGGCGCCGAACTCGGTGGCGCCGTAGCCGGTCATGAGCCGTGTCGCCGGCACCGCCGCCTGCAGACGGGATGCAAAATCCGGGGCGCTGCGGCTGGCCCCGAACACCACCATGCGCAACCCCGCGCGGCCCAGGCTGCCGGGCGAGCCGGCGAGGATCCGCTCGATGACGACCGGCGTCGCGAAGAACCGGGTCACCTCGCCGCGGCTCAGGATGGCGGCCACAGTCTCCTCACTGAACGACGCGCAGATCCGCACCGTGCCGCCGGCGAGCAGCACCGCGAACAGCCCGGTGACCAGGGTCAGGTGGTACATCGGCGAGAAGTACAGCTCGGTGTCGGACCGCGTGGTGCCAAGGTTCATGCACGCCGAGACGAGCGCAGCGGTGAGCCCGGCGTGGCTCCACACCGCGGCCTTGGGAAGCCCAGTCGTCCCGCCCGTGGGAAAAGCGATTGCCGGCGCTCCCGGATCCACGGTGGTAACGGCGTGGTCCGCGTCGCGCGTGGTCGTCGGGGCCGCGTGCGCGGCCCGGCGGGCAAGGCCGCCATCGGACCAGGTGAACACGGGGCTGAGCCGCTCGAGGTACGCATCGATCTCCAGCGGCATGAGCCGCGTGTTCACCGGCGCCGCGACGCCACCGGCCAACATGACCCCCAGCGCGCCGGCCACGTATCGCGACGACGGCTGCATCAGCAGCGCCACGCGATCGCCGGGCCGCGCGCCCCGGGCCCGAAGGTCGGCCGCCACGCGCGACGCCTGCCCCCATAGGTCGGCGTAGGTCGTCGCCCCGGAGTCGTCGACCAGGGCCGGCTTGGCAGCGAGGTAGCGCGCATGGCTGTGCAGGACCGGGAGCAGCAGCATGTGGTTCACCGCCGTGGAGGAGGTCATGATGACCGGGGCAGGGCGAGCGCCGTGCGCGCCACGATGCCGAGCAACATCTCGGTGGTGCCGCCGGCGATGGTCTCCATGACCGACTCGCGCCAGAGGAGCTCCGCCATGTCGCGCTGGTCGAGCGCCTCGGCGCCGCAGATGTCGAACGCCGCGTCGGCGATGTCCTGCGCGAGACGGCTGCCGAGGAGCTTGGCAGCCCCGGCCGCGACCGGAGAGGTTGCGCCCACCTCGGCCTCACCGACGGTGGCGATCGCTGTTGCCTCGGCGGCCATCACCTGCGCGGCCAGCGAGGCCAGGCGCACCTGCGCATCCTCTCCCTCAAGCCGACCGCTGCGCCGGCACATGTCGATGACGGTCTCAAGGTCGCGCCGTGTGCGCCCCGGCAGGAACTGCACGTGACGCTCGACCGCGAGGCCCTCGCGGACCAGGTCCCAGGCACCGTTCTCGGCCCCCACCCGGGCACTGACGGGAACCGCAACCCCGTCGAGGCGCACCTGGTTGACGTGGTGGCCATCGATGGTCGGGATCGGCTGGACGGAGACGCCCGGCGCCGCAAGGTCGACGATGAGCAGCGTGAGCGCGCGTCCATGGTCGGCCTGCGCTCCGCTGCGGCACAGGCACCACAGGTATTCCGCGTGGTGTGCCTCCGACGTCCACACCTTCTCACCGTCGACGCGGTAGACGTCACCGTCGCGGGTGGCCCGGGTGCGCACCGACGCGAGGTCGCTGCCGGCCTCTGGCTCGGAATAACCGAGCGCGAAACAGATCTGCCCGGCTCGGATGAGCGGCAGGTAATGGCTGCGCTGCTCGGCGGTGCCGTGGCGCATCAGCAGGCGCGCGACGATGGTCGCACCCAGCTCGGGACGGGTGGCGCGGTGGTACGCCAGCGTGTTCCAGAGGGTGAACTCGTAGGTCAGCGGCCGTCCCTGTCCGCCGTGCTCCACCGGCCAGCTGACCGCAAGCCAGTCGCGCTCCCCAAGCTCGCGTTGCAGCTCGCGCACCGGGCCGCCCCGACCGCGGAAGTACTGCCGCGGGTCGCTGACCCGGGCGTGCGCCAGCTCAGCGACCTCAGCGGCGAATGCGCGCAGGGCGCGGTCGGATGCGGCAGCGCCGCCCATCATGGCGACCATTGCGGCGGTCGTCCCTGCGCGAACGCACGCGGACCCTCGCGAAAGTCCGGATGTGCCCATTGCATGCGGGCAAGGGCCCACGCGTACTCGGCCGCGCCCTCGTGGTCGCGCCCCAGCGACGCCCAGATGGCCTGCTTCGACAGCGACACGGCGCGTGGCGAGTTCTCAGCGATGCGCTCGGCCATCTCCATGGCGGCGGCCATCAGCGACTCGCGCGCATACAGCTCGTCGATCAGTCCCAGCTGGTGGGCGCGCTGCGCCGACATCCGGTAGTGGCGTCCCATCAGGGTCATGCGCAGCACCGAACCCAGCGGCAGGCGGTGGGTGAGCCCGACGTTCTCGACCGCACCCACCATGCCCACCGACGTGTGCGTGTCCATCACCTCCACGTGGTCGGCGGCGAGCACGATGTCGGCGTCGGCGACGAAGTGCAGGCCGCCGCCGGCAACCAGACCGTTGAGCGCGCAGATCAGCGGCTTCCACACCCGGTTGGCGAGCGCCGACCAGGCGATCTCCTGGCGCGCCGGCCCCGCGCCGGCGGGCGTGGTGCCGGTCTCGGCGACCTCATGGACGTCCGCGCCGGTGCAGAAATGGCGATCGCCCTCGCCGGTGACGATGGCCACCCGCACCGCCGTGTCCGCGTTGATGTCGCACCAGATCGCCTGCATCGGCGCGCGCATCGTGCGCGACAGGGAGTTGGCGCGATCCGGGCGCGCGATGGTGACCACGGCCACGGCCCCGCGCTTCTCGTAGCGCAGCCCGTCCATCGGCTGGGTGACGTCGACGACGTCGCTCACCCTGGCACTCGTGGTGAGCCCCCCCGCGGCGTGAACCCCGCGGTGATCTGGCGTCGCATCATCTCCGACGACCCGTCGGCGACGCAGATGCGGCGCATCTGGTGCCATGCCTCTCCCAACGCGACCTCGTTGGTGAACCCCATCGCGCCGTGCGTCTGCATGGCGGTGTCGACCGCCCGGACGGCCATCTCCGTCGAGTACAGCTTGGTCATCGACAGCTCGGTGCGGACGTCGTGACCGCGGTCGAGGAGGCGCGCGCAGTTGAGGCCCATCAGACGAGCCGCGTGGGCCTCGGTGGCCCGGTCCGCGAGAGGGAACGAGATCCCCTGGTTGGCGATGATCGACCGGCCGAACGTCTCTCGCGAGGACGCGTATTCCGCGGCGCGATCCAGCGCCCACAACGCCATACCGACCGCCCGGGCGGAGTTGTACAGACGGCCCAGGGAGACCCCCTGCATGGCCAGGCGAAAGCCCTCGTTGACCTCCCCGACGACATGGTCGTCGGATACCTCGACGTTGGTAAAGCTGACGATCCCCTCATCGCCGCCGGCATGTCCGAAGAAGCGGATCACCCGGTCGACGTGGAACCCCGGGGCATCGGTCGGCACGATGAACGCGGTCACCCCACCCCGCCTCGTCTCGACCAGCGCGTCGTCGGTCACCGCGAAGACGAACGCATGGGTGGCGTACGGCGCGTTGGTGATCCACTGTTTGGTTCCCGAGATCCGCCAGGTGCCGCTCGACGTGCGTTCCGCCCGGGTGCGCATCCGCCAGGCGTCCGAGCCGGCGTCGGGCTCGGACATGGCAAAGCACGTGGTCGTTCGTCCGGCGAGCAGGTCCGGCAACACCTCGTCGCGCAGGGCCGGGCCGATCGCCGCGGCGAGGTGCCCGGGTCCGCGCGCCCAGTGCGCGACGACGTGGTGGCCGAGCCAGTACTCCGCTCCGCAGCGCCGCAGGATGAACTCCCACACCCGGTAGAACCCTTCGTAGCCCAGCTGCGGTCCGCCGTCGCCGTCGGGGAGGAACATCCCGTAGAAACCGGCGCGCGCCGATGCCTGGCGCACCTCGGCGACGAGCTCCAGCACCTCGGGGCGGAACCTGCCGTCCGGGCCGTACAGCTCGGCGCGGTCGACGAGCTCGTCGTTGCGCAGCCGGTGGCGAGCGACCACCTCCGCGTCGAGAAAGTCCCCGAGCCCGTCGATGACGTCGTCGACCTCGTCGGTGTCGCGCGCCACCCTCGCCCCCGCGCCGCCGCGGGCTCGCTCGACGGAGCCGTCACGCGACGGTATGGTGGGCGCGTGGCCCGACGCCGATGAGAGCGCGCGCGAGTCCATGGCACCCCCATGCGTGATGGCCGACGTGCCGAGGTTAGAGTAGCCTCTTATCGATGTCAAGCACGTCCTCCGAACGCGTTCAGCATGCGCATGCACACGCTGTGGTTGACGTGGACCGACAAAGAATATGCTCTAATCAGTGCCGGCCACTGATGACGAGGTCTTTGGATCGAGGCTGCGTGGACGAGTCGGAGGATCTGCACGTGCCCGACCTGGGCTCTGGGGCGAGCACCGTCGACGGCGCCAGGCGCGCCGGCTCGGGACAGGACCCGCGCACCAAGCGCGCCTCGGTGCTTGCCCTGGCGATCGAGCGTGACATCGTCCGGGCCGGCTGGCCGGTAGGGGCGGTCATCGGGTCGGAGGCCGAGCTCCTGGCCTGCCACCGGGTCAGCAAGGCTGTGCTGCGCGAGGCGGTGCGCATCCTCGAGTCGCGGATGGTGGCCCGGATGCAGCGCGGCCGCGGCGGTGGCCTCATCGTCGCCGAGCCGGACGTGGCCACCGTCGCCGACGCGACCGCCCTCTTCCTCGAGTTCAAGCGGGTCGGCGTCGACTCGATCTTCGACGCGCGCACCATCCTCGAGCTGCACTGCACAGAGCTGGCCGCTCAGAAGATCGACGAGACGGGGATCACCACGTTGCGCGCCATCCTCGACGAGGAGACCGCGGCGGAGCCCACGGCCATGCCCGTGCACAGCCACAACTTCCACATCGCGGTGGCCGAACTCTCCGGCAACGAGGTGCTGTGCCTGTTCGTCACCGGGCTGACCCGCCTCACCCGGGAGCGCGCCGTCCTCCCCGCCTCGGTCAGTCGCGAGGCCGCCGAGGTGCACCATGCTCACGCCGCCATCGCCGACGCCATCACCCGAGGTGACGCGGCGTTGGCGCGTCACCGTATGCAGGTGCACCTGCGAGCCGTGGCCACCTACCTGCCGTAAAAGGGACAGCTCATGGGACCACTGCACGGCCGCCGGATCGTCGAGCTCGCCGGCCTCGGGCCCGCGCCGTTTGCCGCCATGATGCTTGCCGACATGGGCGCGGACGTGGTGCGCATCGACCGCGCCAGCGCCGCGGATGTCGACGACGGGCGGGGTCGCACCGACATCCTCAACCGAAATCGCCGCTCTGTGGCGGTGGACCTCAAATCGACGGCCGGACGCGACGCGGTGCTGCGCCTCGTCGCCGGTGCCGACGCGCTCGTCGAGGGCTTCCGTCCCGGGGTCGCCGAGCGCCTCGGGCTCGGCCCGGCCGAGTGCCACGATCGCAACCACCGCCTCGTCTACGGCCGGATGACGGGCTGGGGCCAGGAGGGTCCTCTGTCGGCCAGCGCGGGCCATGACATCGACTACATCGCCATCGCCGGCGCGCTTCACGCAATCGGCGAACGCGGCGGACCACCGGTGCCTCCCGTGAACCTCCTCGGCGACTTCGGCGGCGGCGGGATGCTGCTCGCCTTCGGGGTGGTGTGCGGCCTGCTTGCCGCCGACCGCGGCGTCGTCGACCAGGTTGTCGATGCCGCGATGGTCGACGGCACTGCGCTCCTGCTGGCCATGTGTCACAGCTTTCGCGCCCGCGGGGAGTGGGTCGACGAACGAGGCAACAACCATCTCGACGGCGGTGCTCCGTTCTATGACGTGTACGCGACATCCGACGGCCAGCACCTCGCCGTCGGCGCGCTGGAACCCCAGTTCTATGCCGAGCTGTTGCGCCTGCTCGAGCTCGACGCCACGGATCTGCCCGCGCAGTCCGACCGCGCCCGGTGGCCGGAGCTGCGCGACGCCCTGGCACGCGTGATCGCCACGCGGACCCGCGACGAGTGGGCGGCGGTGTTCGCCGGCACCGACGCCTGCGTCGCACCGGTGCTCAACCTCGAGGAGGCCACCCGGCATCCGCACACCGTCGCGCGGCGCACGTTTGTCTCCGTGGCAGGCTTGGTGCAGCCGGCACCGGCGCCGCGCTTCAGCGCCACCCCGGCCGAGATGACCCAACCGCCGGCCCTGCCGGGCCAACATTCCCGCGACGCGCTGCAGGACTGGGGATTCGCTGCTCACGAGATTGAGGAATTGATCGCCAACGGCGCGGTCGCGCAGCGGTAGACGCGGCGCGGGCGGATGCCCGGCCCCGGCTCACTCATCGGAGCGAAGCGGCGACGGAACTGGCACAACGATCAATGGTGCTGTGGTGGCCTCGACGAGGGAGATCTCCGCTTCGCCGAGCTCGGCCTCATGCTCACGCTCGACGTGGACGTAGCGCGACCCGCGCGAGAACGACACGGCGGCGGCGAACAGTGACATCGCGATCGCCAGGCCGAAGACCAGCACCAGCCCGGTGTGGAACGGCCCCGACAGCACGCCGGGGAAGAAGCTTTTGCCGGTGAGCACCGCGGCGTTCGAGGGCGGCAGGCTGGTGAGCGCACGATCGCCGAGCAGTTGCGCCATCGGGTTGTAGCCGAGGAACGCGCTGAACAGGCTGCCAACCGGTGGCAGTGAGCTGACGTGCTGCGCCGCCGCCGCCGGCACCTGCTGTTGCAGCAGAGCGGTATTCATGGTCGACGGCAGTTGCTGGGACAGCCCGACGATGATCAGCGAGAAGAACACCCCGATCGACAGAACGCCTCCCGATGAGCTGAAGGTGGCGGTCATGCCCGCGGCGGCGCCGCGGTCGCGAGCAGGCACGCTGTTCATGATCGCGGTGGTGTTGGGCGCGCCGAAGAGGCCGAAGCCGACCCCGATGGCCGCGATCAGCACGGCAAAGAGCCAGTACGTGAAGTTGACCGGGATGAGCAGCAGGCCGAGCAGCGCCACCGCGACCAGCACCATCCCGCTCGTCGAGAAGGCGCGCGCGCCGTGGCGGTCCGACAGCGAGCCGCTCAGCGGTCCGGCCACCAGCACACCGGCGGTCAGAGGTAGAAGGTAGATGCCCGCCCACAGCGGCGTCTTCTCGTAGTCATAGCCGTGCAGTGGCAGCCAGATGCCCTGCAGCCAGAGAATCAGCATGAACTGCATGCCACCGCGCACCGTCCCGGCGAGAAGGTTGGCGACGTTGCCCGCCGCGAACGCGCGCACCCGGAACAGGTCGAGGCGGAACATCGGGTGGGGCTGGTGCAGCTCGATGAACGCGAAGACCACCAGCATGGCGGCGCCACCCAGCAGCCCGCCGACCACCAGGGGATTCGTCCATCCCTGGTCATGGCCGCCGTACGGCTGGATTCCGTACGTGATCGCCACCAGGAACGCGGTGAGGCCGAGGGCGAAGGTCACGTTGCCCAGCCAGTCGATGTGGCCCAGGTGCCGGCGCCCGACCTCGCGCAGGCTGCGGATCGACCAGAGCGTGCCGACGATCCCGATGGGGACGCTGACCACGAACACCGCCCGCCAGTTCCACTGCGCGAGCAGGCCGCCAGCGATGAGGCCGACGAAGGAGCCGGCCAGGGCCGCGACCTGGTTGATGCCGAGAGCGAAGCCGCGCCTGGACACAGGGAAGGCATCAGTGACGATCGCCGTTGAGTTCGCGAACAGCATGGCGCCGCCGGCCCCCTGCACGATCCGGAACACGATCAGCCAGAGCGCCCCACCACCGCCGGACAGCGGGTCGATGCTGAGCATGATGGACGCCGCGGTGAACACCGCGAAACCGGCGTTGTAGAGCCGCACCCGGCCGTACATGTCGCCCAGCTTGCCGAGGGTCACCACCAGCACCGCCGTCACCAGCATCGAGCCGATGAGCAGCCAGAGCAGGTAGCTCACGTTTCCCGCGGTCAGCGGGTTCAGTCCGATGCCGCGGAAGATGGCGGGCAGCGAGATGATCACGATCGACTGGTTGACCAGCGCCAGAAAAACGCCCAGCGTGGTGTTCGAGAGGGCGACCCAGCGATAGCGGTCGGCCGACCC
>DATBCJ010000101.1:0-1595 GCA_036270565.1 Candidatus Dormiibacterota bacterium | reverse complement strand
CTGCTCGGTGTCGTGGGGTTCGGGCGCATCGGCCAGGCGGTGGCGCGTCGCGCGCTCGCATTCGGGATGCAGGTGGCGTATGCCACCGACGTCGAGGTCACCATCGAGGACGATCTGCGCGGCCGGGTCACGGAGATGCCGCTCGGCGACCTGCTCGCGTCTGCTGACGTGGTCTCGCTGCATGTGCCGCTCACCGAGACGACGCACCACCTCATCAACGAGACCGCGCTGCAGGCGATGAAGTCGACGGCGGTGCTGGTCAACACCTCGCGCGGGCCGGTGATCGATGAGCCGGCGTTGGTGCGTGCGCTGCGCGAGGGATGGATCGCCGCGGCCGGGCTCGACGTGTACGAGCGCGAGCCGCTCCTGGCGCCGGGGCTGAGTGACTGCGCCAACGCCGTGCTGTCGCCACACCTCGGCAGCGCCACCACCAAGACGCGCGCCGCCATGGCCGAGCTGACGGCCGTGAACACGATCGCCGCGCTCGACGGTCGGGTCCCACCCAACTGCGTCAACCCGGAGGCGTGGCAGGCCGGGCTGCCACCGGCCGTGTCGTGAGCTCGCCCGAGCGCAGCCCCGTCGCCGCCCCGGCCGGGGGCGCGCCCCCGCCGGTCACCGAGGAGGCTTCGGGGTTCGCCCCGAGGGTGGTGGTCCTCGACATCGACGGCACGCTCATCGACGCCAGCCTGACCCTCCACCCGCGCACCAGCGCCGCCGTTGCGGCCGCGGCGAGGAGGCTGCCCGTGATCCTCGCCACCGGCAGGATGTACCGCTCAGCGTTGCCCTGGGCCCGCCGCCTGGGGGTCACGGAGCCACTGGTCTGCTACCAGGGCGCGTTGATCCGTGAGCTCCCGGACGGGGACAGACCGGGCGAGGTGCTCTTCGAACATGACCTGGTCCCCGACGTGGCGGTGCGCTCCGTGGAGATCGCGCGGGCCCACGACTGGCATCGCCAGGCGTACCTGCACGACGAGCTGCTGTGTGAGCAGGACCGCCCCGAGGCGCACTTCTACGCGCGCATCGCCCAGGTGCCGATCCGCTTCGTCGACGACCTCGCGGCTGTCGTCGCCGCCGGCAGCACCAAGATCGTGTGCGTCAGTGAGGACCGGGCGGTGGTCGAAGAATGCATCGCCACCATGCGCGCGGAGTTCGGCGACCGCGCGCGAGTGACCCGCTCGATGGAGGAATTCGTGGAGATGAGCAGCCCGCTCGTCGACAAGGCCACCGCTGTGGACACGGTGTGCCGGCGCGCCGGCCTGGCATTGGCCGACGCGGTGGCGGTGGGCGACGCGCCCAACGACATCGAGATGCTCGAGATGGCGGGTTTCGGGGTCGCTGTCCGCCACGCTCGCGCCGAGGTGCTCGCCGTGGCCGACGCCACCTGCGTGGGCCCCGCCGAGGCAGGGGTGGCCGACGTCCTCGAACACTTCGGGCTGACCGGCTGACGCTCGTGCTCGCCGTTGCGATGCGATGATCAAAGCCACCGTGACCGCGCCGCCCACATCCCACTCACTGCTGCGCCGCGCCGGGTTGCGAAGCACTCCACAGCGCCAGACCGTGCTCGACCTGCTCGGTGACGGCGACGGCCACCGCCA
>DATBCJ010000100.1:0-2111 GCA_036270565.1 Candidatus Dormiibacterota bacterium | reverse complement strand
CGCTGGAGGCGCCGTCACCGAGAAAGGTGAGCGCCACCACCGGGTCGCCGCGCATGCGCGCGGCCATGGCCAGGCCGGTGGCGTGCACGACCTGCGTCGCCAGCGGGGTGCAGAGCGGCGCCACCCGGGTGCCCACCGGGTCGTAGCCGCAGTGCCACGAGCCCTGGAACAGGGCCAGGATCTCGACGATGTCGACGCCTCGAGAGAACACGCCGACGGCGTCCCGGTAGGTGGGGAACAGCCAGTCCTGCGGCTCCAGCGCAGCGACCGCGCCCACCTCGGTAGCTTCCTGTCCGAGGCTGGAGGCGTAGACGCCGAGCGCACCCTGGCGGGTGAGGTTGCCCGCCTGGAGATCCACCCGGCGGCCCAGCGCCATCCGCCTGTAGAGGTCGCGCAGCGCCGCGCGGTCCAGGGTCACCGGACGCAGGCACGGCTCACCGAGCCCTCCGTCCATCCCCACCTCGCGCCAGGTGGCCGGCGGGAGCGCCCCGGTGGTCGCGCGCAACGACGTCGATTCCGATTGGGCCATTGGGCCTCCGTGGCGCCGCTCCCCTGGGAAGCCGTCGCGACCCTGAGAATGGTAGTTCGGCGTACTGCGCATCAGGCCCGCCCGCCTCCCGCGGGGCGCAGCTCGCGCGCACGCCCCCGCATCTCCGCGATGACCGCGCCGTCGGGCCGCCTCACGGTGACGTCGACCAGCGCGCTCCGGCCGAAGCGCAGCCGCTCCACCGCCTCGGCGACGAGAACGTCGCCGGCGTGGGCCGGCTCGCAGTAGGTGATGTCGGCACCGGCCGACACGGTGGTCACCCCCGAGGTGTTGCAGGCCGCCGCCATGGCGGTGTCGGCGAGCAGGTAGACGTACCCGCCGTGGACCAGGCCGTGCCCGTTGACCATGGTCTCGGTCATGACCAGCTCGGCGCTGGCCCGTCCCGGCTCCACGGAGTGGACCGTGATCCCCAGCGTCCCGGAGGCTCGGTCGCGGCTCATCATGGCGGCGACCGCCGCGCCCGCCTGGTCGGCGTCAGTCATGGCGGTATGATACAAACCAACCGTTCGGCAGTTTTTCTGCGAGGGACATGGCGATGGGGTCGACCGCCCCGGCGCGCGGCGCTCCCGGGGATGGGGGGCAGGCGGACAGCCCCGAGCTGGCCGCGGCTTTCGACGCGGCCATGGCCGCCGACGAGCGCATCGAGCCGCGCGACTGGATGCCCGATGGCTACCGGCGCACCCTGGTCCGCCAGATCGCCCAGCACGCCCACTCCGAGATCATCGGAATGCAGCCCGAGGGCAACTGGATCACACGCGCGCCCTCGCTACAACGCAAGGCCATCCTCATGGCCAAGGTGCAGGACGAGGCCGGCCACGGGCTCTACCTGTACAGCGCCGCGGAGACGCTCGGCGTCGACCGGGCGGAGCTCACC
The DNA here is from genome assembly GCA_036270565.1 of Candidatus Dormiibacterota bacterium. GTDB lineage: Bacteria > Chloroflexota > Dormibacteria > Aeolococcales > Aeolococcaceae > Aeolococcus. Next base: position 690 of record DATBCJ010000100.1, on the reverse strand, counting down.
GACCTGCTCATCAGCGGTCGCCAGAAGTATTCGAGCATCTTCAACTACCCGACCCTGACCTGGGCGGACGTCGGCGCCATCGGCTGGCTCGTCGACGGCGCCGCGATCACCAACCAGATCCCCCTCACCCGCTGCAGCTACGGGCCCTACGGGCGAGCCATGGTGCGCGTGTGCAAGGAGGAGTCGTTCCACCAGCGCCAGGGCTTCGAGCTGCTGCTCACGCTGAGCCGGGGCACGCCCGAGCAGCACGCCATGGCCCAGGACGCCGTCGATCGCTGGTGGTGGCCGTCGGTGATGATGTTCGGCCCGCCCGACGACAGGTCCACCCACGGCGCCCAGTCGACCGCGTGGCGCATCAAGCGGTTCAGCAACGACGAGCTGCGCCAGCGTTTCATCGACATGACGGCGCCCCAGGCGGTCGTCCTCGGCCTCACGCTTCCGGATCCCGAGCTGCGCTGGAACGCCGAGCGCGGTCACTACGACCACGGACCGATCGACTGGTCGGAGCTCGAGGCGGTCGTCGCCGGCAACGGTCCCTGCAACCGGGAGCGCATCGAGCACCGGCGCCGCGCCCACGAGGAGGGCGCCTGGGTTCGCGACGCGGCCGCCGCCTACGCCCGCAAGCACCGGACAGGGAGCGCCGCGTGAGCGCCGCGCAGGACTGGCCGCTCTGGGAGGTGTTCGTGCGCC
>DATBCJ010000099.1:0-8514 GCA_036270565.1 Candidatus Dormiibacterota bacterium | reverse complement strand
GTGGCCATCTGCGACCACGAAGCCGGGATCTCGACATCGTGCTGCTCGAACACCGTCTCGCCGCGCTCGTTGCCGATGACCGCGCTCCGCTTCTCCCACGCCACCTCCTCGAAGGGATGCACGCCCTCGCGAGTGAAGCGGCGGGTGACGGTCAGCCCTGCTCCTCCCGACAGCTCCGCCCGGCCGTTGCCGGCGGTTACCCGGCTGCGTGAGCGACGGCCGGCGGCGGTGGTCGCACCCTCGGTGGTGGAGGCGTCAGAGGCGGAGGCGGAGACAGGTCGATCCACAGTTTTCCCTCGTCAAATCCCGGCGGAGCGCTTCTTCTGGTGCGACGTTGAGTGGGACGGCGCCCCGGGTCGGAGAGGTCCCTGAGCGTGCCGGTGTGGACCCAATTTTCCCACATCTTGGGGGTCGACCGTCCCGTGGCCCCCATATGTTGGTCCGACTCCGCGCGGACGTCAAGGGGTCTGGGGCCCCGGATTGTGAGGCTTGGGGCCAGCCGGCGTTGGGGCCGGCCCCCGCGTCAGTTCGGGGTCAGGATGGCGCGGTGCAGCGCGGGCACGTCGACGCGGATCTCGCACCGCCGCCGCCCGGCGAGGAGAAGAAACTCGCCCCGGGGGGCGTGCTCGACGAACCGTCGCTGCCCCTCGGTCAGCCCGAACGCTCGCTCCATCCGGGCTGCCTCGGCGGCGCGATGACCGCCGAGAAGGACGGTCGCGCAGTTGGTGGCCACCACGCAGCCCTCCTCGCTGCGCAGCAGGTCCTCGACGTTCTGGGTGGCCACCACCAGCGACGCCCCGTACTTGCGGCAGCGTCGGGCCAGCTGGACGAGCAGCTCGCGCAGGGGAGGGTGGACGCAGAGCGCGCCGACCTCGTCGAGCACGATGTGACGGCGGCGACGTTCGCGGCGCACCCGCGTCCACAACCACTGGGCGATCAGCAGCGTCGCCGCGGGGACGAACTCGTGGGGCAGGTCGCGCAGGGAGATGGCACAGAGGTCGCCCTCGAGATCGACGTCGCTGGGCGCGTTGAAGATGGCGCCCAGCGGTCCGTTGCACACCCTGCGCAGCACGGTCGCGGCACGGGGTGCGCTCCGCTCCAGGGCGCCGACGCAGTCGCCCAGAAGGGCGGTGCGGTGCTGCCCCCGGGCGCTGCCGACCGCGTCGTGGAGGGCTGCGTCGACACGGGCCCGCTCCACCTCGCCGAGGACGCTGCCGCAGAGCACGTTGACCAGGTCGACCGCCACCTGGATCGCCTCCTCCTGGCTGGGCGCGGCGTCGAACACGTTCAACGCTCCCGTTCCCGGGGCGCCGAGGCTCAGGTACTGGCCCCCCGCGGCGTGCATGATCCGCCGGTACTCGCCCTCGGGGTCGACGATCAGCGAGCCCACACCGTGGGCCGCAGCCTCGAGCACCAGAGCTCCCAGGGTGAAGCTCTTGCCGTGCCCGCTGGTGGCGAAGACTGCAGCGTTGGCGTTGCTGTGCACGGCGCTGTCGAAGAGGTCGACGACCACCGGCACCCCGGAGCGCCGGCTGACGCCGAGCCTGTAACCGCCCGGGTCGTCGCAGTTGGTCTCGGTCAGGGGCAGGCAGGTGGCGGCGGCGGCCGAGTCGACCAGCTTGCCGCCGTCCGGGGGCTCGGCGCGGGGGCGGGTACCTCGGACCGTTGCTGCGTGGCGCAGGTGGGCATGGCGAAGGCGCAGCCCGCCGGCCGCTGCGGCGGCGCGCACCACCTCGGCCGCGTGGTGGGCGGCAGCCTGGTCAGCGCCGTGGGCGGCGACGACGATCGAGAGCCGCAGCGGCCGTACCTCGTTGCGCGCCAGGCGATCCCGCAGCACCCCCGCCGCCTCGAGGCCAACGTCCACGGCGGCGTCGCCGATCCGACCGCGATCGATCTCCAGCAGACGGTCGGCGGTGAGGCTGCGCAGGCGACGTTCAACGGCGCGATGGGCGGCGCCCGCGTCGACCGGCGTGAGGTGGATGGCGGCGTCGAACTCCGCCGGGGCCGCGAGAAGCGTGTGCAGCCAGCCCAGGGTGACCGCCCGGCCGGGTAGCCGTTCCAGCTCGAGGCCGCAGCGCGCGCCGCCGCGGCCGACCATCGCCCGGGTGCGCTCCAGCCACGCCTCGGGACGGGTCTGGTCGCCCGGCACCACGCGGCTGCGCACCCCGGCCCCGCGGAGCATGTCGGTGACCATCGCCACGTTTCGCTGCAGGGCGCCCTCGTCTCCGTCCGTCCGCCCCACCACCGCGAGCACCTCGCTGCGAAACGCCGGCGTGGCGGCGAGCAGTGCGGCGTGGTGGGCGCACATGGCGGCGTCGAGGCCGGCCGCGACGCGGTCCGTCCGCTGCGGCGGCGCCGACTCGGTCGGCCAGGCTCGCCGCCGCCGCACCACGAACTGCAGCGAGGACTCCAGCGCGCAGAGCAGCCGCGACATGCTGTCGGCGCACGCCGCCTGCGCGGCCGGCTCGAGGGCGGTGAGATCGAGCGGCTCCAGCGCAATCGCGGACACAACGGCCACGCCCGGAGCTCAGCCTCGACGCGACGGCGCGGGCCGCCGGGACTCACCCGCCATTCGCGCCCGATCGCGCCGCCCAATCCACCCCGGCGACGAGCTGCGTTCCCAGCCGGTCGGCCAGGCGGGCGATCGCCGCCGCGGCCGGTCCCCGGTCGTCCAGCGCCGCGACCCGGTGGCGATTCTCCGCGGTCACGAAGGCCACGCTCTGCGGAATCTCCGCGACCACGGCGCCGTCGAGGTCGCTCATCACCTCGCCGAGCTGGATCGGTCCGGTGCAGCGGTTGACGACGTAATCGATGCGCTCACGGAGTCCCAGCCGGCGCAGCGCGGCGGTGCTTCGATAGGCGTCGAGCACCCCGGTGGCTGAGGCCGTGATGGTGACGTGGAGGCGGTCGCAGCGGCGCAGCAGGGCCACGCCGACGGCACCCAGGTCGCAGTCGATGTCGGCCAGGACCAGGTCCGCTCCGGCGCGCTCGACCGCCTCCAGGACCGCTCCGATCCACGCCAGCGCGGCCGTCTCGGACACCGGTGGCATGGCTCCGCCGGGGTGGACGATCAGCCCGGTGGCGTGGGTCACCAGCGCCGGTGCGGCGTCGGGGCGGCGCTCGCCGGCTCCCCCCGGCAGCGGCAGGCCGAGGCGAAGAGCCACTGCGGGGCTGCGGGCGGTCAGGTCGACAAGCGCCACGCGGGCTCCCGCTGCACCGGTGGCTCGGGCAGCGGCGCCCCGAGCCGCCAGCAGCGCGGCCACCTCGACCGCCAGCGTGGTGCGCCCGCTGCCGCCGCTCAGCGAGAAGAACGCCTCGACACGGGCGTGGCCACGCGGCGACGCTGCGTCAGCAGCAGCGGCGGGCCCGAGCAGGTGGCGGCGGAGCGCCAGCGGGACCACCACCGCACCCGCCTGCGACGCCAGCAGGCCGCGGCCGCGGTGGGCGCGGACGGTGAACCTCACCAGCAGCACCGTCCATTCGAGCATCGACCGGCCTGCCATCCGTCCCCAGGCGAGCAAGGCACCCCCCAGCACCAGGACGCCGGCAAGCCCCCAGGCCACCACCCCCGGCAGCCCGCTGCGCAGCGCTGCGTAGCCGGTGAGCAGCACCAGGACGAAGGCCGCCAGCTCGGCCGCGCCGAGGCCGAAGGCAATCGTCTCCCGGCCGTCCAGGCCGTCGTTCATCGACACCTGATCCATCGCCACCCCCGTGCCCCGACAGCATCCCGGCCAGCCCGCGGACGCTACGGACGGCGGCGGGACAGCCCGCGGACATCAGCGCAGCTCGACGGTCAGGCGCTGGCTGTGATCGACTCGGGAAGCAGCTCATGGACGGCCTGGCCGAGGCCGCCGAGGTTGAACGGCTTGCAGATCACCCGGTCGGCCCCGGCATCTCGGGCCGCGTGGAGGTCGGCGTCGTCGCTCAGAGCGGTGAAGACGATGAGCGGCAGGCGGTCGCCACCCGGCAGCCCGCGGACCTGGCGGCAGAGGGCGATGCCGTCCACCCCGGGCATCATCACGTCGCAGATGACCAGGTCGGGAAGTCCCCTGCTCAGGAAGTCGAGAGCCGCTTGCGCGTCACACGCGGAGAACACCTCGAACTGCTGCACCTGGAGGTAGAGGGTGACGATGTGCACCAGGCGGGGATCGTCGTCGACGAGGAGAATGCGCGGGCGGGCGGGTCGGACGGGCATGACCGGATTCTCCCGCCGAACCGCGCGTCGTGCCCCGCGTCCCAGATTCCTTGTAGCAGTTCCTTGACGCACCTGTGAGGGTGCGCTGCGGCTGCGGGGATCAGGGCTCGCGGCGGTCGCGGCGCTCATAATCGACGGCCACGTCAACAGGAGGAGGCAGCGTGGCGACCATCGTGCGGCCCGAGGTGGCGACCTATCAGCAGTACATCGACGGTGAGTGGACCGCCGCGGTCAGCGGCGCCACCTTCGAGGTCCAGAATCCCTCGACTGAAGAGGTCGTCGGGCTGGCCGCCGCCGGCGACCGCGAGGATGCCCGTCGTGCCATCGAGGCGGCGCGGCGCTCGTTCGACTCCGGCGAATGGCGCAACAAGACCCAGTTGCAGCGCAGCCGGATCATGTTCGACATCGCCGAGCATCTCGCTGACCGCAGCGCCGAGTGGGCGGTGCTGGAGTCGCAGACGGCGGGGGCGACGATTCGCAAGGCGTCGGTGGTCGACGCGCCGATCGCCGTCGAGACCTTCCGCTCGATGGCGGAGCAGGCCCTGCAGATCCCGTGGTACGAGCCACTCCCGTGGATCGACATCCCCCACGTCAGCTGGAACTTCGTCCAGCGCGAGGCGATCGGGGTGTGCACGGGCATCGTGCCGTTCAACTACCCGCTGATCATCGCCATGTGGAAGCTGGCGCCCGCCCTGGCCATGGGCAACAGCATCGTGCTCAAGCCCTCGCCCTCCACGCCCCTGACGCTGCTCGAGGTGGCGCGAGCCATCGACGAGACCGGCCTGCTGCCCCGAGGGGTGCTCAACGTCGTGACCGGCCCAGGGACGGAGATCGGTGAGGAGCTGGTCGTCAACCCCGAGGTCGACAAGGTCGCTTTCACCGGCAGCACCGCGGTCGGCCGCCGCATCCTCGAGCTGGCCGCACCGACCGTCAAGAAGGTCACCCTCGAGCTCGGCGGCAAGTCGGCCAACATCGTGTGCGCCGACGCCGACCTCGACATCGCCGTCGACGGCACCCTTTTCGGCACCTTCTTCCACCAGGGCCAGATGTGCGAGTCGGGCACCCGGCTCTTCGTCCATGACGACGTCTACGAGGGCTTCATGGAGCGGCTGGTGGACACCGCCAGCCGTCTCCGCGTCGGCGACGCGTCCGACTACGACACCCAGGTCGGGCCGGTGATCTCGCGGCGTCAGTACGACACCATCCTCGCCGCCATCGAGCGTGCGCGCAGCGACGGCGCCACCGTGCTCACCGGCGGCGGCCGCGCTCCCGGCGTCGGCGACAAGGGTCACTTCATCCAGCCGACCATCCTCAGCGACGTCAGCCCGGACTCGCAGCTGGCAACCGAGGAGGTGTTCGGGCCGGTGCTCGCGGTGCAGCGCTGGAGCGACCCCGTGGACGTGGTCAGGCGCGCCAACAATTCGATCTATGGCCTCGCGGGCGGCATCTGGTCGCGCGACACGCGCGGCGCAATCGAGATGGCCAAGCAGCTTCGCACCGGTACGGTGTGGATCAACGACTGGCACCTGCTCAACCCCCTGGCGCCGTTTGGTGGCTACAAGCAGAGCGGCACCGGGCGCGAGCTCGGCAGCTACGGGTTGCGTGAGTACACCCAGGTCAAGCACATCCACGTTGACCAGAACGTGCCCCGGCGCGACCGCTACTTCTACGACGTCGTTCTCGGCTGACCGCCGCACGCGGATGGACGTCGGGTAGAGGAGGACGGACGCTGCCCGCCATCCAGCCGCACCTGCAGGAGATGCTCGGCGACCGCCAGCCCATCGTCGTCGCCAACCGCGCCCCGCTGGCGTTCGAGCCCGCCGATCCCTACCGCAATACGCCCGAGCGCCTGGTCAAGGGCGCGGGCGGCCTGGTGACCGCGCTCAGCTCGCTGGCGGCGTCGACGCACGCGCTCTGGATCGCGGTTGCGCGCGACGACTCCGACCGCGCCCTGGCCGCGCGCGGCGACCCGGCCGAGCTGGTCACCGAGGACGGCACCTCGTACCGCGTCTCCTTCGTGGAACCGCTGCCCCACGCGTACGACCTCTACTACAACACCATCAGCAACCCCCTGCTGTGGTTCATCCAGCACTACCTATGGGACCTGGCGCGCGAGCCCAACGTCGACACTGCCACGCTGTTCGCCTGGCGCGAGGGCTACGTCCACGTCAACCAGCTGGTCGCGGACCGCGTTGTCGCCGAGGCACGGGCGTCGGAGCAGGAGCCGCTGGTATTCATCCACGACTACCAGCTGTATTGCGTGGCGGCCATGGTGCGTGACCAGATTCCCGAGGTGCGCATCCAGCACTTTGTGCACATCCCCTGGCCGACCCCTCAGTACTGGACCATTCTCCCCAAACCGATCCGCGACGCCATCGTGAACGGCCTTCTCGGCGCCGACGTGGTCGGCTTCCAGACGCGGCGAGACGTGCGCAACTTCCTGCTCACCTGTGAGGAGAACCTGGGCCTGACAATCGATCTCCGCGAGCGGGTCGTCCTCGTCGAGGGCCGGGTGATCCGGGTGCGCAACTACCCGATCAGCATCGACGTGGACGGCCTGCTGCACCAGGCTGACGGGGACGACGTGCGGCTCGAGGAGGAGCGTCTGCTCTCGTGGCGTCCCGAGAAGCTGATCCTCCGCGTCGACCGCACCGACCTGAGCAAGAACATCGTGCGGGGCTTCCTCGCATACGAGCGCATGCTGGAGGACCACCACGAGCTGCACGGGGCGGTCCAGTTCTGGGCGTACCTGCAACCCAGCCGCCAGGACATCGACGACTACCGCGCCTACCTGGGCAGCGTGCTCAGCGTCGCGGCGCGGATCAACCGCAAGTTCAGTCGCGGCGGCTGGACCCCGATCCGTGTCGAGGTCGACGACGTCATGGCCAGGGCCCTGGCCGGCTACCGGCAGTTCGACGTCCTGCTGGTCAACCCCATCTACGACGGCATGAACCTGGTGGCCAAGGAGGGGGTGCTCTGCAACCGCCGCGACGGCGTGCTGGTGCTCAGCGAGAATGCAGGCTCGCACGAGGAGCTTGGCGACTTCGCTCTGACCGTCAACCCGTTCGACGTCGACGAGACCGCCGAGGCGCTCTACCTCGGGCTGATGATGGATCTACCGCAGCGCCGGGCGCGCGCCGAGAAGATCAGGGAGACGGTACGAGCGGCCGACATCAACCGCTGGGTCGCTCTCCAGCTCCAGGACCTTCGCGAGCTGTTTCTTCCCCACCCGGCAGGCCGCAGCGGGGACCCCGTCTCTTCATAGAGGGGCGTGCTAGAGGGGGGCGATGCGCCCTGTCGCCCAGCGGGTCAGTGGCCGAGGGTGGTGAAGCCGACCACGAAGAGCCAGCTGAGGAGGGCGCCGACCATGACCCACACGGCGGTGAGGCCGCGGTCGCTGAGGCGGCGGCGCTGGCTGCGGCGGCGGAGATAGCGTTCGCGCACGCGCAGAGAATCGCCTCCTGACGGGATTGCATGGACGGGACGCGGCTTGTGGAGCGTGCTGGTCTGAGGCATGTGAACCGTGGTACGCCACCCCCACCGCTTTGGTTACGGCACCGCTGTCGCATGTTTCGGTCGCCGGTGGCCGGGGGCGGGTACGATCGCCCCAGACCATGCCGCCGGACCGCGACCTACGCCAGCCAGCAACCGAGGCACCGGTGAACGCTGCCCAGCCCGCCCCGGCGGTGAGCCGGCTTGCGCTGGACAAGCCGATCTACACGATCAGCGTGGCCGCGGAGATCCTGGCCACCCATCCGCGGACACTGATGATGTACGAGCACCTCCAACTGGTGGTGCCGCAGCGCACCGCGACCAACCGGCGACGCTACTCCCAGCGCGACGTGCTCACCCTCCAGGCCATCCAGCGGCTGACCCGCCGGCACGGCCTCAACCTCAACGGCGCCAAGTACGTGATCCAGCTGCTCCGGCTGCTCGGCGACAACGACATCGAGCGCCCCGGTTACCTCGACGATGTCGAGGTGGCCCACGTCCGCCTCTGAGGTAACCCTACCTGCCCGCTATCACCAAATATTGGCGGTAGGATGGGGTGTTACCCCCCGCGTATACTCCGGATAACGGGCTGCGCCGGCGGGCCTGTCAAGGAGGGAGATCCTCAAGTTGAGCGCTGACGACGACCAGGTCATCCACGTTCTCCTGATCGAGGACGACCGCGAGACCCTCGAGATGTACAAGCTCAAGCTCGAGAAGGACGGCTACCGCGTCCACGTCGCCATGGACGGCGAGGAGGGGGTGCGCCGCGCCACCGAGCTCAACCCCGACATCGTCTTCCTCGACATCAGGTTGCCGAAGAAGGACGG
>DATBCJ010000098.1:0-5437 GCA_036270565.1 Candidatus Dormiibacterota bacterium | reverse complement strand
GGCGGCGGGAAGGTCGCCGGACGTGCACTCGGTGGGGTCATTCTTCGTCAGCCGCGTCGACACCGCGGTGGACAAGCTGCTCGAGGAGAAGCTGGCCGCCGATCCCGGCAACGCGCTCATCGAGGACCTCTTCGGCAAGGCCGCGATCGCCAATGCGCGGCTGGCGTACGAGAAGTTCGAGGGCTACTTCCGGGGCGAGGCGTTCGCCAAGCTGGCCCAGGCTGGGGCGCACCCGCAGCGGCCGCTGTGGGCGAGCACCAGCGCCAAGAACCCCAAGTACCGCGACGTGGTCTACGCCGAGGCGCTGATCGGCCCCGACACGGTCGACACCATGCCGCCGGCCACCATCGAAGCATTCCGCGACCACGGCGTCGTCGCCGGTGCCACCGTCAAGGACGATCTCGACGGCGCTCACCGCGTCATGGAGCAGCTTGCTGAGGTCGGCATCGACATGGACAGGGTGACCGCCGACCTGCTCGCCGCGGGCGTGAGGTCCTTCGCTGACTCGTACAACGAGCTGATCCGCGGCATCGCCGAGAAGGTCGATTCGATGAACCGTGGCTACGGCTCGCGGCTGCACCTCGACCTCGCCGCCGGCACCGAGTCGGCGCGGGGCGCGGTCGCCGGGGAATCCTCGGCTGAGGTCGCCCGGCGCATCTGGGACCGCGACGCCGACCTCTGGAAGCCCGGCGACGCAGGCCACGCCAGGATCATCGGCAACCGGCTCGGCTGGCTGGACGTCACCGACGTCATGCGCGAGGCGCTGCCCCGGTTGATCGGGCTCGCCGACGAGGTCCAGAAGGCCGGCTTCCGCAACTGCGTGCTCCTCGGCATGGGGGGCAGCAGCCTCTGCCCGGAGGTGCTGCGCACGTCGTTCGGGAGCGCCGCCGGCCAGCCCGAGCTGCACGTGCTCGATACCACCGACCCGGCAGCGATCGCCCAGCTGACCGACAGCCTCGACGCTCGCACCACCCTGTTCATCGTCTCGTCGAAGTCGGGCACCACGCTGGAGACGCTCAGTCACCTCGCCCATTTCTGGGAATGGACCACCGCCCACGGCAGTCTCGAGCCGGGCCGGCACTTCATCTGCATCACCGACCCGGGCTCGCCGCTGGCGCAGACCGCGCGCGAGCGCAACTTTCGCCACCTCTTCGAGAACCCCCCGGACATCGGTGGCCGCTACTCGGCGCTCAGCTTCTTCGGGCTGGTCCCCGCCGCGGTCATCGGCGTCGACATCGAGGCGTTCCTTGATCGCGCGGCGCAGATGCGCCGTCAGTGCCGCCCCGGCGTGCCGCCCGACCTCAACCCCGGGCTCGCCCTCGGCACCGTCCTCGGCCTGCTCCAGAGCAGCGGCCGTGACAAGGTGACCATCCTGGCGCCCCCGCGCATCGCCGCCTTCTCGCTGTGGGCGGAGCAGCTCATCGCGGAGAGCACGGGCAAGGAGGGCAAGGGACTGATCCCCATCGGCGATGAGCCGATCGGTGAGCCGGGGGTGTACGGCGACGACCGTATCCTGACCGTGCTCCGCGTCCGTGACGACGACACCGACTTCGACGCCGAGGTCGGCGCCTTGCGCAACGCCGGCATCCCCGAGGTGGCGATGCAGCTCGACGACCTGTTCGACCTCGCCGCGCAGTTCTTCCAGTGGGAGTTCGCCACGGCGGTGGCGGGCGCGGCGCTGTGCATCGACCCGTTCGACGAGCCCAACGTCCAGGAGTCCAAGGACAACACCCGCAAGGTGCTGGACTCGTACGAGCGCAGCGGCAGCCTCACCGGCGAGTCGGCGAGCGCCAGCGACGACGGCATCTCGGTGTTCGGGGACGCGGGCAACCGCGACATCGACAGCGCGCTGACAGCCTTCCTCTCCCAGGCGCGGACCGGCGACTACGTCGCGCTCATGGCATACGTGACGCCAAACAGCGAGAACGAGGCTGCGCTGCAGCGGCTGCGCGCAGCCATCCGCGACGAGCACCGGCTGGCGACGACACTGGGGTTCGGTCCCCGGTTCCTGCACAGCACCGGCCAGCTGCACAAGGGGGGCCCTGATACCGGCCTGTACATCCAGGTCACCACCGACGACAGCGTCGACGTGCCCATCCCCGGACAGCCGTTCAGCTTCTCGATCCTCAAGCAGGCCCAGGCACAGGGCGACCTCCAGTCGCTGCGCGACCACGGCCGCCGCGTGATCCGCCTGCACATCGGCGGCGACCTCGCCGTCGGGCTGAGCCGGCTCACCGACTCCGTCATCCACGCGGCCACGGGAGCGCGGTGATGCAGCTCGGGTTTGTCGGCCTCGGTCGGATGGGCGCCAACATGGTTCACAGGCTGCGTCGCGACGGCGACCACGCGGTGGTGGCGTTCGACCCCAACCCCGATGCGCGCGCTGCCGTGGAGCAGGTCGGTGCCACCACGGTCACCAAGCTCGCCGACCTGGTCGCCCAGCTGCAGGCGCCGCGCGCGGTGTGGATCATGGTGCCGTCAGGAGCGATCACCGAACAGACCATCGACGGGCTGCTGGAGTCTCTGCAGAGCGGTGACTCCATCGTCGACGGCGGCAACAGCAACTGGCACGACAGCGTGGCCCGCGCCAAGCGCTGCGCAGAGAAGGGCATCACCTTCATCGACGCCGGGACGAGCGGCGGCATCTGGGGGCTCGAGGTCGGCTACTGCCTGATGGTCGGCGGGGAGACGGCGGCGGTCGAGCGCCTCCGCCCCATCTTCGAGACGCTGGCTCCGCCCGACGGCTTCCTCCACGTCGGTCCGTCTGGCAGCGGCCACTACGTCAAGATGGTCCACAACGGCATCGAGTACGGGATGCTGCAGGCGTACGCGGAAGGGTTCCACGTTCTGGAGGCGTCGAAGTCGTACCCCGACCTCGACCTCCACGGCGTCGCCCACCTCTGGAACCAGGGCAGCGTGGTGCGCTCCTGGTTGCTCGAGCTCGCCGAGAGGGCGTTCGAGCGCGACCCGCGGCTCAGCCAGTTGCGCGGCTGGGTGGACGACTCGGGCGAGGGGCGCTGGACGATCGACGAGGCCATGGATCTCTCCGTCCCGGTGCCGGTGCTGGTGCTCTCGCTGATGGCCCGCTACCAGTCGCGACTTCCTGACAGCTTCGGCAACAAGGTGATCGCCGCCCTGCGCAACGAGTTCGGCGGCCATGCGGTGAAGCCGGAGGAGCAGGCCGCGGTTTCCCCTCAGCACGCGTGAGCGGCGCGGCCGTCGACACCGAGGTTCCACCGGGCGCCGGCAGCCCCGAGGGGAACCCGCTCTCCGAGGGGCTGCGCCAGGGCCGCCTGCCGCTGCCCTGCGTGGTGGTCATCTTCGGAGCCACCGGCGACCTCACCAAGCGCAAGCTGGTGCCGGCGCTGTACGCGCTCGCCGCCGACGGCCAGCTGCCGCCCGGTTTCAGCATCGTCGGCGCCGGACGGAGCGACCAGTCCAGCGACGAGTTCCGCGCGGCGATGCGGGAGGCGGTGACCCGGTTCTCCCGCGTGGCGCTCCGCGAGGACGTGTGGCGCGTCTTCGCCGATGGGATGCACTACTGCGAGTACGACCTCGACCGCGACGGCGGCCTCGACGACCTGGTGGCCACGCTCGACAAGGTCGACCGCGAGCGCGGAACGGCGGGCAACCGGATCTTCTACTTCTCCATACCGCCCAGCGGTTTCGCGCCCCTCGCCGAGCGCCTCGGCACGTCCGGGCTCAGCCGGACGGCGGACGCCAGCTTCCGCCGCATGATCATCGAGAAGCCGTTCGGGCGCGACCTCAACAGCGCTCGCGAGCTCAACCGCAAGCTCCACCTCGCCTTCAACGAGGACCAGATCTACCGGATCGATCACTACCTCGGCAAGGAGACGGTGCAGAACCTGCTGGTGTTTCGCTTCGCCAACGGCATCTTCGAACCCCTCTGGAACCGCCAGTACATCGACCATGTGCAGATCACCGTGGCCGAGAGCATCGGCGTGGAGGGGCGCGGGGCGTACTACGAGGAGTCGGGAGCGCTGCGCGACATCATCCAGAACCACGTGATCCAGCTGATGGCGATCGTCGGCATGGAGGCGCCCAGCAAGATGCAGGGCGAAACCGTGCGCGACGAGAAGGTCAAGCTCCTCCGGGCGGTGCGTCCCATCCACCCCGACGACGCCCTCTCCCACACCGTGCGCGGCCAGTACGCCGCGGGCTGGGTCGACGGCGAAGCCGTTCCAGCGTATCGCCAGGAACCAGATGTCGCCCCCGACTCGCTGCGCGAGACCTACGTGGCCTTGAAGCTGGACATCGACAATTGGAGGTGGGCGGGGACGCCGTTCTACCTGCGCACCGGCAAGCGCCTCCCCAGAAGGGCCACCGAGATCGCCATCCAGTTCCGGCGAGTGCCGCACTCGCCGTTCGGTGGTGCGGCGGCAACCCCGGCCGGCCTGCTTCCCAAGGACAGCATCGACCCCAACCTGCTGGTGCTGCGCATCCAGCCGGACGAGGGGATCACCCTGCGCTTCAGCGCCAAGGTGCCGGGGCAGTCGGTGCGCATTCGCACCGTCAACATGGACTTCCTCTACGGCAGCGCGTTCCTGACCGCGTCGCCGGAGGCGTATGAGCGCCTCCTCCTCGACTGCATGCTCGGCGACAGCACCCTCTTCGCGCGCGAGGACGAGGTCGAGGAGGCGTGGCGCATCTGCACCGCCATCCTCGACGGCTGGCGCGCCCATCCGCCCGAGCGCGAGGGCACGCCCAACTACGAGGCGGGAACCTGGGGACCGCACGAGGCGGGTGACTTCATGGCTCGCGACGGCCGGCGGTGGCGCCGTCTCTGACATGACAACCACCGGCACGCTGCAGGTTGCGCACGCGAGCGGGCTGCACGCCGTCAACCGCGCCCTCAACGACATGCACCACCAGATGCTCCGCGTGGGCGGGGGCGTCGACGGCGCCGTCGTGCGCCTCTCGGTGCTCAACCTGGTGGCCGCGTGTGTCGACGCGGGCAGCGCCGACCTCGCGGCCCAGGCGGTGGCGCGTCTCGGCGCCAGGCATCCCACGCGCGCGATCATCATCCTCGCCGACCCCGAGGGCAGCGCCCAGATGGAGGCCGATCTCTCCCTGCAGTGCTCCGACCTCGACGAAGCCCAGGTCTGCGCCGAGGTGATCCGCCTGGTGGTCGGCGGCAAGGCGGCCTATCACCTCGCCAGCGTGGTGACCCCGCTGCTCGTCCCCGACATCCCCACCTACCTGTGGTTGGTGGGATCGCCGCCGTTGCGCCAGGCGTTCGGCTCGGACGCGCTGGCCATCTGCGAGCGGCTGATCTTCGACAGCGGCGCCTACGACGACGCCACCGCCACCGTGCGACTTCTGGCGGACGAGCTCGAGGTGGCCGGTGACGCGGTCTCGCTCGCCGACATCGCCTGGGAGCGGACGCGCACCTGGCGTCAGCTGATCGCCCATTCAT
>DATBCJ010000097.1:0-1901 GCA_036270565.1 Candidatus Dormiibacterota bacterium | reverse complement strand
CTGTGGACCGCGTGGACCATCGACAACTCGAGCACGCAGCAGGCCCGGACCCAGATCGCCGCCTGCAAGTACACCTGCGCCAAGGTGCTGCGCGAGGTGTCCTACCGGGCCCTGCACATGCTGGGCTCGCTCGGCACGACCAACCTGACGCCGCTGCAGGCCATGTGGGCCAGCGCGCCGACCATGGCCATCGCCGACGGGGTCGACGAGGTGCACAAGGTCACCGTCGCGCGCAACGTTCTCAAGGGCTACGAGCCGCATCCCGGCCTGTGGCCCACCGAGTACCTCCCGGCCAAGCGCGAGGAGGCGAGGAAGAAGTACGCCAGCCTCCTCGACGCCGACCCGGACCTCGCCGCCTGGGCCGACCGGGCCGCCCGGCACGCGACGTTCGGGATGTGATCATGGACGTCGGGCGGCGGGTCGCGGTCGTCACCGGAGGCGCAAGCGGCATCGGCCGCTCGCTGTGCCTGGCCCTCGCCAGCCGCGATGCCGCCGCGGTAGTCGTCGCTGACGTCGACGCCGGCGGAGCGGCGAAGGTGGCGGCCGAGATCGAGGCCGGCGGGCACCGGGCGCTGGCGGTCACGGCTGACGTGGGCAACGCCGCCGACGCCGAGGCGCTGGTCGCGCGGGCCGAGGACGCGTTCGGGCGCGTCGAGCTGCTCTTCTCGAACGCTGGCATCATCGTGACCGGTGGCCTCGAGATCCCGGACCAGGCGTGGGCGCGCACGTGGGCGATCAACGTGCAGAGCCACGTCTGGATTACACGGGCCGTCCTGCCCGGGATGCTAGCCCGGGGCGAGGGGTACCTGGTGTACACCGCGTCCGCAGCCGGCCTGCTCACCGAGCTCGGCTCCGCCTCTTACTCGGTGACCAAGCACGCGGTGGTCGCGCTCGCCGAGTGGCTCTCGATCACCTACGCGGACCAGGGCATACGCGTGTCGTGCCTGTGCCCGCAACTGGTGAGCACCAACCTGGGCACGACGAGCCAGCGCCTGCTCGGCGCGGGCGCGCCGCCCGCGGCGGACGGGAACGGAGCGGGCGCGCTATCGGCGGCGGACGGAATCGGCGCGGCGCAGGCCGGCGTGGACGGTGTGCTCACGCCGGACCAGGTGGCAGCGTGCGTCATCGACACCATGGCCGACGAGCGCTTCCTGATCCTTCCCCATCCGGAGGTAGCCACCTACGAGCGCCGGCGGGCCGACGACCGTGAACGGTGGTTGCGCGGCATGCGCCGCCTCCTGGCCCGCCTCAGCGCGGGCTGACCGGGATGGCAGGATAACCCGGATGATAGAAGGAATTAATGCGGCACCGGTGACGGCGTGGCTGGTCGACCACGTCGACGGCGTGCTAGCCCCGTTCACGTTCGAGCTCATCGCCGGCGGCCGCTCCAACTTGACGTTCAAGGTGACCGACGCGGCCGGCCGGCGCCTGGTGCTCCGCCGCCCCCCGATGAGCCACGTCCTGCCGACCGCCCACGACATGGGGCGCGAGTACCGCATCATATCGGCCTTGCTTCCTACGCCCGTCCCCGTCGCCACGGCCCTGGGCTACTGCGACGACGAGGCCGTCAACCAGCGGCCGTTCTACGTCATGGACTTCGTCGACGGGTTCATCCTGCGGGGTGCGGCCGATGGGGAGGTCGCCCTGGACGAGCGGACGCGCCGCGTGGCCGGCGAGGATCTGGTCGACGTGCTGGCGGCCATCCATCGCGTGGACGTCGACGCCGTCGGGCTCGGCAACCTCGCGCGCCGCGATGGCTATATCGAACGGCAGTTGCGCCGCTGGCACGGCCAGTTCCAGCAGTCCCAGGAGCAGGCGCGCGCGATCGGCGTGTACCGTCCGGTCCCGCTGGTCGACGAGGTGCACCGGCTGCTGGCCGCCCGGGTGCCGCAGCAGCACGG
>DATBCJ010000096.1:0-15389 GCA_036270565.1 Candidatus Dormiibacterota bacterium | reverse complement strand
GGCGGCGCGGCCGTGATGACCGGCGGCGGTGGCGGCGGCCCGATCCCGGGCCTGGCGAGCGCGTTGCGGCGCCTGCCGGCCGCCGCCACGCTGGACTCATGGAGCTTCCGCTTCGTGATGATCGGCTTCCCGGTGTGGACTTTTGGGGTGATGATGGGCGCCGTCTGGGGCGAACACGCCTGGGGCCGCTATTGGGGCTGGGATCCCAAGGAGACGTTCAGCTTCATCGTCTGGGTGGTGTTCGCGATCTACCTCCACGCACGTGTGACCTACGGATGGAAGGGGAGGCGCGCCGCGCTCATCACCGTCATCGGTTTTGTGGCGATCTTCGCCGACCTCTACGCCGTCAACCTGTGGATCGCCGGCCTGCACTCCTACGCCCGCGCCTAGCTCGCCGCTGTTCGCAGGCACGGCGTACGATGGCCATCGTGCCTGAGCATGGTGTCCGCTTCCGTCCCGGGATGGTGGTCAGCCCGGGCGAGTACCGCAACGTGGAGACGGGCGCCACCCGCTACTTCGACGGCAGCTCGCCCATCCCCGGCGGCGTCAACTCGGCGGCGTGGGAGCAGATCTCCGACCATCACCACCCCAACTCCGGCCGGGACCGTCCGGCGGGTCGCAGCGAGCCCGACAAGCCGTCGGCACACGGGGTGCGGTTCCCGGCCGGCACCGTCGTCAGCGCGGGAGAGTACCGCAACGTGGACACCGGGTCGGTGCGCTACTTCGACGGCAACAGCCCGCTCCCCGGCGGCGCCAACTCGGCCAGTTGGCAGCAGGTCTCGGACCACCACCATCCCCAGCAGAAGCGCGGCAGCGCGGGCACGCGCAGTGAGCCCGGGTCGCCGTCGTCGACCGGCGTCCGGTTCACCGCGGGCACCATCGTCAGCGCCGGCGAATACCGCAACACGCAGACAGGCGCCATCCACTACTTCGACGGCAACACCCCCCTGCCCGGCGGCGCCAATGCGGCCAGCTGGCAGCAGATCTCCGACCACTACCACCCCGCATCGGAGGGATGACGCGCCCGCTCGCCCCACCGTCGCCGCTGCGCGACGGTGAGGTGGAGCTGCTGCCTGTCGGGACCGACGTGGCCGCCCTGGTCGTGGCCGCCTCCCACGACCCCGAGATCACACGCTGGACGCAGGTTCCCGAGAACCTGACGCTGCTCGACGCCGGCCTGATCACGGCGGGCTGGACCATGGCGAGCACCACCATCGCCCGCTTTGTGGTCGCCGTCCCCGGGCTGGGGGCGACCGGCATGGTCACCGTCTGGGTCAACGCCGCCAACGAGGCGGAGGTGGGCTACTGGCTGCTGCCGCCCGCCCGCGGCCGCGGACTGGCGCGGCGCGCCGTCCGCTTGCTCTGCGATTGGTCTTTCGAGGTGTGCGCGCTGGAGCTGCTGCGGCTGGCCACGCTCCCGGGCAACGTCGCCTCGGAACGGGTGGCGGAGGCATGCGGCTTCCACCGCGACGGCACGCTGGTCCGCGACGTCAAGGGCACGTCGCGGACCCTCGAGCTCTGGGTGCGGCTCGCCGGGGACGACGCGGTCGCGGGTTTCAGCGCTCGCTGAGCGGCACGTAGGGACGCGGCGGCGGCCCGACGTACTCGCTGTCGGGGCGGATCAGCCGGTTGTCCCGATGCTGCTCGATGATGTTGGCGGTCCAGCCGGACATGCGCGAGACCGCGAAGATCGGCGTGAAGAGACGCTGCGGGACGCCCAGCGACGTGTAGACCGACCCGGAGTAGAGGTCCACGTTGGGGTACAGGCCCTTGAGCTCGCGCACCGCCCGCTCGACGGCGATGGTCAGCTCGTACCAGCGGGTGTCACCGTGGCGCTCGCCGAGCTCGCGGCTGTATTCGCGAAGGATGGTCGCCCGCGGGTCCTCGGTGCGGTAGACGCGGTGGCCGAATCCCATGATGCGCCGCTTCTCGGCGAGCAGCTGCTCGACGTAGGCGCGCGCCCCGGCAACGTCGGGCAGCTCACGGAGAAGCTCCATGACCCGCTCGTTGGCGCCCCCGTGGAGCGGGCCCTTGAGCGTCCCGATGGCGCTGACCACGGCCGAGTGCATGTCGCTGAGAGTCGCCGCGGTCACCCGCGCCGCGAACGTCGAGGCGTTCATGCCATGTTCGGCATGAAGAATCAGGCACACGTCGAAGGCGCGGACGTCCCCTTCGTCCGGCTCCTCCCCGTGGAGCAGGTGGAGGAAGTTCCAGGCGATGCTGCGCTCGGGCACCGGGTCGACCGGCTGCGCCCCGGTCCGGATGCGCTCGCTGGTGGCCACCAGCACACCGGTCTGCGCCACCAGGCGCATCGCCTTGGTCTGGTTGGCCTCCTCGCTGTTGTCGGAGCGGTCGGGGTCCGACATGCCGAGCATCGACACCTGGGTGCGCAGCAGGTCCATGGGGTCGGCGTCCTCAGGCGCGTCGGCGGCGACGTTCCACACGGTGGCCAGCGGCTCGAGGTTGGCGCCCAGGCCCCGGCGGATGGCGGTGAGCTGGCGCTCGGTGGGCAGCTCACCGTGCCACAGCAGCCAGCACACCTCCTCGAAGGTTGCCTGCTGGGCCAGGTCGACGATGTCGTAGCCCGCATAGAGAAGCCTGCCGGTGTCGCCGTCGATCTCGCACAGCGCGCTCCTCCCGGCGACGATCCCCTCGAGGCCGCCCTTGGCGGCTGCGGGAGGGGCAGCCATCAGCGCGGCACCGCCACGAACGTCCAACTCTCCCCGCCGCATTGCGGGCAAGCATTGGGCCGGCGCAGCCCGAGGACCGTGGTGCCGCACCAGTCGCACGTCCAGTGGGTGTGACGCACGTGACGGAGCAGGTCGGCACGGGTGAGGATGCCCACCAGACGACCCTCGCGCACCACGGGAAGGCGGCGGATCCGCCGGGTCAGCATCGTCTCCGCCGCGGAGTCCAGCGTCCTGTCCTCCGTGGTCGTGATCACGTCGGTGGTCATGACCTCGTCGACGGTCTGACCACGCTTGCCGAGCACGTCCGACTCGGCGACGATGCCGAGGATGTGATGCTGATCGTCGACGACGGGAACACCGGTGATGCGGCTGTCGACGATGAGCCGCACGGCGTCGTCGACGCTGTCGCCGGAGTGCACGACCAGCACGTTGCTGACCATCACGTCGGCGACGCTGATCGTCGCCGGGTCGCCGCCCGATGCCTCCTCGCCCATCCTCCCGAGTGTAGTGGGGGGTGCCCGCCGGGCGAGGATGACGGGCTCGGACTGACCGGTTTGGTCTGGCTGACGTGCCTCGCGCCAACGCTTCGACCGCCTGTCCCGACGCAGATCTCCGTCGCCGTGGTTACGGGCCGGAAACGCCCTAGTACACGCCGATGGGGCACGCTAGGATGAGCGCTCCATGACTGACTCTTCGCCCACCGATCAGACCGCCGCCATCGCCCACGATCCGCTGCCTTTGCTGCCCCGGGGCAGCGTTGTATTCACCGACCTCCCGGCGCGCGCCGTGGTCATGGACGCGCTCGCCCCGGTCATCGGTGACGGCACCCTTGTCGTCCGCGAGCCCAACCGTGGCGCGGTGATCCTCGTGCGCAACGGCGATGTTCTCGATGTCCACGTCGCCGAGGGCGGCGTCGTCAACACCGGTGTCAACCTGCTGGCGTCGGTGCAGACCTGGGCGGATGCGTCGGTGTCGGCTGAGCGTCTCGAAAGCTCACTGGTGGACCTGTCCGAGGCCCTCCTTCGTGGTGACACCGTCTACGACGACCTTCGCCTCATGTGGGTCAACTGGCCAAGCCTTCTCGAGGATCTCGGTCAGCGCGGCGGCACGTTCGTGGTGGAGATCACCACGCCCGTCGGCCGCGGCGTCACCTGCGTGGCCGCGGGACGGCAGGCGCAGTCATACACAGACATCCACCCCTCTCTTGGGGACCCGGCGCTGCTGGAGGCGATGGCCACCAACCATCAGGGCATCGTGCGCGTGCGCCGCGTCGGCGCTGCGGACGAGGCGGTCGCCGGCGAGCGCGGCGGGGCCGAGGAGTCCGCGCCCGAGCCGCAACCCTCAGCCGACCAGGAGATCGCCGACTCGGCGCCCTCGACCAACGGCACCGGAGCCACGAGCGATCACCCCACCAGCGAGGCGTCGCACTGGCCGGTCACGACATTGGAGCAGCCGGCGTCAACGACGGACTCCGCGGTGCAGTCAGAGCCAGAGGCGCAGGAGGTTGCCACCGACTCGCTTCCCGACGCGGGGTGGGTGGCTCCCTGGGACACCGCGTGGCGCGGGGACGCCGCCGAGGGCGGCGTCGCAGTGGAACCCGCAGCGACTGACGCCACCGCGGTCGACAACAAACCGGCGACCTGGAATGAGTTCAAGACGCAGACCCTGCAGCCGGGCGCACCGAGCGTGGCCGAGGTGCTCGACGACCTTCGCGCGATCGCGCGGCGCCGGTTGGGTCTGTCCGCGGAACGAGTTGAGGTGGTTCTCGACGAGGGCGCGCTCGCCAAGCGTTCGCTTCTCTCCGTGCTCGACGAGGTCCGCTCCATGAGCATCCGCGGCGTGATGCAGTCGACCCTCGAGCAGATGGTCGACGAGATGGCCGAGGCCGCGCGCCGCTCCGCCTGATCTCCGGGGGCGGACTACTCCGACGAGTCCTTCCAGCCCATGTGCTTCCAGTTGAGGATTCCGCGCAATCCCAGCCGTTTGACGTGGAGCTCGTGGAACTCCTCGTACCTCTCGGCGGTCGCTGCGTCCACCGTCAGGTAGACCGCGCGATCGGTGATCCTGGCGACGTCGGAAGCCGGCGCCAGGTAGGTGCGGCCGGCAGCCCGGTGGTGAAACACGACGCCGTGGAAGATGTCCTCAGACGGAAGCGCCGCAACCTCGAGCACGTGGCCGATCTCGGTGCCGTCGCTGGCCTTCACCGGAAGGTGCGCCGCCACCGCCATCCACGAGACCTGCTGCTCCGCGTCCTCCGTCATCGCTCGGCGAGGGTAGCAGAAGGCCTGTTCAGCTCTCTGTTGTCGGCCGTGTCACCATCTCGCTGAGCCGCCTATCTGCGTACCACGGTCGCAGCCGGACAATGGTCGGTGGTTTGCCTCTGTACAGCACGATACCCGTTCCCTCCTGCAACTGGCGCAGCGCGTCGGGCGTGGCCATCTGGTCCTGACGGAGGGAGTACGAGCGCGACGAGCGCCCGTCGTTGTGGCTCACCTGGACATCCGTGACGTCGCTGCGTCCCACCAGCCTGGCGACGACCTCGGTTGTCTCTGGGTCGCTGATCCCGGGCAGGACCATCTTGCAACCGTGGTTGTTGAGGATTGAGTTGGCGCGGTCGGCGCCATAGCGCGCGCGCAGCTGCGAAAAGTCCTGCACGATCGACATGAGGATCACACCGCGGCCGGCGCCCTGCGACGCCAACGCTGGGAGCTCCTCGATCGGCACCACGTTGGCCAGCTCGTCGAGGAACAGCCCGAGCTCGGGGTGGATGCGACCGTGCGCTTGCGCGGCGGCAAGCCGGTAGGCGGTGGTCACCACGGTCATCAGGATGCCGACAAACAATGACGCCACCCGCTCCGGCGATTGTCGTGGCGTGCACAGGAACAGCGTGCCGCGGCTCAGCAGCAGCCGCTGCGGGTCGAAGTGCGACGTCATCGCCGACGCGGCCACGCTGCGCTCGTTGAAGACGCTGAAGATGCGCATCACCGTCGAGAACACAGTGCCGCGCTCCTTCTCCGGTCGCTGGTCGATCGACGTCAGCATCCCGATGGCGCGTTCCGGGTCGGAGTCGGGGTCCGCATGGACACAGGCCAACTCCTTAAGGATCGCCATCGGTCCTTCCACGTCGAACCCATGGATCCAGTCGCGCACCTCGATGATGCTGCGGTCGGATGACGCGGCCGCGTAGAGCAGAGGGGCGATCAGCAGCTTCCCAGACTCAGCCCAGTGCGCCCAGTCGTTGTCGCCGCGTGATGCTCCCTGCTGCAGGCCGGCGCACAACCAGGCAGCCACCGTCCAGGCCACATCGAGGTCATCACATCCGGTCAGCGGCGACCAGCTGACGGTGCGATGGCGGTCACCGATCTCACCGGTGGGGTCGTAGACCCAGACCGGTCCGATGGTTTCGCGATGGGCGGCAGTGAGATCGACGAGCTCGCTCTTTGTCGAGGTGACGATTGCCGGGCCGTCCCAATGGAGCAGGTTGGGCACCACCAGCCCCGACGTCTTGCCGCTGCGAGTCGGGCCGATGACCAGGACCGACGTTTCGCGCTCGGTCGCAATCAGGTGCGCGCCGCGCCGACCCAACACCATCGATCCCGGCCGAGGACTGCGCACCTGCAGCGCTCGCAGGTCGCGCCAGGTCGCCCAGCGCGAGCTGCGCGGCAGACGGCTGGGCAGCAGGAGCCGGGTGGCGCCGACGCCGGGGATGCCGCCCGCCCAGGCGACCAATCCACCGATCGCGGCGGCGGCCCCGCTGGCCACGGTGACGACGATGAAGGCGACGAAGAGCCACACATGCGCCGGCTGTCCGTCGCTCACCAGGTGCCACCACACCAGCGTGTTGCCGTCACTGTGATAGGTGCTGGCGATCCGCAACGGGTTGATGAACTCCAGCGGCGAGACGGTGGGGTGGCCGCCGGCCACGGCCATGGCCCCGGTGAGCACCAGCCAGGGAAGCAACCAAGCGCACAACAGCGCACCGAGGAGGACCAGGTCACCACGCCGCGATCGAGGGCGCGGCACGCTCGCATTGCTCACGCCGGCACGCTACGAAGGGGCGACGGACCGAGCGCGGACATCGCCGCGCTCCCGGGCCCGGGGCGGCCTGCCTACCGTCCGATCGGGAAGGGCACGGGGATCGCGGCCCCCGCGGGCGGGATGGTGATCTCGACCCGCTGCCCGTCGCTGTAGGTACGCTGCCAGGTGGACGCGCCGCGCAGGTCGAGCACGTCGATGCACGTCAGTGCGCCGGAGCCGACGTCGAAGGAGCACTCGTCGACCAGCCGCAGAGGCGCTCTGTGCAGAGTGCACGCCGCGGTGCGCATCACCCCGCCGGCCATCCACGACGCGGCTGCCCGGGCCGTGCCGTCGCCGGGTTCGGACAACGCGTACGAGGCGTCGCCACCGTAGAGCACGGTTCGGGCGTCCGCGCCCGCTGCGACGCGGCCGAGCGTCATGGCGCCGATCTCGACGCGGTCACCGTTCAGCGACGCGCTCACCGGCGCGGGCAGCAGAAGCAACATGGCGCCCGCGACAGCGGCAACGCAACCCCCGGCGGCCGCCGCCGTCGGACCATGCCGGCGCAGCAGCCAGCGCCGCCGCCGGCGCGCGAGCCGCACTGGCGTTGCGTCGCCCAACGGCACCGGCAGGGCGGGTGCATCGCGGTCGATGAGCTTCACGTGAGCTCCAGCCGGTGATCGATCACGCGCGTCACCGCCGGGTCGAACAGCACCAGGAGCCTGACCCGGCGGCGCATCCTCGCCACGGTTCGCCCCTGCGCGTCGACACGAACCGATCGATCGTCGAACTCCACCACGGCGCGTACGGTGGCATCCTCGTCGAGGAGCTCTCCCTCTATGCGCACCTGAGCGTACTCGCCGAAGTCGGGCCGGGTGGTGACACCGCCGGCGAGCCCCGGCCGCATCGCACTTCGAACCCGGGTGGCCACGTCTGGTGCGACGTAGCTTTCGATGTCCGCCTCGCCCCCAGCAGCGAGCACCCCAAGGTCGAAGACGAACCGGTCGACCAGACCGATGACCAGGGTCGTGCGCCGGTCGCGCTCGTCGTCGTCCTCGCGACGGCGCGGGATGGGCAGGCGCTGCCTGACGCTCTTCATGCGCGCGCGCGTGCGGGCAGCCGCGCCACCGCCTCGGTCAGCGCGCGGTACGCGACACGCATCTTCGCCGACACCTCTTGGACGGGCACGCCGTCCATGCCCGCGAGGCGCACGTTCTCGGCCTCGTCGGGGATCTCGAGAACGCGATCCACACGAGACGCGATGACGTCGAGGTACTCGCGGGTGACCGGGTGACGGCGGTTGCGTCGCGCGCCCGAGGTGATGCACGGGACCACCGTGGGCGGTCGGCCGCGCACGTCGAGGTAGTCGAGCACGCCGTTGAAGTCCTGGCGACTCATCGCAGTGGGCAGCACCAGCGCGTCGGCTTCCTCGAGCCAGAACGCGGCGACCGCCGCCTCGGGGCCGGAGGTAGGGTCAGGAAGTCGATTGCTCATGTCGACGACGACCAGCGAGTAGCGCGCGCGCAGGTGCGCGGCGAGGCGGTGGATGTCGGTGCGGCTGTACTCGGTCCCATCGCGCCTCTCCGGGTAGCACGCGAGCGCCGGCGTGGCTGAATGAATCGGTGACGGCGGCTGCGTCCCCCGTGCAAGGGCTGCGACCACGTCGCGGACCGTCGCAGCGTGCTCGGGCAGACTCAGCTGCCCCCAGGCGTCCGGGTTGGCCACGTTGGCGTCGACGATCGCGGCGACGTGGCCGACCGAGTCGAGCACCGCGCCGCCGCTGATTGCCATCCCGGCTGCATGGCTGGTCTTGCCGACGCCCCCCTTTCGCGAGCCAACTACGACGATTCGTGGCGCGCGGTTGAGCAGGAGCGCGGCCAGCTCCGCGTCGGTGGTCCTGGCACCGCGGCTCCATGGGCTCGCCCGCGGGAGCAGTGACCGCCGCCAGCGGGGCGCGGTGAGGTTCCCGGGTGCCGCCGAGCCCGCGCGCCAGTCGGAGCGGCTCGGCGGCCACGCCGGCGACTGGCGCTCCGCCCGCTCACTTTCCGCAGCGAGCAACTCGATGGGATCGGAGGGTGGCGAGGCCGTTGGGTCAGACGCCGCGGGCGTGGCCGTCGGCTCGGCCACATCGAACAGCGGGGGCAGGTCCTGGCGAGCGTAGGGGCGGACCGGGGCCGGCTTGGGCAGTGGGCGAGCGTCGCTTTCCTGGGCACTCGCCAGCGCTGAGGCCGCCGACCTGGTCGTGTCGGAGTCGGCCCTCAAGCGCGCGATCATGCGTGCGTCACGGAGGTCGAACACATCGGCGGAATTCGATGCGCCGGGGTCTGGGGCGACGCCGTATCGCGTGATCACCGTCTCGGCGAGGGCCAGAGGTGCTCCATCCATATCGCTGCGGACCTCAGTCCACTGCGGGTAGGCGCCTGTGTCCCCATCGCCGACCGTGACGAAGAACACACCGTCAAGCCCATGCAGCCAGTCCGCAAGACCACTCTCGTGGCTGAGCAGGTAGACCGGAAGCGCGTCGCCAGGGACGTTGGCACCCCACCAGCGATCGAGAGCAGCCTGCCTGTCGCTTGCCGCGAAGAAGTCGAGGCCGCGCACGTCGGGAACCAGGAACACCGACGTCGCCTCAGCGTTCGGGCGTGCCAACCCCTCGAGCAGTCCGGACAGACCACGGGCCCCGGCCTCGTCCCGAAGCAGGGAGATGAACGCAAACGAGCGGCCCTCAGCGGACATGCTGCTCAGCCTGTCGCGCGGTGTCGGCATTGGCGCAGCACACGCTGTACCCCGTGCTGTGATGCGCAACACCGAGTCCCAGCAGGGTCGCACCAGCGAGGAGCGCCAGCGGCGCCGGGCCCATCCAGCGCCGGGCCCCGCCCGTGCTGCCCAGCAGGCGGGTGATGATCACGCTTGTGAGGACGGCCGCCGCCATCCAGCAGACCGTGGCCACCAGCGCGAATGCGCTGGCCTGTGTGACCACCATGCCGGTGAGCAGGTCCAGGCTCCGCGCGGTATCAGCCCAGCCCAGCCAGACTGCTCCCGCAAAGACGGCCGCGCCTGCCGCCGCAGCGACGAATCGATGGATGGGCATCTCAGCCGCCCCCGAGCCCGTTGGTCAGGCTCTCGAAGGTGGGCGCCCCGAGCAGCAGCAGCAACGGGATGAGCATACCGGCCACGGGCAGAGTCACCAGGATGCGCGCGCGAGCCGCTCGCATCCGCGCATCTGCGAGCCTGTGCTGGTACACCGCCTGGGCCACGCGCGTGTAGGTGACCCGCTCGCCGATCCCAACATTGGTCGTCGCCAGCGCGTCGGCCACCAGGGTGAACGCGGGCACCCTGAACGCCTCGCCGATCGACCGATACAGCTCGGCCGTGCTGCGCGGCGGCGTGCTGATCAAACGACGCCAGCCACCGCCAACGAGGGTATGCAGGTCGGAGCTCGTGGCGCAGCGAGAGAGGATGCGTACCGCGTCCTCTACCTGCAGGCCGCGACCGTCGGTGACAATCGCGACCAACATCATCATGTCCCCGAGCGTGCGGTCGGCACGCTCGCGGCGCTGCTGCGCGGCGCTACGCAGCAGGGCGAACCTGGCCAGGACCGCGGCGACGGCGAGCATCACGGCGACCAGCGGTGGTACTGCGAAGTCGCCGCTGTTCAAGCGCAAGGTGGCGTCGACAGCCAGCGTGACGGTGAACACCACCAGGGCCGTGGCCGCGGTCCTTCCCAGGAAGGCGGCATCCGTTTCCGTCCGGTCGGCCTGCGCCAGCAGGCGGCGGAGGTCGAGTTCCTCGCGCAGTCGCCGGACCGTCGCGCTGCGAGAGGCGGCGCGCTCCAGCCTCGTCTGCGGGCGCGCGTATCCCCGCAGCGAGGCGAGCCTGCGCCACGCTCTGACGTCGGACGACGTGAGGTAGCCGAGGTGGCCGAGAAGAGCCGCCCAGAGGCCGACCAGGACGACGCTGGCGCCGGCGAATAGCCAGAGGCTAGCTGGCACCGAGGCGCTCCTGTTCCTCGGCGAGCCTGCGCAAGTCCCAGCGCGTCCAATCGCGAACCTGCACGATCAATCCGAGCAGGGCAACGAGCAGCGCGAAGATGATGACCACGCCCACCAGCACGACGTTGCCGGCGAACGATTGATAGAACGCGCGGAACGAGTCGACGCGGATGACGATCACGAACATCACGAGCATCAGCGCCGACATGGCGATGGTCACCGCGCGCTGCTGAGTGAGCGTGACCGCGGCCTCCTCCTGTACGGCCAGCTGCGCGCCCCCGACGGGAAGCAGCAGTTCGTCGATCGCCTCGATGAGCGCGTCGAGACTGCGGCTGCGCGTCCACAGCAGCACAGCACAGGCGTACTCCACCACCGGTGAGCGTGCCCGCAGTCCCACCTCGACGATGTTGTCGAGCATCGAGCCGCCACGTGCCAGCGGCGCAAGGACGTACTCCAGGCCTGGGCCGGGGTCGCGCCCGATCTCCTGTAATGCGGTATCAAGTGACTGGTTCGCCACCGCCATGCGGTCGCGCAGGTCGCGCAGCCTCCCCAGGAAGGCGCGTTCCATGCGCAGGCGGCGGCTCGCCGCAGTTCCGGCCAATGCGAACCGGAACCCGAAGACACCCAGCAGGGCGCCGACCACAACAAGGATCCAGATGCGAGAAAGAAGGCCGAGGCCGACGCCGGCGGCGACGAGGGCGACGCGCACGCTGAGCCAGCGCCGCCACGGCCAGCCCAGGTTGGCGGCGACGTCGCGTTCGCGTTCGAGCAGTCGCCAGCGTCGGCGGTTGCGGGCCACTCCCCGGATGTCAAGGTCAAGGATTGCCGCCGCGCCTCCAGCGGCGCAGGCGATCACCACGAGGAAGCCCGCCAGCTGAACAGTCGTGAGCGTGGCTGCCGAGAGGATCACGGCGGTGGAATCTCACCCCCGGGGAGATGGCGGCCGAGCCGTGGCCCCAGCCGGTTGAGATTGCCCACCAACTCGGTCATGCGATGCCAGCCGCCGCTGTCCGTCTGCCGGTAGATCCACTTGTGGTTGCCGCCGCGCTCCACCGCGAGGATCCCGGTCAGCCGGCGATGCCCGTCCTGGTTGGCCAGGTGGATGACGAGCTGGATGGCGTGCTCCACGACTCGCTTGGCCATCTTTTCGTTGCCGGTGAACCGACGGTTCTCCATGACGTACTGCACGGCCTGGTCGAGCGCCAGCTCGGCGTCCTCGGCGTGGATGGTGGTCATCGACCCGTCGTGCCCCGTCATCAGCGCCTTGCACACCGCTGCCATCTCCTCGCCTCGCGACTCGCCCAGGATGAGGCGATCCGGCTGGAAGCGCAGGGCGTGCCTGACCAGGTCGAACATGGTCAGTTGTCCCGAGTCGGCCTCGGCACGAATCGACGGGATGGTCGAAACCGCCGAGGTGAGTGAGTGCCAGGGCTGGCCGTCGCCGCGGTCCTGGTCGAGGTGCAGTTCGGCCCCGTCCTCCACCACGACGAGGTGCTCGCCCGTGGGCGCCATCCCACACAGCACGCGCATCAGCGTGGTCTTGCCGGTGCTCGTGCCGCCGGCGATCATCATGTTGACGCGTGCGTCCACGCAGGCTTCGATGAAACGAGCGATGCCTTCGGGCATCACCGCGGCGTGGACGTAGTCCGCGAGGTCGCGGACCTTGGAGCGCGCTGGGATGCGGATGGCAGCCAGCACCGCCGACTGTCCGGAAACCGCCGGGCGCTTGGCCACGCAGACGCGAATCACGCTACCCACGTTGGCCTCGGCGATCGGTGCGGCGTCGGTGATGCTGTGGTCACCGGTGACGCCGCGGAGCCGCACCACGCGCCGAAAGAACTCGAGGCAGTCCTCGTCGCCGTCGAAGGGGCTGCCGCCGATGAGCGCAAGCTTCCGCCCGACAACGCTCACCAGCCAGTGGTCGTAGCCCAGGCAGGTGATGTTCTCCAGGTCTGCGCCGTAGACCAGCAGCGACAGGGGCCAGAGGTGAGAGGCGAGGATGGCGGCATTGCGGCGGGCGATGTCACGATAGGCGGGGTTGCCGGCGAGCTCGCTGACCACGGCAAGCGGGAGTCCGCTCGACGATGGCGCGACGATGGCGCTCTCCACCACGCGTGCCACATCGTCGTGCAGTCGCTCCTCATGGTGCACCGATGCGGGCTCACCGCCGCGGTCACGGATCACCCTGTCGGCGATGGCCATGGCAACCTCGCGTTCCTCCGCCGCGATCTGTGGCCATCTCGCTGTCGGAACCACCCCCGAGCGGGTCGGCGTGAGTGGGCCAAAGCTCACCGTGGCGGGCGCAACCTTCACCGCCGTCACGCCGGCACCGGTGCCAGGTGGAGGTCGTCGGTGACACCCACGAGGGGGGCAGGTATCCCGGTCTCGCCCATCCTGGTGGCGCGCGCCTCGTCCCACTGCCACACGTCGCGGATCGCCAGGTCGGGCACGTTGCGTGCCAGGCTTTCGACAACGACGCGACGGTAGGCGCGGCTGCGCTGGTTGCAGATGATCAGCTCGCCGTGGGGTGGCCGTGCCGCCTGGAGCACGCCGATGCTCCGCGACAACAGTGCCGGGTCGTCGCGGATGACGACGAAGGCACGCGAGAAGACCGAGCAGATCGCCTCGGCGGCGGAGCGTGGTGAACGCAGACCCGGGTGCGAGAGCGGATGACCGAGGTCGGCGATCACCACGTCGTCGCTGGTGCCACCCAGCGCCGCGCTGAGCTTCGCAAGGCACTCGACGACCTCGTACCCGTAGCTGCGTGAGAGGCCCGGGACGATGCGCAGCTGATCACGCTTGGGGTGGCCCACGGCCTGCGCTTCGAGCTCCAGCGCCGTTGCCGGGCGGTCGCCGAAACAGTTGGCGATGGAACGCTCGTCGGTGCGCAGCAGCATGAGGTCCGCCAGCGTCCCTCCCTCCATGTCGCAGTCGACGAGGAGCACGCGTTGGCGCTCCGCGAGCGTCCAGGCGAGGCAGGCCGCCCAGTGCGTGGACGTCTGGCCAGCACGTGTCGTGTACACGGCGATCAGCGTGCTCATGGCGCCGACGATCTGCTGACGCCGCCGGCACATGCAGATCCACAGAGTTGCGAGACGGCATCGTTGGGTGCCAGCGGCTGGAGCGGTGCCGGATCCTGCTGCGCCGAGCGTGCCGCGTGCAGCGCGATGCTCGACGACGCCACCGAGATCCACGCCTCCTCCTGGTCGACCGGCACCAGCACGGTCAGCGCGCCCCCCGACGCCGTCAGCACCGTCACGGCCTGGCCGATGCGCGCCTGACGTCCTCCTCCAACAGTGGCGAACACGTCGATGCGGTCACCTGCCGACAGGGGTGGGGGAGCCTGCAGCGTCAGGGCGATTTCCACCTGCGAGCCGGCGTCGACGAGATCGTCGTTGCGGAGGATGTCGTTGGGCTGAAGGTTCTGCGCGTATCGAGCTGCGTACTGTGCCGGCGAGCGGTGCTCGTACTGGAAGTCACCCTCCTGGGCGCGCATGGTGACCGCGGAGATGTCGTCGGCCGAGTACGGGCTGCCCGCCAGCACGGCGTGCCTGAGCAGGTACACGCTGACGGTCTGCTGGTTGCCCGACTGTTGCAGGTACACCATCACCCCGAGGACGAGGACGATCACGGTGCTGAAGAAGGCGGCGGCCGTCACGCGACGCCGATCCATCGTTCATTCCCCCACCCGATCAACCCTGGCCCGCCGCGCGCGCCGGGCTGACAAGGTATGTCGAGGGGCGGGCATCGTCAAGGGTTCGCCGCGGCCCCGAGGTAGCCGGCCGGCGCGGGTCGCGAGGCGACCGTCAGCGGCAAATCGCCGTCAGAGCCGTAGGGCGGATGCCAGAAGAGAGCGACCACCTCGACGCGACGGACCGACGCCGGACGTCGCACGGTCGCCGAGAGCATGCGCCGGGCGGCGCGGCGCTGCAGCAGCGGGCGACGCAGGCGCACCCCGACCCCGCCGAGGCTGGCGGCGATCCGTGCCACCTCCGTGCCCACGGAGGCGCCGGCCGCGAACACGCCGAGCGACACCGCGAACCCCAGGTCGGGCAGCGCCCGCAGGCTGAGGGCGACGCCCGTCAGGGTACGGGCCGGTGGATTGGCCAGGGCCAGGTAGGTGCCTCGCAGTGGGTCCGTCCGCTGCCAGCCGAAGGTGCGGCTCTCGAAGGCCAGGTGGCGGTTGGTCGGCACCAGGTTGACGGCGGCGACCTCGCCCGCCATGTCGACCATCTCCGGCACCATCCAGCCGGGTTCAACGGCGCCGCCGCACTGGTCGGCGATCATCGAGGCGGAGGCCTCCTCCACAGCCGGGTGCGGCGACTGCACGCCGAGCATCACCCGGTTGCCGAGCCCGAGCAGGAAGAGCCCGAGGCCGCGCCCCGCGGTCAGCTGCCAGAGGTCGGCGAGCAGTCTCTCGGCGTCAGCAGGCGTCGGCACCGGGCACGCTTCGACGAGGTGCATACGCCCACGCTATGGACCTGCGGCGGACAGCCGGCGGACAAGCTGCAGCCCTGCGGCCGACGCTAGGGGACGAAGGGCTGCGCAGCCGCGGCCCCTGGCAGGCCCGCGATCGGCGTGGCTCTGCCCGGCCGCATCCCCTCTTCCGTCTTGGACAGCCTTTCCTTCAACGCCAGGAACCGTCGTTCGACCAGGAGGTGGCTCGCCGTTGCGAGGCCGGCGATGGTGG
>DATBCJ010000095.1:0-16220 GCA_036270565.1 Candidatus Dormiibacterota bacterium | reverse complement strand
GCCAAGACTGGGATGCTCGTCTCGGCGGGCATCATCGAGGTGGTGGCGGCCTTCCTCGACGCGCACCCGGTGCCGCTGGTCGTCGACCCGGTGATGGTGTCCAGCTCAGGAGCGCGGCTGCTGCGCGAGGACGCCGTCGATGCCATGGTGCAGCGCCTTTTCCCGCTGGCCACGGTGGTCACGCCGAACCTGTTCGAGGCACGGGCGCTGACCGGTGTCGACGGCTCGCGACGCGAGCTCGCCGCGCGCCTGCACGCGATGGGTGCGGCGGCCGTGATCGTCACGGGCGGCCACGGGGAGGACGCCGTCGACCACCTGTTCGACGGACGCCGGCACATCGAGATCGCGGTGGAGCGCCACGACGTCGCCGGCACCCACGGTGCCGGCTGCACGCACTCGGCGACGCTGGCCGCGCTCATCGCCCAGGGATGGCCGCTCGACGAGGCGGCGCACCGCGCCGCCGAGGTTGCCTCCGCGTCGGTGGCCCGGGGATTGATCGAGATCGGAGGCGGCGAGGGCCCGGTCGATGTGCTTGACATCCGCAGTCGCGTTGCCGCACCGCCCGTGATGGCCGGCGGAGGACGACGGTGACAGCAGATAGCGCTGCCGCGGCGGGCGCCGCCGTCGCCACCGGCGAGTCCCTGCGAAGGATGCGCGAACAGCGTCCACTGGTCCACCAGATCACCAACTTCGTGGTCATGAACGAGACCGCCAACGCCACCCTCGCCCTCGGCGCGCTGCCGGTGATGGCCCACGCGCCGGAGGAGGTCGCGGAGATGGCCAGCATGGCTGGCGCTCTTGTGCTGAACATCGGGACGCTGACCCGCGAATGGGTCGAGGCGATGATCCTGGCCGGCCGCGCCGCGGACCGCGCCGGCGTCCCCGTGGTTTTCGACCCTGTCGGGGTGGGGGCGACGGCGCTGCGCACCGAGAGTGCGCAGCGGATTCTTCATGAGGTGGCGGTGGCCGTGGTGCGCGGCAACGCGGCCGAGGTGGCCACCCTGGCGGGGCGCACCGCCCAGATCCGGGGGGTCGAATCCATCGGTGCCACCGACGATATCGGCGAGCTCGCCCGGTCGGCGGCGCGGACCCTGGGCTGCACGGTGGCGGTCACGGGCCCGGTGGACGCCGTCAGCGACGGCGTGACCATCCTGTTGGTGGCCAACGGACATCCCCTGCTGGCCACCGTCTCGGGCACGGGCTGCATCGCGTCGGCGATCACCGGTTGCTTTGCGGCAGTGGCTCCCAAGCACCCGCTGCGCGCTGCCGCCGAGGCCCTGGTGGCACTTGGCGTCGCCGGCGAGGACGCGGCCCAACAGAGCAGGGGACCGGGCACCTTCCATGCGGCCCTCTACGACGCGCTCTACGCGCTCTCGCCGGACACCGTGGACGGACGGGCGAAGGTGACTGCGGTGTGAGGCTCCACGCTGTCGTCAACGACACCGCGGTCGCCACCCAGGCCGTCGCCGGTGGTGCCACCGTGGTCCAGGTCCGGCTCAAGGGCGTGAGCACCACCGCCCGCGCCGAGATGGGCCTCAGCCTCCGTCATCTTCCGGCCATTCTCGTCATCAACGACGATGTCGAGGCGGCACTGCGATGCGGAGCGGATGGTGTTCACCTCGGCCAGACCGACCGAGGTGCCGAACAGGCTCTGGCCGCCGGCCTGCTCCTCGGGATCAGCGCGCGGGACGTGGACGAGGCGGCCAGGGGGCAGGCGCTCGGCGCGGCCTACATCGGAGCGGGCCCGGTGTGGGCCACACCGACCAAAGCTGACTCGGGCCCGCCCGTCGGCCTCGACGTCCTGGCGGCGATGTGCGCAGCTGTGAGCGTCCCCGTCGTTGCCATCGGCGGCGTCGATGCGAGCAACGCCCGAGCGTGCATCATGGCCGGAGCAGCCGGGGTGGCGGTGGTGCGGGCCGCGGTCGACGCCGCCGCGGTCAGACGGGCCGTCGACTCGGCGCTGGTGGTGGCCACGCGCGCCTGACCGGAGCGCGACGGCCCTCGGTCAGTCGGTGGCGGCGCCCTTCTCCTCGAGCGGCGGCGCGTTGGCGGCGACCGACCGGAAACGACGGACGATCTCCGGGAGAAGGTTGACCGCGATGACGGGGTTCTCGATCAGGAACTCGCGGAAGCTGCCGTCGCCAAGTGTCAAGCAGCGCAGTCGCGACGTTGCCTTGACGCTGGCGGTGCGTGATTTGCCATCGAGGGCCGCGACCTCGCCGAAGAAGTCTCCCGCGTGGAGGTGATGAACCACCTTGCCGTCGATGATCACGTCGGCCTCGCCCTCGAGGATGATGAAGAAATCCGGTCCGGAGAGGCCCTCGGTGAGCACGCCGTGACCGGCAAGGTAGGTCGAATCGTCGAAACGCTCGGCTGCACTGCGAATCTGTTCACGGTCCAGCCCCGCAAAGAGCGGGCTGCGCTCCAGTGTGGGAATCACGTCCTCGCGCACAGTGGCCATGGCAATCTCCCTCCACCTGGCGCCCTGCGCGCCGTTGTGGCCAGTGTAGCCGCGGGGTCAGTCGAGGAAGTCGGCGAGGCGGCGGCTTCGCGAGGGGTGGCGCATCTTGCGCAGCGCCTTGGCCTCGATCTGCCTGATGCGCTCGCGGGTAACACCGAAGCGGCGACCGACCTCGTCGAGTGTTCGCGGGTGACCGTCGACCAGCCCGAAGCGGAGCTGGATGACGCGCCGTTCGCGGGGTGTGAGGGTGTCGAGGATGTCCTCGACCTCGACGCCGAGCATGGTGCTCGCCGCCGCGTCCTGCGGGCGTATCGCACCGGTGTCCTCGATCAGCTCGCCCAGCTCAGCGTCGCCGTCGTCACCGACGGGCGTCTCCAGCGACACGGGATCCTGGGCGACGCGGCGAATTTCCTTGACCCGCTCCGGGGTCAGGCCCAGCTCCTCCGCAATCTCCTCATCATCCGGCTCGCGGCCCAGCTCCTGGACGAGCCTGCGCGCAACGCGCGCCTGGCGATTGACCAGCTCCACCATGTGCACCGGGATGCGGATGGTGCGCGCCTGGTCGGCGATGGCACGGGTGATGGCCTGCCTGATCCACCACGTCGCATAAGTGGAGAACTTGTAGCCGCGGTGGTAGTCGAACTTGTCGACGGCACGCAGCAGACCGAGGTTGCCCTCCTGGATGAGGTCGAGGAACGGCATGCCCCGCCCGAAGTATTTCTTGGCGATGCTGACCACCAGCCGCAGGTTGGCGGCGGCCAGGAGGTGTTTGGCGTCGTCGTCGCCGGCCTCGATGCGCTGCGCGTAGAGGACCTCCTGCTCCTTGGTGAGCAGGGCAACCTCGCCGATCTCGCGCAGGTACATGCGCACCGGGTCGTCGAGCGAGACGGCGGTGCTGACGTCGACCAGCGCCGGGGTGTCCTCCTCCTCGTCGGCATTCTCGACCCCCTCGCCCGCGATGGCGATGCCCATCTGCCTGAACGAGTCGAACAGGCGCTCGAGCGCGTCAGGCTCGAGCTCGAGGTCCGGGAAGGCCGCGATGATGTCGTCGGCAGGGATCTCCCCGTGCTCCTTGCCCCGCACGATCAGCCCTTCGGCGGCCATCACCAACGGATCGACGGCCGCGCCGTTGGCGCGTGCCTGCGTCAGTGTTGCGGTTGGCATGCTCTTTGTGTCGCTCCCAATCCCAGGTCATCCATCGGACGCGTCCCTCTCCAGGTACAGCGTAGACGGTTTTGGTCTCCGTTCTGCGTCTCCACGTGCACCGCGGCCGGTGTCACGCCCGCAGGTCCCCGACAGGACGGCGTCAAAGTGACGCGCTGGCGACCTCTGGGGATACGGCTTCGGTGTGCAGGCGACCATCCCGGTCCATCGCAGCGGGGCGGCCGAGGTGATACCCCTGTGCCAGCCTGATGCCCGTCTCGGCGACCACGCGCGCCATCGCCTCGTCCTCGACACCCTCGGCGATCGGGGTGGGGCCGCCGAGCCCGGCCCGCGCAGCGCAGCGTTCAGCGAAGCCGCGAAGCGACGGGTCGACCAGGGCAGCGACGGTCGGGCGTGACAACTTGATGAAATCGGGTTGCTCGCTGGAGGCGAGCAGCAGGTCCTCGTCGGTGGGATCAACGGCGATGGCGAGACGCGCGCCGCGACGACGGTAGGGACGCAGCAGCTCCATCAGCGTGGCGACGTCGGCCACGGTGGCGGGCCTGACCACCTCGACGACCACTCCCAGCGCGGGGCGACCCGCATCGGCGAGCAGCTGCGCGAGCGACTCGGCGTCAGCCTCGCCGTTCTGCAGCGCATCGGGATTGAGGTTCAAGGAGAGGAACGGTCCGGCGGCCATCCCGCGCGCGCTGTCGAGCGCGGCTCGCCGGCACAGCCAGTCGAGGTCTCGGGTCACGCCCTGGGCGCGGGCGGTGCGGAAGAATTCCTCCACGCTGCCGTCGTCGGCGACGTTGGCTGGGCGCGCCAGCGCCTCGTAGCCGGCGACCGTGCGGGAGTCGAGGTGCAGGATGGGCTGGTACACGGCGCGCACGTGTTGACGGGTGAGCACGCGCGCTAGAACGCCGTTCCAGTTGGCCCCGCCGCGCTTTTTGATGGTGCACCTCCGGTGCCGACTCAGTGGCCGCGCTCGTGCTCGAGGAGGCGACGCTTGGTATCGAGACCATAGTAATAACCCCCCAACGACCCATCACTGCGCACAATGCGGTGACAGGGCACGAACAGACAGATGGCATTGCGGGCGCACGCCGACCCGGCGGCGCGGACGGCACGGGGCGCCCCCGCCCTGGCGGCCAGCTCCGCGTAGCTGACGGTGGTGCCCGGTGCGACGCTGCGCATCGCCTCCCAGACCCTGGCGTGGAACGGACCGCCCGCCTGGCTCACCGCGACTGCGTCCAGAGCGCCGACGTCGCCTGCAAAGTAGTCGCGCAGCGCCGCCGCCGCGCTGCTGTCGCCACGGCGAACCGGCTCGCGGCGAAGATGGGGCGGGAGCCGGTGGCGCAGCTCGTCGAGGTCGTTGCTGAAGGAGGCGACGTGCAGGCACTCCTCGCTGCCGATCAGTGAGATGTCACCGAACGGGGTGTCGACTGTGGTGCCGATCAGGGTCATTGGGGCGTCTCCATGGTGTGAACGGGATTGGTGAGCAGGTTCCAGAGGTGCACGGTTGCGTAGGCGCGCCAGGGGCGCCAGCGCTCGGCGTGGTCGACCAGCGCGGCGCCGTCTCCTCCGCCGGCGTGCTCGAACGCTCGACGCAGCCCGAGGTCGCCGGCCACAAACGCGTCGGGGTCACGGAGCCCCCGCATGGCGATGTAGGTGGCCGTCCACGCGCCGACCCCCCGGATCGACAGCAACCGACGCGACGCCTCGACCGCGTCGACACCCGGGGTGAGGTCGATGTCCCCAGCCGCGAGGGCCACCGTCAGCCGGCGCAGCGTCGCCGTCCGCTCGCCGGTGAGGCCAAGCCCGTCGAGGTCGGCCTCCGCGATCGCCGCTGCCGTGGGGAAGGTCCGCTCCACGCCGTGGCGCGGCTGGGCAAGCCGAACACCGACCAGGTCGGCGAGCCGTGAGGCGAGCGCGGTGGCGCGGGCGACCGAGACCTGCTGGCCGAGGACCGCACGGACCGCGATCTCGTCCCCGTCAACCGACCCCGGCACGCGCAGCCCCGGCCGAGCGCTGACGTGGGCGGCGAGCAGCGGATCGGCCCCGAGGACTGCGGCAATGGCCGCGGGGTCGGCGTCAACGTCGAAGAGGCGCCGGCAGGCGTCCACGGCAGCGCCCAGGTCGCGGACGTCGTCGAGCCACAGCCGCACCACCAGCTGGGTCGGTTGCGGCTCGAGCTCCACGACGGCGGCTCCCCTGGGCAGAGCAAGAGACCTGGTCAGCGAGGTGGCGGAGCAGCGCTCGACCCCGCCGACGGCGCGCTGCGCGAAGAACGCCAGCAGGGCGCGGCCGTCGAACGGGGGCCGAACCCCGAGGCGGAGGACGATGGCGCCCTCGCCGTCATGACCGGCCCAGCCGCGACGACGGAGCTCGGTGGGCGCCCGGCCGGTGCCGGCACGCACCTCGCTGTTGAATTGGCGCAGCGATGAGTACCCGGCGCTGAAGGCGACGTCGGTGATGGGCATGGCCGTCTGCTCGATCAGGGTGCGGGCGGTCTGGAGACGGCGCATCCGGGCCAGGGCGAGCGGGCCCGCGCCGACGGCCTCGGAGAGGACTCGATGGAGATGGCGCTCGCTCACCCCGAGGCGGCGGGAGAGGGTGGCGACCCCGGCCCCGCCGTCGGCGGCTCCGGAGCCGATCAGGCGGAGGGCGCGGTCGACCACGCGATCGCCACCGGGAGGCTGGACCGGCCCGGGCGCGAGATGCGGGCGGCAGCGAAGGCAGGCGCGGAAACCGGCCGCCTCGGCTGCGGCTGCGCTGGGATAGAAGCGCACGTTGGCTCGCCTGGGCGTCTGCGCGGCGCAGATGGGCCGGCAGTAGATGCCCGTGCTCGTGACCGCGATGAAGAAGCGGCCATCGAAGCGGGCGTCGCGGCTGACGATCGCTCGGTAGCAGGCCTCG
Source organism: Candidatus Dormiibacterota bacterium (assembly GCA_036270565.1). GTDB lineage: Bacteria > Chloroflexota > Dormibacteria > Aeolococcales > Aeolococcaceae > Aeolococcus. Next base: position 9,697 of record DATBCJ010000095.1, on the reverse strand, counting down.
AAATCCTCGTGCATGTGACCAGCATGGTCGCTCTCGCGAGGGCTTGGCTGGCGGTTTTCGGACCCACCGTCTGGCCGGGCCCGCTCAGACGGTGAGCACCACCTTGCCGATGGCCTGCCGCTCGTCGATCAGCCGCAGCGCCTCCGCCGCCCTGGCGAGTGGGAACGAGGCGCCGATCGGCGGAGCCACCCGCCCGGCCTCGATCATCGGTTGCAGCGCGGTGGCGGTGGCGGGGAACAACCCCGGGTCGCCGCCCAGCCACGCCCCCCAGGCTGCGCCCACGATGGAGATGTTGCGAAGGAGAAGGCGGTTGGCCGCCACCGTCGGGATCCGGCCGGCGGTGAACCCGACCACGACCAGCCGCCCTCCCGGTGCGAGGCAGCGAAGGCTCTCGTCGAAGCGATCGCCTCCGACGGGGTCGACGATCACGTCGGCCCCCCGGCCGCCGTTCAGCGCCCGCGCCTCCGCGGGCCAGTCTCCCCCACTGTCGATCACGATGTCGGCGCCGGCGGAGCTGGCCATGCCCGCCTTCGCCGGGCTGCTGGTGACGGCGGCCACCGTCGCGCCGAGGGCCTTGGCAACCTGGATCACCGCGCTGCCCAGCCCACCAGCCGCCCCGTGGACGAGCACCGTCTCCCCGGTGGTGAGAAGCGCCCGGCGGGTCAGGGCGAAGTGGGCGGTGTGGTAGTTGAGGATCAACCCAGCTCCCTGCTCCATGCTGAACTGCTGCGGCAGCGGGCAGGTGAGGGCGGCCGGAGCCGTGGCCATCTCTGCGAACCCGCCCAGCATGGTCACCGCCATGACGCGATCGCCATGGTCGAATCCACTGCCGGGGGGCGCGCTCCTCACCGTGCCCGCAACCTCGACCCCGGGGACGAACGGGAGCGGCGGCTTGGTCTGGTACAGGCCCCGGCTCATCAGCACGTCCGGAAAGCTCACGCCCGCCGCCTTCACGGCGATGACCACCTGGCCGTCGCCGCCAGGGTCGGGGACGTCAGCGGGGCGGAGACCGTCGGGCCCGTCGAGGGACTCGATCCGCTGGACGCGCATGGCCCGCGATGATGGCACGCCACAGGTGGCCCCGGTGGCGGCGTTCCAGCCACACTGCTCGGACCTGGGCCGGTGCGCTGCCGCACAATTGACAGGGGTGCCGCACCCGCCCCCTGGGTGCCTGACGCACCCGTCCACGCCGCCGCGCGGCCAAGGAGGACCTCAGCGTGATGGACCCAACACAGATCGCTGCCGACACGGAGGTGCCGCCGCGGAGCGCCTCCTTCGAGGAGAAGATGGCGTACTACCGCTCGCAGCACACCACCACCGGCGTCCGCGCCACCCACCTGGTGGGTATCCCTGCGGTCACCATGGCGATGCCACTGATGGTCGCCCGGCCGCGCCTGGGCGTGCCCCTCTTCCTTGCCGGCTGGACCCTGCAGGTGATCGGCCACAAGGCTTTCGAGAAGAACAGCCCGGCTCTGAGCAAGGGCTTCTTCACGTACCAGTTCTGTGGCCTGGCCTTCTGGTGCGAGGAGATGGCCGACCTCATCGCGGGACGCTCACCGCTCCGCGGCGGCGGCTCGGACTCCACCTACGACACCGACGACGTCGCCGGGATCCCGATCGTGGACTTCGCCCAGGCCCGCTGACCCACGGCCGGTCAGGAGGCGATCAGGGCGACGGCGACCGCGGCGAGCAGGAGGCCGCCCAACTGGCGGCCGGAGAGGCGCTCACGGAGGATCGCCCGCGCCAGGAGAACGGTGGTCGCCGGGTACAGCGAGCTGAGCACCGCGACCAGCGCGAGCAGACCCTGATGGGTGGCGAGCACGTAGGCGAGGTTGGCGCCGAAGTCGGTGACACCGGCGAGCACGGCCAGGACGAGGGTACGGCCGTGCGGCACCGCCGGCGTCCCCCGCACCACTGCGACAACGCTCAGGCAGAGGAGGATGGCCACCGACGCGGCTCGCTGTCCGACAAGCGGCCAGGCACCGCCGTCTGACCCGGTCTGCGCGAGCAGCACGTAGAACCCGCCAAAGCTCACCCCGGCGGCGAGCGCCGACAGGACGGCCCCTCGGCTGATCGGCTCCGGGCCGTGCGCTCGCGATTCCCGTCCGATCAGGACCATCGCCGGCACCGCCAGCACCACGCCACCCACCGCGAGCAGGCCCGGGCGCTCGCCTCGGACCACCCCGACGATGACGGGCACCATTGCGCTGAGCACCGCCGTCAGCGGCGCCACCACCGACATCGGTCCGATCGCCAGCCCACGGTAGAGGAGCACCACCCCGAGCAGGCCGACGGTGCCGGCGGCCAGTCCCCACACAAGGTCGGCGAGGTGAAACGTCGAGCCCGGCAGGACCGCCACGGCGACGAGGGCAAGGACGAGACTGAGGCCGTTGCTGACCAGCACGATCGCGATCGCGGGCGACCGCCGCGAGGCAAGGCCGCCACTGAAGTCGCTGATCCCGTACCCGACCGCGGAGACGAGCGCGAGCAGTGCAGCCATCCCCGCGGACTCTGCACGGGGTCACCCTCGCTCCGGAGCAGCCAGCGGTCGACAGCTCAGTTGCGGAGCACGCCCACCAGCACCCCGCCCAGGCCGGTCACCAGCGCGGCGGTGGTCAGCGTCATTGCGGCGCGTCCCACCGCAGCCAGGAAGCGGATGCGGTTGACCCGCGCCCACAGCACTGCCTGGGGCAGCGCCACCAGCGCCATGGCGGCGAGGCCCGAACCGACCGCGGGGCGGATCCACCAGTCATGTGCCGTGGTGAACGAGGTGAGGCCGAGTCCCCAGCCGCTCAAACCCGCAGCCGTCAGCGCGGCGCAGAAGAGCGCGATCAGCAACGGTGCGCGGCGCAGGGCCGAGAACCGGGCGCGAACCGGGACCGGTGGCGGCCAGATGGGGTCGAGAACGTGCCACTGATCAGCGTTCTGCTTGATCACAGGTTCGAAGGCGGCGAGGACGACGCGCGCCACCCGCTGCACCTCTGCCTCGCGTGGCGCGTTCACGTCGTAGGGAATCTGCGGCAGGGCGGAAAGACGGAGCCTGCCGCCCTGGCGCACCGACCACGCCGGGACGAGCGCTGAGTTGCAGCGCATGGCCAGGTCGACCACGCCGAGCGGTATCGGGGTGGGTTCACCGAAGAACGGCAGCGGCACGCCGGCTCCCGTGAGGTCACGATCGATCGCGATGGCCACGGTGCCATTGCCACGCAGCTCGCCGAACACCTGGCGCACAGCACCGGCGCCGATGCGCCGCGCGACGTCGGCGTCAGCCACGCGCATGGCAGCGACGTCGATGGGGATGACGCTGACGCCGAGCCGTGCACGGCCGCGGCGCAGGTGGTCGAACAGCCGGCGCGGATGCACGACCTCGGCGAGAACCGCCACCCTGCCCGTGCCGGCGTTGAACGCGACCAGCCCGGCGTCCCACGGCCCGAGGTGGCTGGAGACCATGACCACGCCGCGTCCGCCCTCCAGCGCCGTGTTGAGGTGATCGAGCCCCTCGATGTCGGGGCGGCGAGCGCACGCGCTGGGGCGCGACATCCGCAGCACATCGATCCACGACCTGCCCAGGTTGCGTGCGTTGGCGCGCACCAGCGCGCGCAGACGGCGCGGCGGGAGGTCGCCGACGACGTGCGTCAGGTTGGAGGTGAGACCGACAAACCGCCCCGGTGTGAGCGCCAGCATGACGTGCACCGCTGCGATGGCGAGCGCGTACGCGACTGTCAGGGGCACCCTGTTGGCAAACGCCTCGGCCACCCGGTAGGCCCAGTACTTCCTCACGCCATCCCTCAGAAAGCGTTGCCGACATCAAAAGGAACAACGAAACCCGGTGAGCCGACTGCTCATAGTGACGGCCGGATCGTAAACCGTCTGTCTGCTGGCTGACCAACGCAGCGGGCATTGCTGGTGTTAACTGCGACAGCAACGTTTCGCCGCCAGGGCGCCGACACGTGGTATGGTCTTGTCTGACTGCTGCGCTTTCATGCGCCGCTGCCCTTCTTGCGGTTCCTCTCCCCGTGTCTCACGGGTTCCCCAAGCCAGGCACACTGACCAGAGCTTCGAGGGGAAGCGCAGAGCCGTACCGGCTCAGGAGATTCATGACATCGTTCGCTGATATGGGTGTGCGCACGCGCACGCTCCAGGCCCTGGAAGAGGTTCACATCGTCACGCCTTTGCCGATCCAGGCGGAGGCCGTCCCGCTGCTGCTCAGCGGCCGCGACGTGGTCGCCGAGGCGCCGACCGGCTCCGGCAAGACACTCGCGTTTCTGATCCCCCTGGTCGAACGGCTCGCCGGTCATCGCCGTGATGGTGGAGCGCGGGCGCTGGTGGTGGCGCCATCGCGCGAGCTCGCCAACCAGATCGGGGTCGTGCTGCGCGGCATCGACAAAGGTCTGCGTGTGGCCATGCTCTACGGAGGCGTGGGCTACGGCAGCCAGCTCAACGCGCTGCGTTTCAGCCCCGACGTGGTCATTGGCTGCCCGGGCCGCATCCTCGACCTGGCCGGCCAGGGCAAGGCCAATCTATCCGCCGTCGAGTACCTCGTCCTCGACGAGGCCGACGAGATGTTGGACCAGGGGTTCGCGCCTGACGTCGAGCGCATCATCGCGATGACGCCGGGAGAAGGACAGAGACGGCGCCAGACGGTGCTCACCTCGGCGACCATGCCGTCCTGGGTGCAGCGAATGATCGACCGTCACCTCGTCGACCCGGCCGTCATCCGGGTGACAACGCAGGGCGAGTCGACGCTGGAGCACGCCGTCCTCCACATGGAGCGCGCCAACAAGGTCGACACGCTCTCACGATTGCTGCGCCGCCACAACGGATCTGCGCTGGTGTTCCACCGCACCAAGCACGGGGCCAAGGGCCTGGCCCGCGACCTCAACGCGCGCGGCCATCGCAGCGTCGAGCTGCAGGGTAACCTCTCGCAGAACGCGCGCGATCGCGCGGTCGCGATGTTCCGCAGCGGCCAGGCCGACGTGCTCGTGGCCACCAACGTGGCGGCGCGAGGGCTGGACATCAGCGGTGTCGCCGTGGTCGTGAACTACGAGCTCCCGGAGACGCCGCAATGGCTGACCCATCGCGTCGGTCGGACGGCGCGTAACGGCGCCGCCGGGCGGGCCTTCACGTTTCTGACGCGCGAGGACGCTGAGAAGTGGCGCAGGCTGCGCCGTCTGGGCGCACCCGACCTTCCCGGAGCAGACACGGACCACCTGCTCACCACCGGGGACATCAGGTGGATCGCCGCTCCACCGCTGGGCATCGCGGAGCAGCGGCCTCAGCGCCCCGGCGCGGCCCCCCACCAACGCCGCCGCCGGCCGCGCCCGTCGTCCGTCCGCTAGATCGCGGCTACGTCGACGAGGTGACCACCGCGCCGGTCTGACCGGCGCGTTTGCGGATCTTGTTCCGCTCGTCGGCGTTGAGCACGCGCTTGCGCAGCCGGATTCCCCTCGGTGTCACCTCGACGAGCTCGTCGTCCTCGATGAAGTCGAGGCTCTCCTCGAGTGACATCGACCGGGGCGGCACCAGCCGGACGGTCGCGTCCTCTGTGGACGAACGGATGTTGGTCTTCTGCTTCTGCTTGGTGACGTTGAGGTGGAGGTCGCCGGGGCGGCGGTTGAGCCCCACCACCATGCCCTCGTAGACCACGGTTCCCGGGCCGATGAACGGCTGGCCGCGCTCCTGCAGGCCCAGCAGCCCGTACGCCACGGCCGTGCCCGGTTGGCTGGCGGTCAGCACCCCGTTGCGCGTGGTCGGCGGCAGGGTGCGCCAGGGCTCCCAGCCGAGCAGGCGGGTCGACATCACCCCGGTGCCGCGGGTCAGGGTGAGGATCTGGCTGCGCAGGCCGATCAGCGCGCGGGTGGGTGCGTGATGAATCAACCGCGCTCTGCCGGCGGCGTCGGTGCGCATCGACTGCATATGGCCGCCGCGCGAACCGAGAGTCTCGGCGATCGCCCCCACCGCGTCGGCCGCGCAGTCGATGATGCACTCCTCCACGGGCTCGTACCGATGACCCTCGACCTCGCGGGTGATCACCGCCGGTCGCGACACCTCGAACTCGTACCCCTCGCGACGCATCGTCTCGATGAGAATGGCGAGGTGCAGCTCGCCGCGACCGCTCACCTCGAAGATGTCGGCGGTGGGGCCGTCGGCGACGCGCAGAGCGACATTGGTGAGCAGCTCGCGCTCGAGCCGGGCGCGCAGCTGGCGCGACGTGCTGCTCAGCGTGGCCTCTCGACCCGACAGCGGTGACTGGTTCACCGAGAACTGCATGCGCAACGTGGGCTCACCCACCTCGGGGCGGGGCAGCACCACGGGATCGTCGGCGTCGGCCACCGTGTCGCCGATGGCCACGTCCGCGAGGCCGGTGATGTAGACGATCTCGCCGGCGGCCACCTCGTCGACGGGAACCCGCTGAAGGGCTTCGACGGTCAGCACCGTGCTGATGCGCTGTCGCGGGCCGACACCGTTCGCGGTGCACACCACCACCTGCTGTCCGACGCGCAGGATCCCCTTGCTGATGCGGCCGAGTGCGAGCCGGCCGCTGTAGTTGTCGTGGTCGAGGTTGCTGACCAGCATCTGGAACGGTGCGTCGGGGTCCGCCGGGGGCGGAGGCACGTGGGTGAGGATGGTGTCCAGCAGTGGCTCGAGCGTGATGCCGGCGCGGCTGAGGTCCATCGTCGCGGTGCCCTCTCTGCCGTTGGTGTACACCACGGGAGCGTCGAGCTGCGAAGCGTCCGTGGCCAGCTCGAGCAGCAGGTCGTGGGTGAGCTCGACCGTCTCGGCGGGCTGGGCGTTGGCCCGGTCGATCTTGTTGACGACGATGATGGGGCGCAACCCCAGGGCGAGCGCCTGGCGGAGCACGACGCGGGTTTGCGGCATCGGGCCCTCGACGGCGTCGACAAGCAGGAGGCAACCGTCGGCCATGCCGAGAACGCGCTCGACCTCGCCGCCGAAGTCGGCATGGCCGGGCGTGTCGATGATGTTGAGCTTGACCCCCTTGTAGCGGATCGAGGTGGTCTTGGCGAGGATGGTGATCCCCTTCTCACGCTCGAGGTCGTTGCTGTCCATGATCAGCTCGCCCACCTGCTCGTGGGCCGCGAACACGCGCGACTGCTTGAGGAGGGCGTCGACCAGTGTCGTCTTGCCATGGTCGACGTGGGCGACGATGGCGAGGTTGCGCAGGTCGGCGCGGCGGGGCAGCTGCTCGTGGCGGGCGGGCATGATCCTATCCTCGCCGACCTCAGGGGTTCTGCGTCCTGCGAAGCCAGGACTCGCCTCTCGATGTCGAGGCACTAGCATCCATGCCCGATGAGTGAGGTCGTCGCCGAGGTCACCGACCTGCTCCAGCGACTGATCCGCAATGGCTGCATCAACGACGGCACTCCTGACTCCGGACAGGAGTTGCGCAACGCGGCGTTGCTGGCCGATCACCTGCGCGGATCGGGGCTGGAGATGACCACCTTTGAGTCGCACCCGGGGCGCGCGTCGTTGCTGGCTCGGGTGGAGGGCGCCGATCCCACGTCCCCGACCCTGATGCTGATGGGCCACACCGACGTTGTTCCGTTCGCGGCCGAGGGCTGGCAGCGCGACCCGCTGGGCGGCGACCTGGTGGATGGGGTGGTGTGGGGCCGCGGCGCCATCGACATGCTCAACCTCACCGCGTCGATGGCGGTGGCGACGCGGCGCCTGGCTGCGTCAGGACGGCGCCCGCGGGGCACCCTCCTCTTTCTCGCGGTCGCCGACGAGGAGGCGGGCGGTGGTCTCGGGGCCGGTTGGTTGGTCGAGCACGCCGCCGACGCGGTGCGCTGCGACTACGTGATCACCGAGAACGGTGGCGTCCTGGAACACGCCCCTGCCGGCGAACGGATCGGCATCACCGTCGGCGAGAAGGGCATCTGCTGGCTGCGACTCCGCGTGCACGGCACGCCGGGACACGGCTCCCGGCCCTTCCGCGCCGACAACGCCCTGGTCAAAGCCGCCGAGGTGGTGGTCCGGCTGGCCGGCCACCGGCCCACCGCGCACATCACCGATGCCTGGCGTCGCTGGGTCGCCGGGATGGGCTACGAACCGGACTTGGCGGCGGCGCTGGTTGACCCCTCGCGAGTGTGGGAGGGCATCGAGCGGCTGCCGAGCGAGCTGGCACCCACCGCGCACGCGCTCACCCACCTCACCGTCAGCCCCAACGTCATCGAGGGCGGCAGCAAGACCAACGTCATCCCCGGACGAGTCGACCTCGACGTCGATGTCCGCAAGGTGCCCGGCCAGCACGACGAGGATGTGCTCGAGATGCTCGATACCGCGCTCGGCACGCTGCGCGGCGATGTCGACGTGGAGATCATCCAGCGCAACGACGCCAGCGAGTCCCCGGTCGACACCCCGCTGTGGGATGCGATCAACCGCGCCGCAACCGCGGTGTACCAGCAGGCCGTGTGCGTCCCGTCGCTGACCACCGGAGGCACCGATGCGCGCTTCTTCCGCGCCCTGGGGGTCCCCGCGTACGGCATGGCCCTGTACAGCCGGGCCATGACGCTTGCTCAGTACAGCTCGATGTTCCACGGCAACGACGAGCGGGTCGACCAGGAGTCGCTGCGGCTCACCACGGAGCTGTATGGCGCCGTGGCCCGCGACCTGCTCGGCTGACGAGGCCCTCAGCCTGCCGCGCGCACCACGGCGGCGCGCGTGCTCACGCTGAGCTGCCGACAAAACCTCCGTCTGGCGTTCACACCGTCTCCACACGGCCCGGTCATCCTGCTTGATAGATCAACCTTCACCCTCAAGGGAGAAACGTCATGCAGAACCGTCAGCTCCGTGGCCTGTACGGCCTTGTCGCCATCGGCGCCGCAACCGCGGTCGGGATCACCACCCACGACGCCGGCTTCACCGCCCTCACCTTCATCGGGGCGCTGATCGTCCCACGCATCCTCGGCATCAGCGGCCGTCACCGCCACGGTTTCGGCTGGGGCGCACGGGGCGACTGCGGACCGGGCGGCCGCAATCCCATGCGCGAACGCTTCGAGCAGCGACTCGATTCCTGGCACAGCCAGGCCCACAGCGGCGCGGGGACCGACCCCGCCGCCTCCAGCACACCCGCCGGCGCCTGACCGCCGCGAGCCGGGATCACGTGGTGGTCCCGGCTCGATCGCCGGCGCCCGTCTAGGATGGCTCTTCCGTGAGGAGCGTGCTCGTCGTCGACGACCAACCCGAGATCGTGCGGATACTCCGCGACTACCTCGAGCGCGCGGGCTTCAACGTGCTCACCGCGGCCGACGGTGCCGCAGCCGTCGTCTCCACGCGGCGCGACAGACCCGACCTGGTCGTTCTCGACCTCACGCTGCCGACCCTGGACGGCCTCGACGTGGCGCGCGCATTGCGGCGTGAGAGCGAGGTTCCGATCATCATGCTCACCGCACGAACCGAGGAGGCCGACCGCGTCGCGGGGCTCGAGCTTGGCGCCGATGACTATGTCACCAAGCCGTTCAGTCCGCGCGAGGTGGTGGCGCGCGTGCGCGCCGTGCTGCGACGCACAGAGGCTCGGCAGCTGCAGGGTGACGTGGTGCGCGTGGGTGACAGTCTCGAGCTGGACGTACCCCGCATGGAGACGATGGTGGACGGCAGGCGCGTCGAGCTGACCGCGACCGAGTTCCAGCTGCTGCTCAGCATGGCGCGCCAGCCCGGTCGCGTCTTCACACGGGCCCAG
>DATBCJ010000094.1:0-3864 GCA_036270565.1 Candidatus Dormiibacterota bacterium | reverse complement strand
GTCGACGATGATCAGCGCACCGCCGGAGTGGCTCGATCGCTTGCTCGGCGTGCTGCTCGACAACGCCTGCCGCTACACGCCGACGGGCGGCACCATCGATGTGCGGGTCGGCCGGCGCGATGGCAGGGTGCGACTGGTGGTCGACGATTCCGGTCCCGGCATTCCACCCGACGAGCGCCAGCGAATCTTCGACCGGTTCCGCCGTGCCAGCGACACGCCCGGCGGATCGGGCCTCGGCCTGGCCATCGCCGCTGCCGTGGTCAACTCCAGTGGCGGGCGCTGGGACGTGGGCACGTCGGTGGCCGGAGGCGCCAGCATGGCGGTCACCTGGAGCCCGCTGATCCGCGACGGCTCAGAGACGGAGAGCTCGGCCGGCATCGACCAGGTGACCAGGCCGACGTCGGGCGTGCTCGCCCCGCCGCCGCCCGCCTGAACGACGCCTCACAACAGCTCCTTGATGCTCAGGGCCACCGCGTGGGGCACGGTCTGCGCCAGCTCGTCGACATTGGCCGCGCGGATGCCGTCGACGCTGCCGAAGCGGCGCAGCAGCGCGCGCTTGCGCACCGGCCCGAGCCCGGGGACGGAGTCGAGTCGCGAGCGCAGGGCGCTCTTGCCGCGCCGCGCCCGGTGGTGCGTGATCGCGAAACGATGCGCCTCGTCGCGGACGCGCTGGACCAGGAACAGCGTCGGGCTGTCCTTCTCGATGATCGTGGGGCGTGCCACCCCCGGCCTGAACAGCTCCTCGTTTCGCTTGGCCAGGCCGAAGACCGGAACGTCGGCAAGACCCGCGGCTCGCAGCACGCGGTACGCGGCGTTGAGCTGGCCCTTGCCGCCGTCGATGAGCACCAGGTCGGGAACGATGCCGAAGCTGTCGTCCGCGCTGGCGGCGGGGCGGCGACCCTCCTTCTCCACTCGCGCCTCGCCGTTGCTGCCGGCGGGGTCGTCGACGGGGATGTCGTCGACGGTGGTTCCCTCGGCACGGATCTTGAGCAGGCGCGCAAAGCGGCGGCGGAGCGTCTCTTCCATGGAGGCGAAGTCGTCACTGCCCTCAACGGTGCGGATGCCGAAGTGACGGTAGTGCGCCGGCTTGGGACGCCCGTCCTCGAACACGATCATCGAGCCCACGGAGTTGGTGCCCATGGTGTTGCTGATGTCGTAGCACTCGATGCGGCGCGGCGGGCCACGAAGATGCAGGCGTTCGGCGAGGTCGACGAGCAGCGCGTCGGTGCGTTCGGCGTCGAAGTCGTCGACGATGCGCCGCTGGCGGAGGGCGCTGAGCGCGGTGGCGCGAGCCTGCTCGACGAGCTCTCGCGGCCGGCCGCGACGAGCCTGGCGAAGAGTCACCGGGCCGCCCCTCTGGTCGGCAAGGAAATCCTCCACCACCGCGGCGTCCTCGATGGCATCGGAGACGAGGATGGTGCGCGGCACCGTGGGGGCGCTTCCGTAGTACTGCGGGACGAAGCCGCTGAGGCATTCGCCGGCGCCGAGATCGGTCACGCCCTCCAGCTCGTGCGTCTCCATGGCCATCACCCGGCCGCGACGCACCGACAGCAGCGCCACCATGGCGCGGCCACCCTCGAGCGCGACGGCGACGCAGTCCTCATCCGCACGCGACCCGGTGAGCATCTTCTGCCGCTCGGCGATGCGGTCGATGGCGCGGAGGCGGTCGCGGAAGCGGACGGCCAGCTCGAAATCGAGGCTCTCGGCGGCGCCATCCATCTGCCGCCGCAACTGGTCCTCGAGAGCATCGCTGCGCCCCTGCATGAAGAGGTCGACCTGGTCGAGGAGGGTGGCGTACTCCGGCGCGTCGATGCGTCCCTCGCAGGGCCCGCTGCATCGCTTGATGTGATAGTCGAGGCAGACGTGACCGCGCGCGAAGATCTCGTCGCTGCAGGTGCGGAACGGGAAGATGGTGCGCAGTGACTTGACCGTGGTGCGCAGCGACTGCGCGCTGGTGTAGGGGCCGAAATACCTCGCGCCGTCCCTGACCATGCGGCGCGTGTAGTAGGGCCGGGGAAACTCGGTGGCGCGCACCCCGCCCTCACCGCGCGGCGCGCGCACCTGCTCGCGGGCGGTGCCGGGCGCGTGCGACGGCCCCGCCCCGGGCTTGGGGATCTTCAGGTAGAGGTAGCTCTTGTCGTCCTTGAGGCGCACGTTGTAGCGCGGCCGGTACTGCTTGATGAGCGTGTTCTCGAGGATCAGCGCCTCGCGCTCGTTGAGGCAGTCGATGACCTCGAAGTCGAAGACGCGTTCGACCAGCGTGCGGGTGCGCGGAGGCAGCGATTCGATGCCGGTGAAGTACGAGCGCAACCGGCTGCGGGCATTGGCGGCCTTGCCGACGTAGGCGACGCGACCCTCGAGGTCGCGCATCACGTAGACGGCCGCCCCGGTGGGCGCCGCACGCAGGCGGGCGCGCAGCAGGTCGGGGTTGTCGACCAGCCGGGCGCGCCGGGACAGCGTCTGCGTGCTCACCGTTCCACTGTACGGCGACGGCGGATCCTGCCCGACGCGGTTCAGCTCCCGGCGGCGGCAAGCTCGTCGAGGAAGGCCTTCTCGTCGAGCACGCGAACGCCCAGCTTCTCGGCGCGGGCCAGCTTGCTCCCTGGCGTAGCACCGGCGACCACGGTGTGGGTGCGCTTGCTGACGCTCGACGCCGGCGAGCCACCAAGAGCGCGGATGCGTTCCTCTGCCTCGGGGCGGGTCAACGAGTCCAGGCTGCCGGTGAGGACCCAGGACTGGCCCGTCCACGGGCCGTCAGCCGCGGCGCGCACCGGCTCCGCGCTGACCCCGGCAGCCTGGAGCCGTTGCACCAGCTCGGCCCCGTGCTCGACCGCGAACCAGCGCGCGACGTGCTCGGCGACCACCGGCCCCACTCCAGCCACCGCGATCAGCTCGTCGGCGGTCGCCGCGGCCAGCGCGTCGATGGTCCCGAAGTGGGGGGCGAGCAGGGACGCGGTGTGCTCCCCGACGTTGGGGATGCCCAGCGCGTTGATCAGCCGCGTCAGTGGCACGGTGCGCCGGGCGGCGATCGATTGGTGCAGCTTCTCCGCCGAGCGCTGCGCGAACCCCTCGAGGGTGAGCAGCTGCTCGACGGTGACGCCGAAGAGGTCGGCCGCGTCGGCCACGAAGCCCGCGTCGATGAGCTGGTTGATGACCGACTCGCCAAGTCCCTCGATGTTCATCCCCGACCGGGAGGCGAAATGGCGCAGGCGCTCGCGCCGCTGCGCAGGACAGAGCGGGTTGAGACAGCGGCGCACCACCTCACCCTCCTCGCGAACCAGCTCGGTGTCGCACGCGGGACAGCGGTCGGGCATCACCCACGGCGCGGCGCCCCGGGGTCGCAGCTCCAGGAGAGGACGCACCACCTCCGGAATGACGTCACCGGCCTTGTGCAGGAGCACCGTGTCGCCGATGCGCACGTCCTTGCGGGCCACCTCGTCCTCGTTGTGCAGCGTCGCCCGGCGCACCGTCGACCCGGCGACGAGGACCGGCCTGAGATGGGCGACCGGGGTGACGGCGCCGGTGCGACCCACCTGCACAGCGATGTCGAGCACCTCCGTCTCCACCTCCTCGGGCGGGAACTTGTAGGCGATCGCCCACCGCGGCGAGCGCGAGACCTTGCCCAGCTCATCCTGCTGCGCCAGCGACGACACCTTGATGACCACACCGTCCGTCTCGTAGTCGAGGCCGTGGCGCTTCTCCGACCAGTGCTCGATGTAGGCGAGCACCTCGTCCAGCGAGCCGGCAACGTGGCGGTGCGGGTTGACGCGAAAGCCCATCGACTCGAGCAGGTCGAGGACGGCGGCCTGTGACGGCACGCGCGCGGGCGGCTCGAGCTGGTACATGAACGTCGACAGGCCGCGC
>DATBCJ010000093.1:0-1740 GCA_036270565.1 Candidatus Dormiibacterota bacterium | reverse complement strand
CATCTTCGGCGCGGGGGGCGAGGACCGCTCACCGCAGCTGTCGTGGACGGGCTTCCCAGAGGGGACGCAGAGCTTCGCCGTGACCGTGTACGACCCTGACGCACCCACAGCCAGCGGCTTCTGGCACTGGGCGGTCGTCGACCTCCCGGTGAGCGTCACCGAGCTGCCGCCAGGTGCCGGCGATGAATCCGGTGCTGACCTGCCCAACCAGGCATTCCAGCTTCGCAACGACGGGGGCTCGGCGCGGTACCTCGGCTCGGCGCCACCGCCGGGACACGGCCGCCACCACTACCACTTCGTCGTGCATGCGGTGGACGTTCCGTCGCTCGGCATATCAGCGGACGCGACGCCGGCCTTCCTGGGCTTCAACCTCTTCTCGCACACGCTGGGCCGCGCTCGCATCGTCGCCTGGTTCGAGCGCTGAGGCGACCATCCGACGTGAACAGCGGCACGTAGGGTCGCGTCGTGCTTGCCTGGATGGACCTCGAGATGACCGGCCTCGACCCGGCCAGGCACGTGATCGTGGAGATCGCCACCCTGCTCACCGACGACAACCTTGTGACCGTGGCCGAGGGCCCTGACATCGTCGTTCATGCGACGGACGAGCAGCTGGCGCAGATGGACACGGTGGTGCGCCGCATGCACACGCGCTCGGGGCTGCTGCCCGCCATCGAGGCGTCCTCAATCTCACTCGCCGAGGCGGGACGGCAGACGCTCGAGTTCCTGCGCGCCCACATCGACACACCGCGATCGGTACCGCTCTGCGGTAACTCCATCGGCACCGACAGGCGTTTCCTGGCCACACACCTCCCGGAGGTGGACGGCTTCCTGCACTACAGGTCGGTTGACGTGTCGAGCATCAAGGAGCTGTGCCGGCGCTGGTACCCGGACGTGCTGGCACGCGCACCCGCCAAGGCCGAGACGCACCGTGCGCTCGACGACATTCGCGAGTCGATTGCCGAGCTTGCGTACTACCGGTCGACGATCTTCGTGGCAGCGGGCACGCCGCCGCCCGGGCCTATCTAAGTCGCGGCTCGAGCTTCCCCAGGCCGTCGAAGGCGGCGTACTTGTACGCCTCCGACCACGTGGGCACGTTGAACGCGGTGTGCACGAAGTAATCGATGGTGCCCGCGTGCTGCACCAGGGCCTGGCCGATGTGCACCATCTCGGCGGCGGTCTCGCCAAGGATGTGCACACCGAGCACGCGGCGGTCGTTGCGGTCGAAGATGATCTTCACCAGCCCTTCCGTCGCGCCCGCGATGGTGGCGCGCGTGTTGCCGGTGAATGGCGCCCTGCCCACCTCGTAGTCGAGGCCACGCTCGCGCGCCTGCGCCTCCGTGATCCCCGCCATGCCGACCTCAGGGATGGAATAGATGCCGATGGCCGGCGCCGACGTGGTTGCGTGGTGGTACTCGGTGCCGAACGCGTGCGACGCCGCGAGCCTGCCCTGCTCCATTGACACCGAGGCGAGGCCCGGCGGCCCGATCACGTCGCCGGCGGCGAACACACCGGGTGCGGTGGTGCGGTACGAGCTGTCGACCACCACGCGGCCCTTGGCGTCGACGGCGACGCCGGCATCCTCCAGCCCGAGGCCCGCGGTGTTGCCGGCGCGGCCGGTGGCCAGGAGGATCCTATCGGCGCGCACCACGTCTCCATCCGAGAGCGTGGCCTCGAGCATCTCGCCGCGGCGGACCACGCCGCTCACAGTCGTGGCGAGCCGCACATCCATGCCCATGCCCC
>DATBCJ010000092.1:0-14725 GCA_036270565.1 Candidatus Dormiibacterota bacterium | reverse complement strand
CGGGGCGCGGTAGCCGCTGATCTTGCGGACGAACTGCAGCGCGGCAGCGTGGACCTCGTCGTCGCTCACCGTCGGCGCCCCGCGGAGGGTCTTGATGCTTCGGCACATGCGGTCAGTCTAAGACGGCACCCCTCGTGCTCGACTCCGGCGGTGATCAGCCGACCGCGCCTTCGCTCTGCCTGGCGCGAGTCCGCGAAGTCCTGGGACGCCGTTAACCAGATCTCTTGGTAGGGTGAGATGGTGATCACGCAAGAAAGCGACGCACTCATCATCGACGGACTCGCCAACCTCCGCGACCTCGGCGGCCTGCCCACGCAGAGGGGCGAACTGACCCACCGGGGGCGGCTTTTGCGGAGCGATTCTCCGCACGACCTCAGCGAGGCCGGCCTGCGCGCGCTGCTCGACCTTGGTGTCCGCACCGTCGTCGACCTGCGCACCGTCTCGGAGCGTGAGAACCTGCCCAGCCCGCTCGTCGGCGCCGGTGAGGTGCGCGACCACCATGCGCCGATCTTCAACGACGGCGACGACTTCCCGCGGGACCTCGCCACTGCTGCGCAGGTCTACTGCTGGTGGCTGCGTGAGCGCGGCACAGGCGTTGCCGCGGCACTGACAGCGATTGCCGACGCCGAGTCGACCCCGATCCTGGTGCACTGTCACGCCGGCAAGGACCGCACCGGCGTGATCATCGCCCTGGTGCTGCGCCTCGCCGGGGTCACGGTCGACGCCATCGCCGACGACTACGCGCTGAGCGGCGTGCAGCTCGCCGACATGCTGGCCCGCGACCGGGTCAGCGCCCTCGCTGCCGGGATGGACGAGGTGCGCGCGGAGCGGTTGTTCACCGTGCAGCGTGAGGCGATGGTGGAGACACTCGACTGCATCGATGCGGAGCATGGTGGGGCTGCGCAGCTGTTGCGCCGCATCGGACTGGACGATGCACGAATCGATCGGCTGGCGCGCCTGATGCTGGCTCCAGAATGGCCGTAATTCGTGGCGACCCCGATCGGATTCGAACCGACGATCTCCACCTTGACAGGGTGGCGTGTTAGGCCAGGCTACACCACGGGGCCGCGGAGAGCGGATCATAGCATCGGCGTTTCGGCGGACCCTCCGGCGCAGCTACCCTGACCGTCATGCCTGCGCGCCGGCCAAACGAGATCTCCGCGGGAGGAGTGCTGGCTCGTCCCGGTGACCACGGGGTCGAGGTGTGCCTGGTCCACGCCGGGAAATACTGGGGTCTCCCCAAGGGTCACCTCGAGCCCGGCGAGACCGCCGAACAGGCGGCTCTTCGCGAGATCTCCGAGGAGTGCGGGGTCCCCCTGGATCACCTGTCGATGGTGGGTGAGCTGCCACCATCCGAGTACGTCTACCGCCGTGCCGGCACGCTGATCTTCAAGCTGGTGCACCACTTCCTCGTCGTCACCGACGCGGGCACAGAGCTGCGCCCGCAGCCATCTGAGATTGACGAGGCGGCATGGCTCTCCATCGACGAGGCCGTCGAGCTGGCCAGCTTTGCGGACACCCGCGCCGCGCTGAAGGCGGCCCGTCCGCTGCTCGAATCCGCAGTGCGCTGAGCGCACCAGCCTACAATCCCGCGACGTGCAGCTCTTCGACACGGCGACCCGAGTGGTCAAGACCGTGACCCCACGTGATGGTCGCGTCGGGATGTACGTGTGTGGCATCACACCATACGACGGTGGCCACGTTGGACACGCGTTCACGTATCACACCTTCGACATCATCACACGCCGCCTTCACTCCGAGGGTGTCGCAGTGCGCAGCGTCCGCAATGTCACCGATGTCGACGACGACATCCTGCGCGTCGCGCGCGAGCGCGGTGTGAGCTTCCGCACCCTCGCCGACGTCGAGTCGCGTCGCTTCGACGCCGACATGGTCGGCATCGGCCTGCTGCCGGTGGATGCGTCGCCGCGCGCCAGCACGAGCGTGCACCGCATGGTGCAGTGGATCGAGCGCCTGGTGGAGTCCGACGCCGCGTACGGCAGGGAGGGATGGGTGTACTTCGACGTGGACCGTTTCCCCGAGTACGGCTCGCTGAGCCGCCTCGGCACCACGTCGATGCTGGAGCTGTCCCGGCTGCGCGGCGGCGACCCTGACGACCCACGCAAGCGCAACCCGCTCGACTTCGTGCTCTGGCAGCCGTCGGCGGACGGCGAACCGAGCTGGCCGTCCCCGTGGAGCATGGGCCGTCCCGGCTGGCACATCGAGTGCACGGTTCTGTCCGCGACCGAGCTGACCCTGCCGATCGATCTCCACGGCGGCGGCGACGACCTGATCTACCCGCACCACGAGTCGGAGCTTGCCCAGGCCCTCGCCGTGGGCGTCCCCGCGTTCTGTCGCCATTGGGTCCACGTTGCCATGGTGGGATACCAGGGAACCAAGATGAGCAAATCCCTGGGCAACCTGGTGTTCGTGCGCGACCTGGTCAAAACCGCGCCGGCCGGAGCTGTGCGACTGATGCTGTGCGCGCACCACTACCGTGCCCCGTGGGAGTACAACGACGCCGAGATCGCCAGTGCCCGGGCACGCTTCAGCGACTACCAGTCGGCGATGAACAGCGAGCTGCGCTTCACCCACACGGAGGCGCAGGCGGTATACGACGACTTCGTCGCCCGCATCGACGACGACCTCGACACGCCGGGGGCGCTGGCCATCCTGGACGAAGTCGCCGCCCGCCCGGTCGTCCCCGGCGACGAGCATGTTGCCGATGTCACCGCCGCCGACGTGATGACGCCGCTGCTGACCATGCTCGGCGTCCGCACCGGCTGAGCGGCGTCTAGCGCACCGCCTTGGTGCGGTCCGCCTCCCCGCCGGCGCGCTGCTGGATCATCTCGACGGCGATGTGGTCGAGGAAGAACTTTCGGAACAGCTCGCGCTGCTCCGCGTCGACTTGGCTGGTCACCTCCACGCCGGCGCGCCGCCGCGTCACCCAGGGGGGCACCCCGCGCGCCACCACCAACGTCCCCACCCGGACGTCGACGAGGGCGTCGTCATTGTCGGCGGCGACCTCCAGGCTCACCTTGAAGCTGACGCCGGTGTTCTCGAGGAGCTTCCAGCTGCGTTCCCATCGACGGCGCCGTTGCGCGTCGAAGATCAGCGTGACCTCATCCTCGACCTTGACCGTCTCGCTGTCGCGCGCGGTGCTCTCGAGCATGGCCACCACGCTGTCGTTGATGGCGTCGGCCATCCAATCCACCAACGACGGTCCGCGGTTCTCCAGCTCGGGCAGAGCGTGTGGGTCAGCCCCCTCGCCGAGCGCGGTGATGGTGCTGGCATGGCGCCGGCAGTAGACGACCCCGCCAACCATGGAGCGGTGCTCCGGGCAGAAGGCGGCCGTGCATCTCTGCTCACGGCGATCGCGGTACGCGCAGGTGATCGCGGTCCTGCTGCTGCAACCGCGCTCCTGGCACGGCAGCGTGCCGGTGGGCTTGGCGAATTCGGGCGGCTGACGTCGGAAAAGTGGCATATGGAGTGCGCATCTGGCGCACCCTGATCCTACCGTGAGGCCTGTGACGGACCAGCCACGATTTCGTGTTGCAATGCACGCGCCAGCCGGCGCACGTCGTCCATGAGTTCGCTGAACTGTTCGAATGTCAGCGATTGAGGCCCATCGCTCAGGGCCGTGTCCGGTGAGGGATGGACCTCGATGAGCAGGCCATCGGCGCCGGCGGCCACCGCGGCGAGCGCCATCGAGGGAACCAGGTGGCGATGGCCGGTGGCGTGCGACGGATCGACGATCACGGGCAGGTGGGACAGCTCCCTGACGACGGGGACTGCCGACAGGTCGAGCGTGTTCCTCGTCGCCGTCTCGAAGGTGCGGATGCCGCGCTCGCAGAGCACCACGTCCGGGTTGCCATGGGCCACCACGTACTCGGCGCTCAGCAGCCACTCCTCGATGGTGTTGCTCAAGCCGCGCTTGAGAAGCACAGGCCGGCCGGCCTCGCCCACCGCCTCGAGCAGGCTGAAGTTCTGGGCGTTGCGCGTGCCCACCTGGAGCATGTCGGCAGCAGCGGCGACCGCGTCGACGTCGCCGGGGGTGAGCACCTCGGTCACCACCGGCAGCCCGGTCAACTCGCGGGCGCGCCGCAGGTGCTCGAGGCCGGGGGCGCCCAGGCCGCGAAACGAATAGGGTGAGCTCCGCGGTTTGTAGGCGCCGCCGCGCAGCAGGTTGGCGCCGGCGGCTTTGACCTGCCGGGCGGTGTCGACCAGCTGTTGCTCGCTCTCCACCGCGCACGGCCCCGCCGCAACGGCGAAGGCGCCGTCGCCGATGGGCACCCCGCCAACCTCGACGACCGTTGCGTGGGGGTGCCACTCGCGCCCCACCAACTTGTACGGCTTGCTGACCGGGATGGCCGCGACGACTCCGGGGAGCGCCACCACCGCGTCACGAATCGTCACCGGGTTGGTGCCGAGCACACCGATGGCGAGCCGGTCGGCGCCGGGAAGCTCGATGGGCTGGTACCCGCGATCGCGCACGTGCGCCATCACGTTGGCCACCTCCTCCTCGGTTGCCTGCGCGCTCATCATGATCAGCACGCGCGGATCCTCCCAGAAAACCTCAGGTCGGCAGCCATTTCCACGCGGTCAGGATCGCCTGCAGCCCGGTCAGCTGCTGGTTGAAGGCGAACTGTGACGTGTTGAGCACGATGTGGTACGTGCTGGCCCCGTGGTTCACCAGGATGTCGCGGCTCTCACCGGGGGTGGCCTGGATATCGCGGTCGTAGGTGATGTACTCACCGCTGGCGCCGTCGAGGATCAGCTCTTGCGCGGTGCTGAGGTTGGTGGCCCCACTGCTCGAGACGCTGCTGAGATAGGTGCTGATCTGGTCGCTTGGCACCATCTGCGTCAGCACCACCACGTTGATGTTGGCGCGCACGTCGTTGACGTTCGGCTGCGCCTGCCCGGGGGGCGCCTGCTCCACCAGGTACACCACCTGGCCGTCCGTGTGCAGCTTCTGCACCTCCGTCGCGTCGCCGATGGTGTTGGTCCATCCCTGCGGCACCACGGTGGTGAAGGTGCCCGCAGTGATCGTGGTGCCCAGCGAGGGGCTGGCCGACGTGCTCGGGGAGGGCGCCGGCGTGGTGGTCCCGCTGCCGCATGCGGGCAGAGCGCATCCCAGCAGGAGGCCGACCGCGACCCAACGACGGACTGAGAGCAGAGAGCAGACCTCCAGCGTGGCGGCGGCGCCGACCGACCCAGTCTAGTGGCGGGGTCGCGCGGCCCGGCCACGTGCTGGGGCGGCCGCCGGACAGCGCGCGGCACAATCGCCGCGTGACCCAACTGACGGTGGGGCGAGTCGGTCCCACGGAGGCAGGCGCGCTGGCACGGCTGCTCAACGCCGCCCCGGTGCACAACGTGTACCTGCGCAGCGAACTGCGTCTGCTGGGCACCGCCGCGCCGTGGTGGTGCGTCTCCGACGGCACCGAGCTCCGCGCCGCGGTCCTGTCCGGCCCGCTGACCGTGCCCTACCTCCCCGACGCGGACGACGCGCCGCGCCTGGCCGAGGCCACCCGCGCGCACACCCCCCCACACCTGATGGTCGGCCCCCGCGAGGCGGTGCGGGCGCTGCACGCCTGCATCGAGCACCGCCGCCCGGCTCGCGAGATCCGCGACCCGCAGCCGGTCATGGTCGTCGATCGTGCGCGACTCCGCCTCCTGCCCCCGGCGCCGCTCCGGGCCACCACGCGGAAGGACGTCGACGTGCTGGCCACCGCGGCGGGCATGATGCACCGCGAGGAGATGAGCGGCGACAGTGCGCCCCCCGATCGCAGCGCGTGGCGGGCGCGCATGACCCAGCTCGTCGACCGCGGCTGGAGCTGGGCGTGGATCGAGAGAGGAGACGTGGTCTTCAAGGCGGAGTTGAGCGCGTGGACCCCGGAGGTCGTGCAGGTGCAGGGGGTGTTCACAGCTCCTGCGCGGCGCGGACGCGGGGTGGCCACCTCGGGCATGGCCGCGCTCTGCTCGATGCTGCTCGAGACCGTCCCGCTGGTCAGCCTCTATGTCAACGGTTACAACGAGGCTGCCCTGCGCGTGTATCGACGCGTCGGCTTCGAGAGCTGTGGCGACTTCGCCACGGTCATGTACTGAGGAGTCGGGCGGGATGATCAAAGCCAGCGCCGCTGCCACTCTCCCGGTCTCGGCGGAGCGCGCCTTCGACGTGGTCAGCGACGTCTCGCACGCCGACTGGCTGCCCGCCGTCCGCGGGGTGCGGCACGTGGGCGGCCCCCGGGGACAGGTGGGCGAACGTTTCGAGGTGGAGGCCGGCCTGGTCGGCCGCCACCTCCGCGGCATTCTGCTGGTCAAGCAGATGGACCCCCCGACGCGAATGGTCCTTGTGCTCGAGGAGGGCCTCGACCTGACCATCACCATCGACGTCAAGCCGGTGCGAGGGGGCTGCGAGCTGCGCGTCGAGGCGATCTATTCGGTGGGCGGCGCCTTCGGCGGAGCGGTCGAACGCGCCAGCCAGCCGGCCGCGCGACGCGAGGTGGCCCGCGCCGTCGAGCAGCTGGCCGCCCGCTTCGGCCGCGAGGACGAATCCGCGGCGCAGCGACGGTGAGCAGCCAGTTCCCCGACGACACCGCGCTGGACGCCATCGCCGCCCAGGTCCGCTCGCTCTCACGTGTGGAGGGCGAGGACCTCACCGTGCTCATGGCTGAAGCGCGCAGCTCGCCGGCCGGACCGGCCACCGCGCGGCTGGTCGAACAGCAGCTCGGCACCGTCCTGGCGGCCGTTCTCGCCCGCCGGGCCCCGGGGCTCGACCTCCTCGACCTCTACCAGGAGGGCTCGATCGCCGCCACGGTCGCCGTCGGGGAGTACGTCGCGCGCGAGGGCGCAGCCCAGGGCTTGCAGCGTTACGTCAAGCGCGTCGTGGACGAGTTCCTCGACGATGTGGTCGCGCGCGAGGCGGCCCAGCGCGCCAGCGACGCTCTCCTGGTCGAGAACGTGAAGCTGCTCGAGGCCGCCGAGCTGACCCTGCGGGCTCGGCTCGAGCGAGAGCCCACCACGCTCGAGCTGGCCGCGGCGCTCAACTGGACGCCCGAGGCGGTGGAGCTGGTGGGCGCGTCGCTCCGATTGGCCCGCGAGCGGTACGACGCGGAGATCGTCGAGTACCTCGACGATGTCGATGACGACAGCGGGGACGGCACGGCGGAGGTGTGAGCCCGGCCGGCCCGACGACTGTCCGTCGGGTGTCCGCCGCCATGGTTCACCGTGGGTCTGTGAGCGCTGCGGACGGCGTGCCTACCATCCCGCGCATGGATGAGCGTTGGCGATGATGAAGCAGTCCGCAGGCGCGGGGCGAAGCGTGCTTGTGATCGGCGACGACTCCGAGCTCGCCACCGCGCTGCGTGACCGGCTGGACCGCGCCTTCGTCACCGTGGTCGACGTGGTCGGTGGCGAGGAGCTCGAGGCGGTGCGTGCCTGCCGGCCGTGGCCCTGGATGGTGGTCGGAGCCGGCAGGCACGTCGACGGCGGCGTTGCGGCCGAGCTGCACGGCGGCCTCGCCCTGGTGGTCTGGCGCCCCACCCCGCCGCCCGGCCTTCCCGCCCACGCCGTCGCAGCCGGCCGCTTCACCGAGGTCGCCGGCACGGTCGCCACCGCCCTCGGCGCCGAGGTGGCGGGTATGAGCCTCGCCATCGGCAGCGGCGTCGACATGCCCGACGGCGCTCACGTCGCCAGCGCCGGCCTCGAGGCCCTCATCGCCGGCCATCCACGGCCGCTCTACGGACCGTCCCGGCTGATGCGGTCCGCCGCGCGCGTCCTGGCAGCCCACGGCGTTCCACTGCGCCCGCGCTCGACCCCCGGTGGAGGAACCCTGCTCGCGCCGGTGGCTCCACGCTGATGCGCGCCAACGTGGAGGTGCTCATCGTCGAGGACGATTCCGAGACTCTCGAGGAGCTGCGCGCGCACTTCGCTGCCAAGCGATTCCATCCCCTGGCCACGCGCAGCGCCGCCCACGCGGTCAGGGCGCTGCGCAACAACGCGGAGTCGACGCGTCCGGTGCTCGCGGTGGTGGACTGGGACCTGTCCAAGGCGCCCGACCAGTCGCTCAGCAGTGGCGACGTGCTCGCGTTGCTGGCGCGCGAGCTCTCCGACTGCCTCACCATCGTGTACTCGGCCAACATCGACTCGTTCAGGGTGCGCAGCGAGATCCAACGAGCGCATCCGCGCGCCTGGCTGCACGACAAGCGCGATGGCGACGGCTCGCTGATGGAGCGCGTCGACCGGATGCTCGACCACACGGTCGAAGACCTGCGCGTCAGCGCGGGATCCGTGGTTATCCACCTGCCGACGCTCGCCGAACACCACCACCGTGAGGCGGTTCGCCTGGTGCTGCATCACCCCGAGATCGTCACCCTCCATTCGGACACGGCCACCAAGGCGGTGCGCAGGTTCAAGGAGTGGCTCAGCCAACAGGGCTCGGCGATGACGGTCATCAGCCACGGAAATCGCAAGTACCGCTTGGGAAATCGCCCGTGAACCTGACCCTGGCCGAGATCCGCGAGCTGCCGCTTGTGGCGGCGCTGTTCGACGGCGACGACCTACTTGCAGAGACCCCGGAATGGGAGGGCGCCGGGCCTGGTGCGGTGGCCTTTCCGGTCCGCGGCCGCCGCTTGGTGGTCAGCACCGACGCCACCCACCCGACGTGTGGGCGCGTGGTGGCGCGGCTGCTCCAGGAGATCGATGGAGTCGCCCAGTCTCTGCCCCGCCGGCAGTCGCTGCGCGCCACCATGCTGGCCGATTCTCTCCGGATCGTCGCCGGGCGCGGTGTCTCCACCTCTGGCGGCAGCGCCGACGTCCTCGAGCACGCGTGCGCCGGGATCGCGTCGCGCACCGCGTTGAGCGTCTGCGTCGAGCGCAGTGACGAGTTCGCCGTCCTGGCGCCGTCGGTTGCAGCCCTGGTGCTGGTGCAGTTCGCGGTCAACGCGGAGCGCCACGAGCACGCCGACTCGGTGGTGCTCGCCGCGGGCGAGGGGATGTTCACGGTCGGATGGCAGGGGTCGAGCGGCGCCGCGGGGGCCGTGACAGCGCGACGCAGGGCCGAGCGGGCACGGTGGGGACTGGGCTTCGCGCGGATCGCCGCGGACGCCATCGGCGGCGTGATGTATCCGCCCGCGGAGCAGACCGACGGGGTTCGCGTCGCGCTGCTGGAGGTCGGCCTCCATCACCTCGCGCTGCCGCTCGCCGTGATCCGCCAGGGGGCGGTCCACAAGGCGACGCGTGCGTGGGACGAGGAGACCGCGCTCCTGCCCGGCGCGTCACTGCCCACGACCTCCCGCGCGGCGCGATGCGTCGCCGCGGCGGCCGCCGCCCCCGGCGCCATCGCCCGGGTCGACGGCTGGTCGGCCCGCTCCGTGGGCGGCGGCGTGACCTGGATCGCGATTCCGCCGGATGCGGTCGTCGACCGGGCCCGTGACGTCCTCGACGGCATGGTCCATGAGCGCGCGCTCTGGGACAACGTCCCCGAGCCGGGACGATCGCGAATTGTGGCGCTGGCGGCGATCCTCGCAGCCATGCTCGGCGCCGAGTTGGTGCGCGTGCCCGGCGAGACCTGGAACCGGCGCGCCCCCGACGTTGCCGCGGCGTACGGGTTGACCACGCAGCTGCCACGGTTCGAGGGCGCCGGCGCGGTCGACCCCCGCGTCGCCCTGTTCCTGGCGCGCGAGTTCGGTGACCGCCTCGATGCCGACGGCGATGATCTCTACCTGCGCATCGCCGCAGAGCATCGCGACGATCCGCTGGTGCGCGTCTTCCTGGCGCCGGGCGACGATTCGCTGAAGCTCAGCTGAGCTGCCGTCTATTCCGTGTTGGAGTCGCTCGCCGGGTACGGTGCCGCGTGTTCGTCGCGCCCCGGCCACCAGGCCGCCGGCTGCGCGGAGAAATTGGGGTCGCGGTGCACAGCCCGCACCACGGTCTTGATGTTGCCGCGCACGTTGAAGTCACCCACCACCTCGCAGTACCGCGGCGCCGTCAGCTCCACCAGGTCGGAGAGGATGCCGTTGACCACGTCCTCGTGGAACACGCCGACGCTGCGAAATGCGTTGACGTACAGCTTCAGCGATTTCAGCTCGACGCAGCGAGGCCCCGGGACGTAGCGCACGTGCAGGGTGGCAAAGTCCGGAAACCCGGTGCGCGGGCACAGACAGGTGAATTCCGGCAGCGTGAACTGGATGGTGTAGTCGCGCTCGGGGGTGCGGTTGTCGAAGCTCTCCAGCAGGGTGCGTGGTTGCGGTTGCGCGCTCATGCCGTCGCCGCGGCGCGAAGCCCGCTGCCGCGTCCCGGCGTGACGACGTACCAGCGCCGCAGGGGTGCGAGCAGCACCACCGCGAGCAGCGTCATCCAGGACTTGCCCAGCACCTGGCCGCCGAGCAGCGACAATGAACCGAACGCCAGGCTGAGGAAGACCAGCGAGTCGACCACGCACCCAACCAGGTTGGCGGGCACCAGCGCCACCAGCCAGCCGCGGCGCAGCAGCGGCGTGTAGACCACGAAGTCGGCGAGCTCGGAGGAGAAGAAGGCCAGCCCGCTGGCCAGCGCAAGCGACGGCGACACAGCCGCGGAGACAGCCGCACCGATGACAATGGCGCTCACCGACACGATGCGGCCGAGGATGTTCTGCACCAGGTCGCGCAGCGTGAACGCCAGGCCCACGAAGTACACCGCGGCCGGGGCGCGCAGCCCAAAGCCCACCGGCACCAGCCCGAAACGCTGCACCGCCCAGTTGGCGGCGTAGATCACCGCGATATACCCGGCGAGCGCGACCAGCCCGGCCACGGTCCGCGCGGAGATGGATCGCATCCGCGAAGCGTACCGGGGTGCGAGCGCGGGCGGTCAGGCGCCGGCGGGCACCGCGTCGCTGTGCTGCGGTGTCTCGATGAGGATCTGGCCGTCAGGCGCGCGGATCACGGCTGTCTCACCCTCCCGCAGCCGCCCGTCGAGGATGGCCATCGCCAGCGGATCCTGCAGGCGTCGTTGGATCACCCGTTTGAGTGGTCGCGCCCCGTAGGTGGGGTCGTAGCCCTCGCCGGCGAGCAGGTCGAGAGCGCTGTCGTCGATGTCGAGGGTGATCTTGCGTTCGGCAAGCCGCTCGCGGAGCTGGCGCAGCTGGATGCCGACGATCTCCCGCAGCTGTTCGCGTGACAACCGCGAGAACACGATGATGTCGTCGACACGGTTGAGGAACTCAGGGCGGAAGTGCTCGCGCAGCTCGGCCAGGACACGACTGCGCACTCGTTCGACCTCGTCGGCGGGTGCGGCCGGGGGCATCTCCGCGATGATGTGCGACCCGATGTTGCTGGTCATGATGACCACGGTGTTGCGGAAGTCGACGGTTCGGCCCTGGCCGTCGGTGAGGCGGCCGTCGTCGAGCACCTGGAGCAGGATGTTGAACACGTCCTGGTGCGCCTTCTCGATCTCGTCAAAGAGGATCACGCTGTAGGGTCGGCGGCGCACCGCTTCGGTGAGCTGACCACCCTCGTCGTAGCCGACGTAGCCGGGGGGCGCGCCCACCAGGCGCGAGACCGCGTGCCGCTCCATGTACTCGCTCATGTCGATGCGCACCATCGACTGTTCACTGTCGAAGAGCAGAGCGGCGAGCGCCCGCGCCAGCTCGGTCTTGCCCACCCCGGTGGGGCCGAGGAAGATGAACGACCCCGTCGGCCGGTTGGGGTCACTGAGACCGGCACGGCCGCGGCGGACGGCGGCCGCAACGGCGCTGATGGCGTCGTCCTGGCCGACCACACGCTCGTGCAGCCGTTGCTCGAGCTGGAGGAGCTTCTGCGTCTCCCCCTCGAGCATGCGGCTCACTGGGACACCCGTCCAGCGCGCCACCACCTCGGCGATGTCGTCCTCGTCGACCTCCTCCTTGAGCAGGGGTCGGCTGCCCTGGAGCTCGACGAGGCGCTGCTGCTCGGCTGCGAGCGCACGCTCGAGCTCGGCGAGGGTGCCGTAGCGGAGCTCGGCGGCGCGGCCGAAGTCGGCGGCAAGCTCGGCCCGCTCGGCATCGTGACGCGTCTCCTCGATCCTCTTCTTGATGTCGCGGATGGCCTCGATCGCGCCTTTTTCCTGCTGCCAGCGCTCGCGCATCTCCTTGGCGCGCTCCTGGAGGTTGGCCAGCTCGCGTTCGAGGCTCTCGAGCCGCTCGCGCGAGGCCGCGTCGGTCTCCTTGTGGAGGGCCTCCCGCTCGATCTCCAGCTGCCGAATCTCGCGTTCGACAGTATCGAGCTCGGTCGGCATGGAGTCGATCTCGATGCGCAGCTTGGAGGCCGCCTCGTCGATGAGGTCGATCGCCTTGTCGGGGAGGAAGCGGTCGGCGATGTAGCGGTCCGACAACACCGCGGCGGCGACGATCGCTGAGTCCTTGATGCGCACCCCGTGGTGCACCTCGTAGCGCTCCTTGAGCCCGCGCAGGATGCTGATCGTGTCCTCGACGCTGGGCTGGTCGACGATGATCGGCTGGAAGCGCCGCTCGAGCGCCGCGTCCTTCTCGATGTATTTGCGGTACTCGTCCAGCGTGGTGGCGCCGATGCAGCGAAGCTCGCCGCGGGCCAGCGCCGGCTTGAGCATGTTGCCCGCGTCCATCGCGCCCTCGGCGGCGCCCGCGCCGACCAGGGTGTGGAGCTCGTCGATGAAGAGGATGACCCGGCCCTCGGAGCCGATCACCTCGTTGAGCAAGGCCTTGAGCCGGTCCTCGAACTCGCCGCGGTACTTGGCCCCGGCGACCATGGCGCCGAGGTCGAGCGCCACCACCTGGCGGTCGCGCAACCCCTCGGGGACGTCGCCGGCGGCGATGCGCTGGGCGAGCCCCTCGGCGATCGCTGTCTTGCCGACGCCGGGTTCGCCGATGAGCACCGGGTTGTTCTTGGTTCGCCGGCTGAGCACCTGGATGACCCGCCGTATCTCCTGGTCGCGGCCGATCACCGGGTCGAGCTTGCCGCGCCGGGCGGCGTCGGTGAGGTCGTTCCCATATTTGACGAGCGCGTCGTACTTGGCCTCAGGGTTGGCGTCGGTGACCCGCTGGGAGCCGCGAACCATCTCCAGCGTGGCGTAGATGCGGTCCGCGGTCACCCCGGCGTCGGTGAGCATCCGTGCCGCCTCGCCCGCGCGGCCTCGGGCCATGGCCAGCAGCAGGTGCTCGGTGGAGACGTACTCGTCCTTGAGCCGTGACATCTCGTCGAACGCCGCCATCAGCACCTCGCGGAGCGCGTTGCCCACCGCCGGCTCGCCCCCGCCGTACTGCTTGGGGCGTGACTCCAGCTGAGCTTCGAGGCGGGCGGCGAGAGGCTGGGGGGGCACCTCGAGGCGCTGCAGCAGCGAGGGAACGAGGCCGTCCTCCTGGCGAAGCAGAGCGAGAAGGAGGTGCTCGGGTTCGACAGCGGCGTGTTGCAGCTGCTGCGCCGCCTGCTGAGCGGCCTGCAGCGCTTCCTGGGATCGTTCGGTGAAACGGTCGAGGCGCACGCCTCGGTGTACCGCATCGGGACCGCCGGGTAAACCCCGAATGTTCGTTCGGCTCGGACCTCGCGTACCATGCGGCCAGCCGCGATGCCGTCCGTTTCCCGCACCGTCCACACCCTCGCCGTCATCGCCGTGCTGGCGCTGGTCGGTGTTGGCCTCGCTGTCGGCCGCGGCAGCACCCCCGCCGTGGCCGTCGTCCAGGCGCGCTCGATGAGCGCAATGGCCGCGACCGACCTGGCCCGTCCCCCGTGGTTCGGGATGCGCGTGCTGTCCGACAGTGTCAGCTTCCACGCGGCGGCGGCGGCGATCAACCCACCCGCCATCTCCGCCGCCGCCGGCATCCTGGTCGACGTCGACAGCGGCGCCATCATCTGGCAGCACAACGCCCGTGCTCAGCTGCCGCCGGCGAGCACCACCAAGATCCTCACGGCCATGGTCGCGCTGGAGAACTTCCGCCCCGACCAGGAGGTGGCGGTGACGGCGGCGTCGCTGCAGCAGGCGTGGGACGAGACCCGGATGGGCATCATCGCCGGGGAGCGCTACACCGTCTCGGAGCTGCTCACCGGCATGCTTCTGGTGAGCGGCAACGACGCGGCCACGGCGATCGCCCAGGACACGGTCGGGCTCGAGCGCTTCGTCGGCGCCATGAACGCGCAGGCGGACGCGCTGGGCCTGCCCGACTCCCACTTCACCAGCCCTGTCGGTCTGCAGGACGCACTGCACCACACGTCGGCATACGACCTCGCCGCCATCAGCGTCGCCGCCATCCGGCACTTCCCGTTGTTCGGCCAGATCGTGGCCATGCATGACGCCACGCTGGCGGCCACCTCCGGTCACCGGGAGTTCGACCTGCACTCCATCAACCAGCTGCTCGACCTGTATCCCTACGCGGTCGGCATCAAGCCGGGATGGACAGGCGACGCCGGCAATTGCGAGGTCGGGATGGCGGTTCGCGACGGCCACCGCCTCATCTCCGTGCTTCTCAACGCGGCCTACGCCTTCCACCAGACGCGCACGCTTCTCGACTGGGGGTTCACGCAGGAGGGTCTTCCCACCACCCTTGCCACTCCAACCCCCAGGCCGACGCCGCATGGCTGAGCCCGGCGGCAGCGCCGCGGCCGGGACAAGCACGCGCTTGACGGTGCTCGGCAGCGGCGACGCCTTCAGCGGCTGCGGCTGCAACGCCGCGTACCTCGTTGATGATCGTGTCCTGGTGGACTGCGGCGCACCGGTCCAGACGCTTCTGCCCCGGCTCGGC
>DATBCJ010000091.1:0-5108 GCA_036270565.1 Candidatus Dormiibacterota bacterium | reverse complement strand
GCGGCATGTTCCCGTAGATCGCTTCGTAGCGACCCGCTTCGACCAGGTAGGTCTCGTGCCAGATCCCCACGCTGCCGGTGCGAGCGGTTCGGCGGTTGAACTCACGCCAGGCGGGCAGGTGGGGGTCGTTGCTGTTGCGCGCAAACCGGTCGAGGTGGTCGAACGACCGCCAGTACTGCAGCAATACGGCCGACCGATTCCCCACGGAGAGGAACGTCTCGCCGCCAAGGAAGCCCTTCTCCGGGTGGCGGTAGAGCTCGTCCAGCATCGGGCCCATCGCCCTGGACACCGGCAACCACTCCGCGACTCTCCATGGTCGGTTGATGCGCATGCCGATCAGGAAGACGACGAAGGATCCCTCGATCCGGCCGGCGTAGCGCCCAAGGAAGATCCTGGCCACGCGCGAATCGTAGGGTGCGGGGCGATCAGTCCGCCCCTCCTATAGTCGCGAGGCGGAATGTCATATGTCGCCCTCCTGATCGCACGCGCAGGTCCCGTAACCCCCCAGCCGGAGCGAACGTTGCCCCACTACATGCGTCCGGAGTCTGTCCGGTGACATTGCCTCGGGCGTATGAGGATCAACTCGTCGAGCGTGCCAAGCGGGACGCCGACGCCTTTGGGGAGCTGTACAGCGCGTATTTCGGGCAGATCTATCGGTTCGTCTACAGCCGAGTGCGCGACCAGGAGGCCGCCGAAGACATCACCTCTGAGGTGTTCTTCAAGGCCCTGCGAGCCATCGGTCGGTACAAGCCGAGCGGTCACCCCTTCAGTGCGTGGCTCTACCAGATCAGCGTGAACGCCATCGCCGACCACTTCCGCGCCAAAAAGCCGACGTCGAACATCGACGACGCCATCGGCGTGGCCGACCCCCAGAAGCCCGTCGACGAGCGCGTCGCTCAGAGCGCCGAGGCGGCACTGGTGTGGGCCGCGATCGACACCCTGCCCGACCAGCAGCGCACCGCGATGACGCTCAAGCTCGGCGAGGACCTCAAGCTGGCCGACATCGGCGTCGTCATGGGCAAGAGTGAGGGGGCGATCAAGCTGCTGATCCATCGCGGCATGATCGGCCTGCGCGCTCGGCTGGACGTGGCCACCTTCGACCGCGAGGACGCCCGATGACCGACTCGCGCTGGATCGATCCCGAGATCGACGGCATCCTCGACGGCGACCCCGAGCTGATCCAGCTCGCCCACCTGGTCAGGGCGGCGCGGCCCGAGCCGGCGCTCGACCCGCGTTTTGAGGCGGTGCTGCGCGCCCAACTGATGCGCGAGGCGGCCCTTCGCGCGCCTGTGGGTCCGCAGAGCAAACAGCGGGCCCCGCGCCAGCGCGTGGTCCGCGACGCGTGGTGGCGGCGTCCGACGCAGTTCGCCTGGGCCGGGGCCGGGCTGGGCATCGCCCTTGCCGCCGCCGCGGTGTTCACGATCACCAGGCCGATCCAGCAGGACCGGCAGATGGTGACCGCAGGCTCGCCGGTGGCCGAGCTGCACCAGGTGAACACCGACAACGTGATCACGGTGGCGTTCAGCCAGCCGATGAACCAGCAGGCGGTGGTGGCCGGGCTGCACATCCGGCCGGCGACGCAGGTGACCACCGCGTGGCAGGGCAACAACCTCCTGATCACGCCCACCCACCGGCTCACCGGCAACACGCCGTACACCGTGACCATCGACCGCACCGCCGCCAAGGCCGCCGACGGGGCCGTGGCCACCCACGACATCCACATCTCGTTCGGCACCGCGCCGACACCGCCGCCCCCGCCGACCGTGGAGACGCTCACGGTGACCCCACTGGGACCGGTGGACTCCGGGACACAGCTGATCGCCGGGCCGTCCGGCTCGGTCATCGCCACCTCGTCGACCGCGGCGAACCCGGTGAGCCCGCCGGCGAGCGCGACACCAACTCCAACTCCCACCGTGGTGGCCACACCGTCGCCGGCGTCCGCCTCGCCGACCGCTACCCCACCGGTGACCGTCAGCCGCAGCGTGCTCTTCGGTTCCTCCGGGGCCGCCGACGTCGGTCCGGCGGCGACGAGCACGGCGCTCTCCGCCAACGGGCTCCGCCTGGTGTCGGCGGTGACCACCGCGGCGGGCACAGACGTCGTCCTCAGCACGGTCGCCGGCGGCAAGAGCACCGTGCTCACCAGCCTCGGTGTGCCGGTGCTGGCGACCGGCTGGCTGAGCGCCGACACAGCCCTTGTGGCCGAGAGTGACCGAATCCTGACCGTCGACCTGCAGGGACACGTGAGCGAGCTGGTCGCCCTGCCCGCGGGCACGTCGACGGTGGTGTTCGCGCCGGCCGGCGGCCACGCCTTCGCCGGCAGCCCTGCGGGGGACGGCGCGCTCATCGACCTGACCACCACCGCGAGCAGGCCGCTGCCGGGCAGCCGCACGGTGGCCGCGTTCAGCGGCGACGGCACCACCGTCGCGTGGGTCGACGGCAGCCAGCCCATCGCGCAGCTGCGGACGGCGCCGGTGGCCCGCAACCAGGTCACCACCATTCCGCTCGACCATCCCGGCGACCACGTCGCCGAGCTGGCGCTCGACCAGACCGGCGCTCGCGCCGCCATCATCGATCACCCCGCCGCCGGGGGCGACCAGCTCGACGTCAACTCGCTGCCGTCGGGCACGCTGATCGCGCGTGGTCCGAGCGGCGCACAGCCGGTGTTCACCGGCAGCGGCAACCGCATCGCGCTGGTATCGGCCGACGGCCAGGCTGAAACCGCTGCGCTGCCCGGTGGAACAACGCCGGGGACGAGCACCGCGCTGCCGGACGGCGCGGCCGGCGTGCTCGAGGCCTTCGTCAGCGCGCAGACCACCGGTGACGCGGCGGCGATCTCGGCGTTGACGGTTCCCTCGCTGGGCGCGGCGCAGGCCACGCCCACCGGCCTGACGCGCGCCTACGTGATCAGCGCCGCCGTCGACACGGACGGCACCATCGCCGCCACTGCGCGGCTGATCATCGACGCGTCGGCGTCGCATCCGCTGGCCTCGTTCGCCGACGAGTCACTGACCCTCACGTCCAACGCCGGCAAGACGGCATTCCTGGTCAGCGCGATCTCAGTGGCGCCGCTGCACGACGAGCCGGTGGGGCCGCACGTGGTGCACGTGACTCCCACCAACGTGGGTGGTCAGCTGGTGCTCCAGGTGGGCTTCGACAGCGACCTGCGGCCGGGCTCCGTGGCGCCGGCGATCTCGGTGCGCACGCTCGACGGGCAGCTGCTGCAGGCGACCACGGTGTACGACGCCGAGCGGCGCACCGCGGTGGTGACGCTCAGCGTGCCCGCCAGCACACCGGTCTCGGTGACCGTCGCCGGCGGGCTGCTCGACGTCGACGGCCAGGCGCTGGCCAGCCCCTTCACCACGGCGGTCGGCGGCTAACTCCTCGGGTCAGCTCGCGGGTCGGGCAACGCCGGCGTGGGCGAATCGTGATCGCGGTCACTGACACATGCTGGTGGCTGCGTTACAAGGTGGTCCGCGGTCAGCGACGCCCGCGCCGGGAAGCAGCCCCGCTGAGGAATGGAGAGGTAGCGCTGACGGTGCCGCACGATGTGCAATGGCCGACCGAACGCGTCCCGAATCCGCCCGCCTCGCGCGCAGCGCCCATCGAGCCCGCGCTGTGGCAGGCATTGATCGTCGATGGCGACGTCGTCACCATCCCTGCCGGCGACCTCATCTACGAGGCCGGCCAGGTGCCGCCGGTGGTTGGCATCCTGTCCGGCAGCGCGCGCGTGTTCATGTGGGGACCCTCAGACAGGCAGTTCACGCTCCGTTACGCGCGGTCACAAGAGGTGATCGGACTCGGTCCGCGGCTCGCCGGCCTGGATACCACGAGTGCAGAGGCGGTCAGCGAGACCACGGCCGCAATCCTCGCCATGGACACGGTGCGCGAACGCGCCCTCGCCAATCCGGCCCTGGCCTGGGCGCTGACCGAGCAGGCGGCGGGCTGGGCGTCCGAGGCGGTGCGATCGCTCGTCGAGGTGGCGCGGTTGCCGATGACCGCCCGGGTGGCAGCACACCTTCTCCAGGCCTCGGTGCCGGCGCCTGGCAGCGACGCCGTGCTGATCACCCATCAGCGCCTCGCCGACGCCGTGGGCACGGCGCGGGAGGTGGTGACCCGCGCGCTCGCCGCCCTTCGGGACGCCGGTGTTGTGCACACCTCACCGGGACGAGTGGTCGTCGCCGACGCGTCGCGGCTGGAGCTGATCGCCTGCGGTCACGAGAAGATCGGCCGGCCCAGCCACAGTCACTGACTGTTGTGCCGCTCGGTGTGACGGGGGTCACATAGACGGTCGCGAGCGCAAAAGGAACAGCGGCGAACCAGAAACGGCGCAGGACTCGCACGGCCGCTTGCCATGCTGAGAGCGCTCCCCGACCATACGGGATGGGAGCTCACTTGGAGGCCTGACACCGTGACCGGACTGCGCGTCCTGGAGGAGGACGGCCACGCCGGGGACCTGCTCGACACCGTGCTCAAGGCGGTGCCCATGCTCGTGGTCGCCTTCGATGGCAAGGGCCGCGTCCTCGAGGGCACCGGCCGCCTCTATGACACCCTCGACATGCGGAGCCTTCTGGGGAGCCGGCTCGACGTGGTGGCGGGCACCGCCGCCGCGGTCGCCGCGCGCCTTGTCGACCGGGCCATCGGCGGCGAGGAGGTCAGCGCCACGCTCGAGCACGCGGGTCGCTTCTACAACAACATGTACTGGCCCACCCGCGACGTGCGGGGCAAGCTCGATGGTGCGCTGGTCGTGACCACCGACGTCACCGAGCCGCACCTTGCCGCCCAGGAGGCGCTCTTTCGGGCGAGCCACGATCCGCTCACCGGCCTGCCCACCCGTCCTGCGCTCATCGAGCACCTCAACGCGGTTCTTGGACCACACGGCGCACCCTGCACTCTCGTCCTGCTCGACCTCGACGATCTCCAGGTGGTCAACGGCAGCCTCGGCCACGTTGTCGGCGACTCCGTGCTCATCGAGGTTGCCGCCCGCCTGACGGCCGCGTTCCCCGGTGCGATGGTGGCCAGGCACGGCGGCGACGAGTTCGCCATCGTCATCTCCGGCTTCGCAAGCGACAGCGAGGCGGTGGCGCGGATCGGCAGAGCCCTGAGCCCGG
>DATBCJ010000090.1:0-46584 GCA_036270565.1 Candidatus Dormiibacterota bacterium | reverse complement strand
GGGCGGGTCTGCGCGGCCAGTGATGCGAGGTTGCCCATGGTGCCGCTGGGCACGAACACCGCGGCCTCCTTGCCCAGGCGACCGGCCATCTCCTCCTCGAGGCGTCGCACCGTGGGATCCTCGCCCCACACGTCGTCGCCCACCTCCGCGTCCGCCATGACGCGACGCATCTCCGTGTCGGGCGTTGTGAACGTGTCGCTGCGCAGGTCAACCGGTGGGAATGGCTCTGGTGACATCGCTGGGGACCTCTATCTCGGCGTCGCCGTCTCCCGCCATGCGCACGCGGTTGCGACCACCGTGCTTGGCATCGTAGAGGGCGGCGTCGGCGGTCGCCAGCAGCTCCTGCGCGGTGGTGGTGTCGCTGGGGTAGGCCGCGCCGCCGACGCTGACGGTCAGGCCGACCGCCTGGCCGCCACTGTCGACGGGTACGACCATCGCCTCCACCGCCGACCTGATCTTCTCGGCGACGCGGCGCGCGTCGGGGGCGGCGGTGTTCGACATCACCACGATGAACTCCTCGCCGCCGTACCGCGCCGCGAGGTCGGCCCGCCGGATGCTGCTGGTCAGCGTGTGGGCGAACGCGGTGAGCACCACGTCACCGACCGGGTGACCGTGGGTGTCATTGACCCTCTTGAAGTGGTCGAGGTCGAGAACCAGGACGGCGAGCGGGGTGTTGAGCCGCTCCGCCAGCGCCACCTGCTGGCCCAGGTAGTCGACGAGGAAGCGGTGGTTGTAGAGGCCGGTGAGGTCGTCGATGCTGGCCTGGCGCTGCACCATGGCGATGAAGCGATAGCGCTCCAGTGCGAGGGCGACCTGCTCGGCTGAGGTGGCCACCAGCGCCGCGTCGCCGCTGCTGAACCCGCCACGCGCCCGGGCCACGCCGAGAACGCCCAGAACGGTGCGCCCCATGCGCAGCGGAGCCGCGCAGAACTCGCGGAGTCCCGTCTGCGCCTCGCTGCTCTCCGACGCAGCCCCGACCATGAGCGCATCGCTCCCGCTGTCGCGGTGTGCCGTGCCGATCGGTCCCTCGCCGCTGAGAACCTCGTTGACGTCGACGTCGAACGCGGAGCCCTCGGTGACCGCGAAGCTGTCGGTCATCTCCGAGCCGCTGACCAGGATGAACGCGGTGTCGGCGCTCGCCGAGCGCCGCAGCTGCGCGCACACCTCGTGCAGTGCCTTCTCCAGTGGCTGCGGAGAGTTGAGCTCGCTGGCGATGGTTGCTCGTGCCTTGGTGCCGGCGATGGTGGCGCGCATCTGACGGCGCATCTCCTCGAAGCTCGAGGCGAGGCGCCCGATCTCTCCGCCCGCCGGATGCGGCACCGGCGTGTCGTAGTCCTCCTGTGCCATGGCAGCGACGGCGCGGTCGAGCCGGCGCAGCGGGCGGCGCAGGTCGGTCTGCACCACCAGGACGATGAAGAACATCGCCAGCACGATCAGCGCCAGCAGAAGCAGGGCAGGCTGCCACAGGCTGGCGACGGGTGAGACCTGCGTGGTCACCAGCACCGCGAAGCCCGAGCCCAGCGGTTGTGCGTCGACGGCGGCGCTCTCGCCGCCGATGTTGACCACCTCGGGGTTGGAGGATTGGTCGACAGCCACCTGGACGTCACGGCTGACCACCGTACCGGGCGCCAGCGCCTGGTTGAGGACGAAGCTGCCCTGGGTGACCACCTTGCCGTCGCGCACGATGGCGATGCCGGCGGTGTCCGCCGATGTCGTGATGGTGCCGGCGAGGTCCTGGATGAACGTGGCGTTGATGGGGCGCGCGATGAATGCCGTCTCGTCGCTGGAGGGCAGTGTGCCGGCGCCGATCAACCAGGGCGATCCGTCGGGCCCGGCGACGATGCTGTGGGAGAGAGCGCCCGGCTGGGTCAACGCGGTGTACAGGGGATCGCCGGTCGAGAGCGCGCTGCCGTCGGTGACCGCCCCGTTGGCCAGCGAGCCGTGGACGCCGACGACGTCGGAGGTGGTGTTGACCTGCGAATAGCGCACCAGCGTGCTCATCAGTGCCGCCGTGTCGTGGCCGGTGAGCGCCGGCCCCAATTCCTGCGCCATCCCGGCCGCGAACGCAGCCAGGGACTTCTGCTGGCCGGTGATCAGGTTGACGACGACGCCGGCCTTGTCGGTGGCGCGCTGGGTGGCCTGGCTGCCGTTCTGCTGGCTGGCGAGCGACAGCGGGATGAACGCGATGAGGAGACCGGCGACCGACATGATCATCGCGAATTTCACTGGGAAGTCGAGGCGACCCCAGAGGCGCTGGAGCTGCGGCATCGCAGCCATCGTACCCCGGGCTTCGTGACCACCTCCGTCACCTTTCGGTGACGGCGGCGGGCGTGGCCTCTTGGTGCTGCCGTACGCTGCGGGGATGGCCTCGGTGGTGATCAGCTTCGTCGACGGTGAGGTTCTCCACGCCGAGATCCCCGAGCTCACCTTCGAGATGCCCGTCATCGAGGCGGAGGTGCGCGGGGTGGAGCCCAACAATCAGCGCGCCATCCTGCCCCTGACGGCGATCACCCAGATCGTGGTCGGTTCGCCGCAACCGGCGCCCTCAGCCGAGATCACCGCCGGCTGGGACCGCGCCGCGTTCCATTTTCTCGACGGACAGGTGCTGCGCGTGTCGATCGAGCCGGGCGCCCTGCTCGGCCGCCACGGCGGCATCTGGCGCGTCGTTCCCCAGGGTGAGACGGAGCTGACCACGCTCGCGGTCCCCTACTGCGCGCTCAAGGCCGTGTTCCAGATCCGCCAGTGGGACAGCCGTCCGTTCTCCGAGAGGGGCGACGGCGAGCGCATCGACACGGTCACGCGGGTTCTCGCCGAACGGGAGCGCCACCTCGAGGAGATGGCCACCCCGGAGCAGCGGCGCCCGCTGATGAGCCGGGTGGGTCGCCGGCGCTCATCCTGAGCGCCCTCGACATGACCGTCGACCAGGGGGATCGCTGGTACCGTTGCTGGCAATGTCACTCAGTCCTGCGCCCGCGGTGAGTGAGCCGGCGCCGGACGGCGCGGCGCTGCCGCCTCCCGGCCGACTTCTCACCCGTCGCACCGTTCTCTCGCTGGCCGCCGCGGCGGTGATCGTGGCCGTGGCGATCTGGCGGGCGCCGATCGACTGGTCGGACGCATGGAACCGGATTCGCCACGCCAACCTCGGCCTGTACCTGGCCGCGCTCCTCGTCTACCAGTCATCCTTCCTGGTGCGCAGCTGGCGCTGGAAGCTGCTCCTGCGCAACGCCGGCGAGGACCGACGCATCCTGCCGCTGGTGCCGATCATGGTGGTGTCGTTCTTCGTCAACTGTGTGGTCCCAGCCAAGATGGGCGACGTCTACCGCGCCTACCTGGCCCGGCTGCGCCTGCGCGTGCCGGTGTCGCGAGCGCTGGGCACGATCATCGCGGAGCGCCTGCTCGACCTCGTGGTGCTGATGGGACTGCTGCTCGTGGCCGGTGCGATCCTGTTCCACGACCGCGCGCCCGGCGTGCTGATCCCCTACCTGGTGGCCGGTTTCGTCGTCTGCGCCGCCGGGATCGGGGCCATCCTGGTGATGCGCGCGGGGCGCGGCCAGCGGCTGGTGCGCCTGCTTCCTGAGGCGGTCTTCCACCGCTACGAGAGCTTCCGCATGGGCACCGTCGCGTCGTTCCGGCACCTCGAGGTGTTGGTCCCGCTGACGGCGCTTGTGTGGGCGATGGAGAGTGCCCGGCTGGCACTGGTCGTGTTCGCGCTCGGCGACGGGGGCTCGCTGGGGCCGGCGCAACTGCTGCTGATCGCCCTGGTCGCGGCACTTCTTACAACCGTGCCATTCCTGCCCGGCGGCCTCGGACTTGTGGAGGCCGGCATGGTCGGCGTGCTCGTCAGCGTCGGCGACCTGGGTCGCAACGCGGCGCTCAGCATCGCGCTGCTCGATCGCAGCATCAGCTACGGCAGCGTGGTGGCGGTGGGCGCCATCGTCTTCGCGGTGACCCACGTCCGCCTGCCGCGGGTTCGCGATGAGGCTCTGACCCGGGCGGTCCGGTGAGAGCGCTGGTCACCGGCGGCGCGGGGTTCATCGGCTCCACGCTGGTCGACGCGCTGCTCGGCGAAGGCGCCGAGGTCAGCGTGGTCGACGACCTGTCGCGCGGCCGGCGCGAGCAGGTGGCGGCCGCCGCGGCCTTCCACCGTGTCGATGTCGTCGACGATGCGTTCGCGGCCGTGGTCGCCGCGACCAGGCCCGACGTCGTCTTCCACCTCGCAGCGCAGATCGACGTGCGTCGCTCGGTCAGTGACCCGGTCCTCGACACGCGGATCAACGTGCTCGGCACCGTCAACGTGCTCGACGCGTGCGTCCGCGCCGGGGTTCGCCGTGTGGTGTTCGCATCAAGCGGCGGAGTGCTGTACGGCGATACCGACGTGCTCCCGACACCCGAGACCCACCCGTGCGCGCCGGCGTCGGCGTACGGCGCCGCCAAGCTCGCCGGCGAGAGCTACGGCAGCGTCTTTGCCCAGGTGCACGGTCTCGAGTTTGTCGCGCTGCGATACGCCAACGTGTACGGACCGAGGCAGGACCCCCACGGCGAGGCCGGGGTGGTGGCGATCTTTGCCGAGCGTCTCCTCGAGGGAGGCGACGCGGTCATCAACGGAGACGGCGGCCAGACGCGCGACTACGTGCACGTCGACGACGTCGTCGCCGCCAACCTGAGCGCCGCCCAGACACCCCACCTCGGTGCGTTCAACATCGGCACCGGCGTGGCGTGCGACGTCAACGAGCTCTATTCGCACATCGCGCGGGCAGCCGGCGTGTCGCGCGAACCTCGGCACGGGCCGGCCAAGCTGGGTGAGCAGCGTCGCTCTGTGCTCGACATCTCGCGCGCCGCCACCCTCCTCGCCTGGCGTCCGCGGATGAAGCTCGACGAGGGACTGTCACAGACGGTGGGCTGGTTCGCCTCCCGCCGCGTCGCCAAGTAGGCTCTCCGCCGCCGCGCAGCATTCGGCGGCGTGGTCGCGCAGCGCCGCCACAGCGGCGTTGAGCCCCGGGCTGGCGCCGTCGGCGCCCACGATCCGCCAGGCCCACGCCGCGTCCTCGGCGGCCGTGACCAGGAGTGTGCGGGTTGCTGCTGCGCCGCCGCCGAAGTGGTCTTCCGCCGGCAAACTCTCGAGTGTCTGCTGCACGGCAGCGATGCGCCGGCGGCCGGCGCGCGCGGCCTGCTCGGCCACGACCCGAGGCTCGGGACTGTCCACCCACGCCGACAGCCCGTCGAGCGACGCGCGCAGTTCTGCATGCAACGACGTCATCAGCGCGGGCGTCGCGGCGGGTTGGGGCGCGGCCCCGCCGAGGGAGCGGTAGGCCGCGACCAGCAGCAGCACAACCACGACGATGACGATGACGTAGACCGCCATGGCGGGTTACTTGTAGCGGAACGTGATCCGCCCGCGGGTGAGGTCGTACGGACTGAGCTCGACCCGTACTTTGTCGCCGATGAGGATGCGAATGTAAAATTTACGCATCTTGCCGGCGGTGTAGGCGAGA
Source organism: Candidatus Dormiibacterota bacterium (assembly GCA_036270565.1). Taxonomy (GTDB): domain Bacteria; phylum Chloroflexota; class Dormibacteria; order Aeolococcales; family Aeolococcaceae; genus Aeolococcus. The sequence goes on along the minus strand of DATBCJ010000090.1, from coordinate 41,092 downwards.
ACCTCCTGGCCGGTCAGCAGCTTGACCTTGAACATCGCGTTGGGGAGGGGCTCGACGACCGTCGCGTCCATCTCGATCGTCTCCTCCTTGGCCTCGGCCGCCTCCGCTGCGGCCGCTGGATCGCGGCGGCGTGCGGGACCACGGCGGCGGGCGCCGCCGGGGCGAGGTGGGCGTCGTGCCAAGAGGATCTCCCATGAACCGTTGTGCGGTGGACCCGCAACGCGGCCGAGGGTAACACGGCCACGGCCGCCATTGCGGTCGCGGGAATTCGAATCGCCGGTAGAATCAGGGGAATTCACAGGAGAGTGAATGACTCAGACACCGGCGAAGAATCGCCGCTCCTTTCTCGAGGCCCTCAGTCGGCGCGTCCTCGTCTATGACGGCGCCATGGGCACGGGCCTGCAGTCACTCGAGCCCACCGTCGCCGATTTCGGCGGCCCCAAGCTCGAGGGCTGGATGGACGGACTCGTCCTGCACGCGCCCCACCTGGTCGAGAAGGTGCATCGCTCGTTCCTCGAGGTGGGCTGCGACGTGGTGGAGACGTCCACGTTCCAGGCGACCCGTCTGCGCCTCAGTGAATGGGGGCAGGCCGAGCACACCCTCGAGCTGAACCGCCAGGCCGCGGCTCTGGCGCGGCGCCTCTGCGACGAGTACAGCACCGCCGAGCACCCGCGCTTCGTGGCGGGAAGCATGGGACCGACAGGGTACCTGCCCTCGTCGAGCGATCCCACGCTGTCCGACATCAGCTTCGCAACGCTGCTGGAGGCGTTCGCCGAACAGGCGCAGGGCCTGCTCGAAGGAGGCAGCGACCTGCTCATCATCGAGACGGCGCAGGACATCCTCGAGGTGAGGGCGGCGATCCTCGGCTGTCGCGAGGCGTTTGCCCGCACCGGCGTCACGGTCCCCCTGCAAGCGTCGGTCAGCCTCCTCGACACCAGCGGAACGATGCTCCTCGGAACCCAGCCGGGCGCGGTTGTGGCCATCCTCGACTCGCTCGGCGTCGACCTCATCGGGGTCAACTGCTCGACCGGTCCTGAGCTGATGCGCGATGGCATCCGCGTCCTCACCGAACGCAGCTCAGTGCCGGTCACGTGCATCCCCAACGCCGGCATTCCCACCAACGTCGGCGGGCGCGCCCATTTCCCGCTGGGCGCCGTCGAGATGGGAGTCCAGCTCGAGGACTTCGTGCGGCGCCTCGGTGTGGCGGCGGTGGGGGGCTGCTGCGGGACGACGAGCGAACACATCGCCGAGCTGGTCGCCCGGGTGGGGTCGCTGCCCGCCCCCGAGCGACGCGGCGACGGCGTGCCCCGCCTGGCCAGCGCGATGAGCGACCTCGAGCTCCGGCAACAACCCGCACCGCTGCTCATCGGCGAACGCGTCAACGCCCATGGATCCCGCGCAGTCAAGCGGCTGCTCCTCGACGAGGATTACAACGGCATCGTCGCCATCGGCCGCGGACAGTCGGAGGGCGGGGCACACGCACTCGACGTGTGTGTCGCCGTCACCGAGCGCAGCGACGAGGCGGAGCAGATGCGCGAGGTGGTCCGTGGGCTCGAGATGTCGGTCGACGCGCCGTTGATCATCGACAGCACCGACGCCAGCGTCATCCGCGCCGCCCTCGAGTCCTACCCCGGGCGGGCCGTGATCAACAGCGTCAACCTGGAGAACGGCCGCACCCGCTGCGAGAGCGTGCTCCCGCTGGTTCGCGACCACGGTGCGTGTGTCATCGCGTTGACGATCGACGAGGCGGGCATGGCCAACACCGCCGAGCGCAAGCTGGCCGTGGCCACGCGGATCCGCGACATCGCCTGCGAAGAGTTCGACCTGCGCAGTGAACAACTCCTCTTCGATGCGCTGACCTTCACCCTGGCCACCGGCGAAGCCGAATACATCGACTCCGCGCACCAGACCATCGAAGGGATCCGGCGCATCAAGGAATCGCTCCCAGGCGTCGGGACCGTCCTCGGTGTCTCCAATGTCTCCTTCGGCCTCTCGGTGGCGAGCCGGCCGACGCTCAACAGCGTCTTCCTCTACCACTGCGTGCAGGCCGGGCTGGACGCCGCCATCGTCAACCCCGCCCACATCACCCCCTACGCGGAGATCGGCACCACCGAGCGCGAGCTGGCCGAAGACCTCATCTTCAACCGCCGCGAGGATTCCTTGGCACGATTCATCGCCCACTTCGACGGTGCCAGCGACAGTGGCACCGCCGTGTCCAGCAGCGCAGACCCGTACGCTGGCATGGACCCGGCGGCGCGAATCCATGCACAGATCCTGCAGCGCCGGCGCGACGGCATCGAGGAGCAGATCGACCTCGCTGTCGCGCAGCGGGACCCGGTGCTGGTCCTCAACGAAGTGCTGCTGCCTGCGATGAAAGAGGTGGGCGACCGGTTCGGCGCCGGCGAGCTGATCCTTCCCTTCGTGCTGCAGAGCGCAGAGGTGATGAAGCGCGCGGTCGGTCAGCTCGAGAAGTACCTCGACCGCGTGGAGGGCACCTCCAAGGGCACGGTCGTGCTCGCCACCGTCTACGGCGACGTGCACGACATCGGCAAGAACCTGGTCAACACCATCCTCAGCAACAACGGCTACACCGTGCACGACCTCGGCAAGCAGGTGCCGATGACCACCATCATCGACCGCGCCGTCGAGGTGGACGCGGACGTGATCGGCTTGAGCGCGCTGCTGGTGAGCACCAGCAAGCAGATGCCGCTCTGCCTGAACGAGCTCTCCGCTCGCGGCCTCGAGTTCCCGGTGATCATCGGCGGCGCCGCCATCAACCGCGGCTTCGGGCGGCGCATCCTCACCCTCGACGACGGCCGCGTCTACGACCCCGGTGTCTTCTACTGCAAGGACGCCTTTGAGGGCCTCGACACCGTGGAGCAGCTCCGCGACGAGCCACGACGGCGTGCGCTCGTCGAGCGCATCCGCGATGAGGCAGTCCACCAGGCCGAGCGTGATGGTGAGCGCGACGCGCGGCGCCACGCGGCGGCGGCCCAAAGCGACGGCGCCCCGCTGGCGTTGCGCAGCGACACCCGGACCGACGTGCCGTTGCCAGCGCCGCCGTTCTGGGGCCCGCGGCACCTCGACAACATCGACCTCGACGAGGTGATCCCGTGCATCGATCGCAACTCCCTCTTCAAGATGAGCTGGCAGTTCAAGGGCGTGCACGACCCCGTCAAATGGGCGGCGCTGCTCAAGGACGAGCTGGAGCCGCGGCTGGCACGGTCGATCGACGAGGCGCGGCGGGGTGAATGGCTGCGCCTGCAGGCCGTGTACGGGTACTGGCCGGCGCTCGCCGACGGCGACTCCGTGGTCATCTATGACCCCGAACGACACGACGTCGAGCTCGCCCGATTCGCCTTCCCGCGGCAGCGCGCTCAGAACCGTCTCTGCCTCGCCGACTACGTGCGGCCCATCGACAGAGCCGGAGCCGGTGAGCGCGACGTGGTGGCGCTCCAGCTGGTCACCACCGGCCCGGGCGCCTCAGAGCTGAGCGCTCGGCTGCAGCGCGAGGGCGAGTACGACGACATGCTCCGCGTGCACGGATTCGCCACCCAGATGGCCGAGGCCACGGCCGAGTGGCTGCACCTGCGCATCCGCGAGGAGCTGGGGCTCGAGCCCGACCAGGGTCGCCGGTACTCGTGGGGGTACCCCTCGTGTCCCGACCTCGAGGACCACCAGACGTTCTTCCGGATCGTTCCCGGCGAGCTCATCGGTGTCGACCTCACCGAGGGGTATCAGCTGGTGCCCGAACAGTCGACCGCCGCGGTGGTCATGCACCACCCCCAGTCGCGCTACTTCGCTGTGTATGGCGGCGGCGACGTCGATGGCCCGGGCGCGCCGGAGATGGAACCCCCACCTCTCATCGCGGCGGTGGCTCAGTCGCGGTAGCGGTCGATGAGGTGGCTCTCCTCGGCCCACTTCTCGCGATACAGATGGCAGGTCGAGGGCTCGCTGATGCACGGGGGCACGGGGTGCCGGCCCGTGAAGTGGTGGGTGCGACGGTCGACGTGGCAATCCGCCTTGTAGCGAGTGAGCAGACCCAATGCCGCGGGCTCACGGAGGATCTGTTCGAGATAGGGGCAGCGCTGCAAGGGGATGGCTCGGCGGGCGGGACGGCCCGGGCGCGGCTGGTCCTCATCGCGACCGGAGAGCGGGGGCTCGGCGCGCACGGTGAATTCGCTCTGGATCAGGCCGCGAGCATCGATTGGATGCGCGAGGCGAGTTCCTTGATCTTGAAGGGTTTCGCCAGGGTCTGAACGTTGCCGTACGCCTCGAGCTTGGGCGTGGTCGTGGCATTGACCAGCGCGCTGACCACGAGGACCTTGGCCCCGTCGCCGTGCTCGGCCCGGATCCGTTCCAGCACCTGGGTGCCGCTGAGCTCGCCGGGAAGCATGAGGTCGAGCAGGACCAGGTCGGGCCTGAAGTCCGTGAACAACGTCAGGCCTTCGTCACCACTCTTGGCAACGCGAACCTCGTACCCCTCCATCGTGCAGAGCAGCGACTCGATGTCGGCCAGCGCGTAGTAGTCCTCGATGATCAGGACCTTCTTCATCGCTAACGCACGCCATCGGTCATGGTGGGGACGCCCAAAGCCGAGTGAGCATACCAATCACTCTCCAAGCACCGGCCGTGCTGCGACAGAAGCGTGACCCTCCGCCAAACGCGTCAGGCGTCTCGATCGATAATGGTCGCGGTACCCAGACCGCCACCGCAGCACATGGTTTGCAGCCCCAGCCGGGCATCGCGGCGCTCGAGCTCGTGGAGAAGGGTGGTCATCAGCCGCGCACCGCTGGCGCCGAGCGGATGACCGAGAGCGATGGCGCCACCATTGACGTTAACCCGAGCCATGTCGGGGTGATGCTCGTGCTCCCAGGCCAGGACGACGGGGGCGAAGGCCTCGTTGACCTCGAACAGGTCGATGTCCTCGATGGCCAGCCCGGCGCGGTCGAGGACCTTCGCGGTGGCCGGAATGGGGCCGGTCAGCATGGTGACCGGGTCCACGCCGACCACTGCCTGGGAGCGGAGGGCAGCGCGTGGGGTCAGCCCCAGCTGGCGCGCGCGATCGCGTGACATCAGCAGGATCGCGGCGGCGCCATCGGTGATCTGCGACGAGTTGCCGGCGTGGAGGATGCCGTCAGCGCGAAACGAGGGTTGCAGTTGAGCCAGCGTCTCCACCGTCGTCGCCGGCCGGATGCCCTGGTCCTGCGACACCACCTGGCTCTCCCCGTTCTCGCCGACGACGACCGGGGCAATCTCCCTGTCGAAATGGCCGGCAGCCTGCGCCGCCGCAGCCCGGCGGTGCGACTCGGTGGCGAAGGAGTCGGCCTGCTCGCGGCTGATCCCCCACTGCTCGGCGATCATCTCGGCGGCCAGGCCCTGGCTGACCAGGTCGTAGTGCTCGAGCAACTCCGGCGGGAAGGGAGTGCCGGGGCCCTGGAGGACGGTGCTGCCCATGGGAACGCGGCTCATGCTCTCGACGCCGGCCGCGATGGTGACGTCGCAGACGCCGGACTGAATGAGGTTGGCGGCGAAGTGCACCGCCTGCTGCGATGAGCCGCACTGCCGGTCGACGGTGGTGCCGGGGACCTCGATGGGGAAGCCGGCGAGGAGCACCGCCTGGCGGGCGATGTTGATCGACTGCTCGCCGGTCTGGCTGACGCAGCCCATGACCACGTCGTCGACGAGCGCGGGGTCGAGACCGGCGCGACCGACCACCTCACGAAGGACATGCGCAGCGAGTCGCAGCGGGTGGACATCGCGGAGGTCGCCATTCTTCTGGTTGCCGCGGCTGAGCGGCGTGCGGACCGCCTCAACGATGACGACGTCGTTCATGAAACAACTCTCCCTGACTGCAGAGGGTGAACCTTACAAGGGAGGGTCGAATCCGCGTCCTCGACGGGCGAGTACGTCAGTGCAGGCTGCAGACGACCACGGTGACGAGTGGCGGCGGGGTGGACCCCAGGGCGGGGGATGGGGCCGTCTCCTCGAAGAGTCGGTGGGCGCCGGGGGGGACGGGGTCCCCCGCGGACAGAACCGCGATCGCCCCCGATGTTGACGGGGGACTGAGCGGGTTGAAGAGCGTCATGTTCATCTCGGCGAGCAGAGCCGACTCGGAGTCGGACACGAACCTCGACGGCGGTGGCGGCCGCAGGGCAAACGCGGCCTGGATGTAGGGCACGTCGAGGTTCATGGAGAGGAGCAGCTGCCGCCCGCCGCTCAATTGAGAGGCACGGGCGATGGCGTCGATCTCCCCCGAGTCGAAGGCGATGGCGGAGCGCGCCGGCCAGGTGGCGTACATGTCGAGTGTGAAGAGCGCTCCCTGGATCGCCACGGCAGCGACGAGAAGTGGGTAGGCGTAGCCACGCCAGCGCGCGGCCTGCTCTGCAACGAGCACCAGGCCCAGTGCGCACAGCACCAGCAGGAACGGCAGCATCACCGCCGCGCGCAGCGCGTGCGGGACTCCGTCTTCGGTCAGCGCCGCGCTGACCGGCGCCACCAGCAGACCCAGGATGAGGAAGCGCACCAACGGCTGATCGCGGTGCTGCCAGCAGGCCACCAGCCCGGCCAGCAGCAGCGGCAGAGCAACCCAGAGCAGCATCCCTGCGAGCTGCGTGTTGTGGCGCGGGTTGTGGTCACCGCTGATGAACAGGAAGTCGGGTCCGAGGTAGGTCAGGTAGTTGCCCACAAACCGGCCCGCGACGGTGACGACCGGGGCTCCGTCGGCCCAGATGCTGATGGCGTTGAACCGCGCCGTGATCGCGCCGGGGTGCTGCGCGCTCCAGGTGCCGAGCACACCGTATGCGGCGACCACCGGCACCAGCGTGATCATCCAGGAGCGCTGTCTGAGCTTCCAGCGCGGGACGTGCGCGATGACCAGGGCCACGCCCAACAGCAGCGCCTCCACGCGGCCGGTGCTGTACGCGAACACCGCGATACCCAGCAGCGTCCCCGCACCGGCATACCACGTCCACCGCCCCGTGTCCTCCGCGACCGACAGACAGAGCAGCGCGCCGGCTATCGCGGCGACCATGGAGATCACCTCGAAGCCGACGCGGCTCTCGACGGTGAGCCACGGCGTCAGGGCCACCAGCCCGAGGGTCAGGGCGGTCACCGGCAGCGAGTGGCTGCGCCGCCAGGCGATCAGGGTGATGAACAGGCAGGTGAGCAGCCCGAAGATGGCCGCGGGCAGGCGTTCAGTCGTGACCGTGAGCGGCAGCACGCGCAGCAGCGCGCTCAGCGTGTAGATGTACACAGGGTTCTTGTACTCGCCAAACGCGGTGAAATAGAGGGGGAGATGGGCGCCGTGCTCGTCGACGCCATGGGTGCTGACCGCCCACGCGTTGTATCCGATCGACGTCTCGTCGGCGTACGCGCCCTGCGGCGCGCTGTCCAGCCCGGCGAGGTTCCGGATCACCGTGAGCACCGCCACCGTCGCGATGAGCACGAGCCACGGGGTGCGGCCGCCGCGCCCCGCGGCGACGGCGCGTCTCACGACGTGAATGTGAAGGCGCCCAGGTGAAGCCACGGCGCCAGCGCCGCCCCGAAGTACCCTCGTGACGCCAACCGCTCGGCGCCGACCGAACGCACTTCCCCGAGGGCGCCCACGATGCTCTGCGTGAAGCGCAGGTCGCGCACGGGGCGCACCACCCGTCCCCTGTCGATGAGGAAGGTGCCGTCGCGGGTCATCCCGGTGATGATCGTCGCCAGCGGATGCACCGGGCGCACGTACCAGAACCGCGTCACCAGAAGCCCACGCTGGCAGGCGGCAACCATCGCCTCGCGATCGCTGTCACCCGGCGCCAGGCAGAGGTACCGAGGCAGCGGTCCGTCGGCGTTGGGCTGCGGAAACGAGTGCCCGGTGGTGGCGACGCCGGTGCGTGCCGCGGTCACCGAGTCGTGGACGACGGCCCGGCACACGCCACCGTCGATGATCGTCACCGGGAGCGTCGACGCGCCCTCGCCGTCGAATGGCAGCGGTGCCAGCTCGGTCCTGCTGACATCGTCGGTGATGGTCACCGCCTCGCTCATCAGCCGCTCACCGAACCGCATGAAGCTGCGCTTCTCGAGCACCGCGAGAGCGCCGAGCCCGACCAGGCCCAGGTACTCGAGCAGCTCCGCGACCGCGTACGGCGAGAGGACCACCTCGTACGTCCCGGGCTCGAGCGCTTGCGCATCGTGGTTGCGTGCGCACAGCTCGGTCACCTCTGCGGCCAGCTCGCCGGCGTCGATCTGCGCCGCGTCGGCGGCGGAGCGTGCCCCATACGCTGAACCGTCCTCAGAACGGCTCACGGCGATGAGCTCGGTCGTGCTGTGGCGCGCGCTGCGGCGCAGCCCGGCGGTGCTGACCATCGCCACGGCGGTGACGCCGGTCTCAGAGGTGCCGAACGCCCTCTGGCCGCGCGCGGCGGCGACGGCGCACACGGTGGCGGCCAGGTCGGCTCGCTGCTCCGGTGTGACCGCCTCGGTGGCGGCGCTGTAGCCGGCGCTGGTGTCGGCGCCACCGTCTGGTGCGTACAGCGGCACCTGCTCGCCATTCGGTGAATGGCTGCGGATGGCCTCGGCGGTGGCGACCAGCGCAGCCGCGACGTCATCGCCGGCGACCCGCATCTCCGCCACGCCGCAGCGGCCGTCACGGATCAGCCGCAGCCGCAAACGCAGGGCCTGGTCGGCGACGTTCTGGTGGATGCCGCCGTTGGCGAACCGGGTCAGGGCGGACGTGGTCTGGGTGACGGTGACCTCGGCCTCCGAGCCCGCCGGCACGCGCTCGACGACCTGGTCGGCGATGTCGAGAAGCTCCTCCCCCGCACGCAACTGGCTCACGCCGGCCGCACCGCAACGTTGCGGAATCGGCACGGAGCAGCGCCGTGGCCGACGTGCATGATCTGTCCCGGCTGTCCCTTGCCGCAGTTGATGACCCCATACATCCGCCACTCGGCGGCACCGGCGACGGCGTCGCAGGAGTTCCAGAACTGCGGGGTGCTGCCGCTGTACAGAGGGTTGCGCACCAACCTGACGCGCCGACCATCCCGGATCTCCCAGCCCGCCTGGGTGCCGAACTGGAAGTTGAGGCGGCGGTCGTCGATGCTCCAGGAGCGGTTGGTCTCCAGGTACACGCCCTGCTCGGTGGTCGCCACCATCTCCTCGAGGCTCGAGGTGCCCGGCTCGAGGTTGATGTTGGTCATGCGGATCAGCGGCAGGCGGTTCCAGCTCTCGGCGCGCACGGTTCCCCCGCTGGGTGCATCGAACCTCGACGCCGTCTCCCGCGAGGTGAGGTAGCCGCTGAAGAGGCCACGATCGACGAGCAGCGTCCGTTGCGCCGGCACGCCTTCGTCGTCGTAGCCGAACGTGCCCAACCCGCGCGCGCTGGTGGCATCCGCCGTGATGGTCACATGGTCGCTGCCGTAGCGGAAGCGGCCGAGCATGTCGGGCATCAGGAACGAGGTGCCCGCGTACGCCGCCTCGAAGCCGAGGACGCGGTCGAGCTCGGTCGGGTGACCGCACGACTCGTGCACCTGCAGGGCCGCCTGGGTGGCGTCGAGGATGAGCGTCATCGTTCCGGCCGGGCAGGCGTCGGCGCTGAGCAGGGCGACGGCCTCCTCGGCGATCCGCGTGGCGTTGCCGCGCAGGTCCATCTCCTCGACGGCCTCCCAGCCGGCGGTCAGCTGCTGGCGGCCGAAGCTGTTGGGAAAGCTGCGCGTCTGCACCTCGCTGGCGCTGGTGGCGGTGGCGTCGAGGCCGCCGCCGGTCTCGATGATCGTCTGCTCGATGCGCGAACCTTCGCTGCTGGCGAAGAACTGGTGGTGGCGCACCGCCCCGAGCGAGCCGATCCGCGTGGTCACACCGGGAACGTCCATGCCCGCGTCAACGGCGAGGAGCAGGTCGATCTTGCGATCGAGCGGCACGGTGAAGGGGTCGACGACGACCGGGGTCGTGTACGTCGCCGTCACCGCCGGTACCGGAGCCAGGCGCACGCGGGCAACGCTGGTCCGCGCCGACGCGCGGGCAATGCGCACGGCCAGTCGCGCCGCCTCCTCGAGGCCTGCGCCGTCGGCGCGCTGGGTACCACAGAAGCCCCACGCCCCGTCAACGAGAACACGGATGCCGGAGCCCTGGTCGGCGAACTGGCTGACGTTGTTGACCCGCCCGTTCTTCACCGTCACCGACTGGGTGGTTCGATCCACCACCCGGCAGTCTGCGTACGCCGCGCCCGCGGCGTGGGCGGCGTCGAGGAGTCGATCCGCGATGTCACGCATTGCCTTTCCCCGCTGCGGTGGGGCGGCTTAGGCGTTGACGGGCGTCAGGTTGTCCGCGTCGCCGGGCTCGTCCGCGATCAGCGATTCGCGAATCTCGGCCACCGACTGCTCGGCGACCTTGGCCGCCAGCGACCCCTGCAGCTTGCCGGCGAAGTGGCACGCGGCCAGGTGGCCGTTGCCGTAGTCGACCAGGTCGGGGCGCACCTCCGAGCAGATCGCCTCCGCGATCGGGCAGCGGGTGTGGAAGCGGCAGCCGCTGGGCGGGTTGATCGGCGACGGGATCTCGCCGGCCAGGATGATCGGCTTGCGGTCCTTCTCCACCACCGGGTCGGGCACGGGGATCGACTGCAGCAGCGCGGTGGTGTAGGGGTGGAGCGGGTTGTCGTAGAGCTCCAGGCCGTCGGCGACCTCGACGATGATGCCCAAGTACATCACCGCGACGCGGTCGCTGAGATGGCGCACCACAGAGAGGTCGTGGGCGATGAACAGGTAGGTGAGGTTGAAGTCGTCCTGGAGCTGTTCGAGCAGGTTGATGATCTGCGCCTGGATGGACACGTCGAGCGCCGAGAACGGCTCGTCGGCGACGATGAAGCTGGGCCGCAGGATCAGCGAGCGGGCGATCCCGATGCGCTGGCGCTGGCCGCCGCTGAACTCGTGCGGGTAGCGGTTGTTGAAGTTGGGGTTGAGCCCGCAGACGCGCATGATCTCCTGGACCTGGGCGTCCCGCGCCTTGCCCTTGGCGAGCCCGAAGTTGCGCAACGGCTCGCCGATGATGTTGCCCACCGTCATGCGGGGGTTGAGCGACCCGTAGGGGTCCTGGAAGATCATCTGGACGCGGCGACGCATCTGGCGCAGGCTCTCGCCGTGGAGCGCGGCCAGGTCCTTGCCCTCGAAGAAGATGTTGCCGGCGCTGACCGGCTGCAGCTGGGTGACGCAGCGACCCAGCGTGGACTTGCCGCAGCCCGACTCTCCGACCAGGCCGAGGGTCTCGCCCTGCCTGACGTCGAGGCTGACGCCGTCCACCGCGCGCACCTTCTGACGGCCGCTGGGGAACGTCTTGTAGACGTCGCGCAACGAGAGCAGCGGTTCGTCCGCCACCCACGCCGACGAGGGAGTGGCCACCTCAGACTGTTGCATTCTCTGTCTCTGCCTCCGCCTCGAACACGCGCGGAATGTCGCGAATGTCGGAGTCGCGGTCGGCGACGTTGTCCATCTGCACCCAGCAGCGCGACTCGTGCTGGGGCCCGACGGTGAACAGCTCGGGCTCCTCGGTGAAGCAGCGCTCCACGGTGAAGCGGCAGCGGGGATGGAACTTGCACCCCGGCGGCAGGTTGGTCAGGTCGGGGGGCAGGCCCTTGATGGTGAGCAGCTTGCCGCCCAGCTTCTCGTCGATGCGCGGGATGCTGCGCAGCAGCGACCACGTGTAGGGGTGCTGGGGGCGGCCGAAGATCTCCTCGGTCGGTCCCTGCTCGACCACCCGGCCGGCGTACATCACCACCACCCAGGTGCAGATGTTGGCCACCACCGCCATGTTGTGGGTGATCAGCACGATCGCCGTGCCCAGCTCGCGGTTGAGGTCGCGCAGCTGCTCGAGGATCTGGGCCTGGACGGTGACGTCGAGCGCGGTGGTCGGCTCGTCGGCGATCAGCACCTCGGGCTCGTTGGCCAAGCCCATGGCGATCATGGCGCGCTGGCGCATCCCCCCCGAGAACTGGTGGGGGTACTCCTTGGCGCGGCGTTCGGGGTCGGGGATGCGCACTCTGCGCAGCAGCAGCGGGACCCGGGCCTTGGCCTGCTCGGGGGTGAACCGATCGTGGGCCTTCATCGCCTCCTCGATCTGGTAGCCGACCTTGAGGACCGGGTTCAGCGACGACATCGGGTCCTGGAAGATCATCGAGACGTCGTTGCCCCGGAACTTGCGCAGCTCGTCGTCGTCCAGGGACAGCACGTCGCGGCCGTCAAAGGTGATGCTGCCCTCGACGATCTTGCCCGGCTCCGGGACCAGCCGCAGGATGGAGAGCGCGGTCATCGACTTCCCCGACCCCGACTCCCCGACGATGCCGACGGTCTCACCCTTGTTGACCCGGAAGTCGATGCCGTCCACGGCGCGCACCACGCCGCCGCGCACGATGAACTGGGTCTTGAGGCCCTTGACCTCCAGGATCGCCGGCATCTACCGCTTCAGCCTCGGGTCGAGCGCGTCGCGGAGCCCGTCGCCGATGAAGTTCACGGCCATGAGGGTGATCAGCAGCGCCAGCGAGGGGATGATCATGGTGTGGTAGGTGAGGAATCGGTCCTGGAGGCCGGCCGAGACCATGGCTCCCCAGGACGGATCCGGCGAGGGCAGGCCGAAGCCGAGGAAGCTGAGGAATGCCTCGAACAGGATCGCCGCGGGGATCAGGAACGTGGCCTGGACGATGATCGGTCCCAGCGCGTTGGGGAGCACGTGGCGCACCATGATCGCGAAGTTCCTGGTGCCGGTGGCCCGCGCCGCCTCGACGAACTCGCGCTCGCGCAGGGCCAGGGTCTGGCCCCGCACCAGGCGGGCCATGTCCATCCAGCTGGTCACGCTCAGGGCGATGATGACGTTGAGGATGCTGGGCCGGTTGGTGATGAAGAGGATCAGGAACGCGATCAGCAGGTTGGGAATGCCGTAGCCGATGTAGGTGATGCCGCTGATCACCGTGTCGACCCAGCCGCGGAAGAAGCCGGCAGCCAGGCCCGCGGCGACGCCGACCACCGAGGTGAACACCGCGGTCAGCACCCCGACCACGACGGCCACCTGCGCACCCTTCATGATGAAGCTGAGCACGTCACGGCCGGATGCGTCGAACCCGAACGGATGCGACGGGCTCAGCGGAGCCGCGACGTCGCCGAGGCCCTGGGCGTAGAGGCTGTACGGGGTCCAGAAGATGCTGACGACGGCTGTGAGCAGGACGATCGCGAAGACAACCATTCCCACCATCGAGAGCTTGTTGCGGCGGAAGCGCCGCCAGGCGTCCTGCCAGAGGCTGACCTGTTCGGGGGCGATCGAGTAGTCGGTGGCCTCGGCGATCCCGGGCGGCGTGATCGGCGGCCCCATGTTCTGGCCGGTGGTGATGGTCGTCATGCGTAGCGAATCCTCGGGTCGAGCACGGGATAGAGGAGGTCCACGCCCAGGTTGGCCAGTCCCACCAGGATCGCGTAGAAGGTGTACAGGCCCACCACGATGCCGTAGTCACGGTTGAGGATGGAGTTGACGAACTCCTTGCCCAGGCCGGGGATGCCGAAGATGCTCTCGATGACCACCGAGCCGGTGATGATCGCCGTGACCAGCGGCCCGCCGACGGTGATCACCGGGATGAGCGCGTTGCGCAGCGCGTGGCGGATGATCACCACGCGAGACGAGAGGCCCTTCGCCCAGGCCGTTCGAATGTAGTCCTGGCGGATGACGTCGAGCATGCTCGCCCGGGTCAGCCTCGCCACCACCGCCGCATAGGGCAGCCCCAGCGCGATCGCGGGGAGGGGTATCTGCTGAGGCTGTCCCCAACCGATGCTGTTCGCCCAGTCGGGTAACAGGATGGCGGTGATGATGATCAGGAAGGTGGCGAGCACAAAGCTGGGCACGCTGTAGCCGAAGACCACGAAGCTGGACAGCGAGTAGTCGATCCAGCTGTTCTGCTTGATCGCCGCGGTGACCCCGATGACCAGGCCGACGACGATGGTCACCAGGATCGCGAACAGCCCGAGGGTCAGGCTGGTGCCGGCCTCCCTGATCAGCAGCGGCATCACCTGGGTGCCCTGGTTGACGTACGAGTAGCCGAGGTCGCCGTGGATCAGGTTCCAGAGGAAGTTCTTGTACTGGATGAAGAGGTTGTCATTGAGCCCGTAGGCCGCCGCCTCGTGCTGGCAGCCGGCGGGGTTCTTCTCGCAGGTGAAGGGGTTGCCGGCCAGGGAGTGCACCAGCAGGAAGGTCACCGAGGAGACGATGAAGGCCGTGCCCAGCACCAAGACGAGCCGCTTGGCGGCGTAGATGGCTGTGCCTCTGGACATCGGGTCTCCCGCCAGTGAAGGAGGAGGAAAGGAAAAGGGACGGATCGGGGAGCCCGCCCCTGTGGCGGGCTCCCCGGATGATACGACGCCGTTGCCCCGTTGGAGAACGGGGGGAGTGCTTGCCTAGTGCTGCGCGATCGAGATGCTGGTCCAGGCGTTGTCGTAGAGGGCGTTGCCCCCGCCGCCCTGGACGTATGGCTTGATGAAGTACTGGTTAGCCCCGTACTCGATGTTGGCGAAGGCAAAGTCCTTGATCAGTTGCTTCATGGCAGCCTGGTAGTCGCTGATCGACTGGCTGCCGCTCTCGGCCTCGGCCTTCTTGACGAGCGTGTCGACCTGCTGGTCGCAGATGCCGTCGTTGTTGCCCAGCCCGACTGCGGCCTGGGAGCAGATGAACAGGTTGTCGAACCAGTCCTGCGGGTTGTTGTAGTCGGCGCCCCAGCTGTCACGGAAGAGGATGTACTTCTTGTCCTGGCGAGCGGTCAGGAAGGTCGGGAAGTCCGTGCTCTGGGTGTCGACATGGACACCGAGGTTGGTCTGCCACTGCGACTGCAGGTTGTCGGCGATCGCCTTGTTCGAGGTGGTGGTGTTGTACCAGTACACCAAACCCTTCTGCTTGCTCCCGGTGGGGTCCCATGTCTGCAGGTCGGCCTTGGCTTTGGTGGCGTCGAAGACCGAGGTGGCGTCCTGGTTGTCGCCCAGGTACGCGTCCAGGCCCTTGCTGATCACGCCGCCGGTGGCCGGCTTGCACACGATGCCGCCCGGGCCGCAGGCCACGTTGACCAGCTGGGTACGGTCGATCGCCTCACTGAACGCGCGCCGGCCCGCCAGTGCAACAGGGTCGCTGAGGCAGCTCGCGTCGCCGCTCGTGCAGGTGCCGCCATTGGGTGCGAACGGGCCCTTGGTGAAGTTGAAGCCGACCCAGGTGGTGCGACCGCCGGGGATGTTGACGAACTGGCTCGAAAGGGACGGGTTCGCCTGGAAGTTGCGCACCGCGCTCAGCGGCGGGTAGTTGTCGGCGGGGCCGATCTCGTCGAAGCCGCCGGCCTGGTACTTGGTCACCTGGCTCGACTGGTCGGCGAGGACGGTTGCCTCGATGTCAGTCAGGTGCCCGGTGCTGCCGCCCCACCAGTTGGCCACGTTGGCGAAGGAGAGGTGGTCCTTGGGCACGTAGGCGGTGAGCTTGAAGGGCCCGGTCCCGATCGCCGTGGACGGGTTGGTCCACCAGGTCTTGTCGGTGTCACTGGGGATGACCTTCTGGTCGACGACGTCCGCCGTCCAGAGCGCCACCTCGGTGTACCAGTAGCTGGCCGCTGTCGAGAGCACCGCCTTGACCGTGAACTGGTCAGGGGCCGAGAGGCCGGACAGCGTGGTGGCCGTGGGGGTGCCGCTCGAGGGGGCAACGGCGGTGTAGCCGGCCACGGGAGCGAACACGATGCCGTAGGAGTCGTTCAGCCGCGCGGCGCGGTTCCAGCTGTAGAGGACGTCGGCCGAGGTGACCGGGTCTCCGTTGGAGAACTTCACGTCCTGGCGGAGGTGGAACGTGTAGGTGAGGCCGTCCGACGAGATGGTCGGCGGACCGGTGGCGATGTCGGGAACCTCTTTGAGGTGGTCGTCGAACTTATACAGGCCGCCGAAGACGTTCTGCACGAAGGCGATGTCGACGGCCGTCGACACGTGCCCCGGGTCGAGCGTCTTGATGTCGTCGGTGATCGGGAACCTGAGCAGCTGGTTCGACGCCAGCGTCGCGCCACTCGACGAGGGGGTGCCCCCGCCGCTGCCACAGGCGGTGGCAATCAGCGCCGGCACCGCCAGTGCCATTGCTATCCGTCGATGTTTCATGCGCCTCTCCCGGCCGGGCACTCCGTCCCGCGCCAAACAACTGCCACCCCACAGCGGCGGCTAGGGGCCGCATTCTGGCAGCGGTCACGCCGGTCCGCCATCACCCGTTGGGATGATTTCTTCGGGGCGCGCCGGGGCCGACCGTATACTCGGAAGCGGCTTCATGAACCGTTTGTTCGCGCCAATGTCGCGATCGCGCCGGCTGAACCGGCGGATCCTCATCGCCATGCTCGCCGTGGCGCTGCTGCCCCTGGCGGCGCTGACGGCACTGGTCGGCGCGGAGCTCGCCGCGGTCAACCAGACCACCGTCGACGAGGCCCACAGCACCATCGTCGCCGACGCCGAGCAGCGCGAGAGCAGTGCGGCGATCGACGGCGCGGGCACGGTCCAATCCGTTCTCGACAGCCTTGGCACCGACGTCGCCCAGGTCGCGGCGACGATCGATCCCCTGGTCAAGGACAGCCGCGGCGCGGTTCGGCCCAGCCAGCCGATCTCCGGCGGGGCGCGCCTGCTCGCCCCGGGAGGGCCGGCGGTGACGCTGGTGGGATCCTCGAGCCCTCTCCTCCGGGGCGCGAACAGCGTGGCCGACCCGCTCGACGGAAGCCGCCCCGCCATCGCCACAGCCCTCGACGCGCTGCGCAAGCGGCACCCGGTGAGCGCGGTGTGGCTCTACAGCCAGAGCAACCACCAGCTCGTCGAGACGCCGGTCGTCGACGTCGCGTCGCTGACCACCCTGCTCGAGAACGACCGCATCGACCCGGTCCGCCTGCTCGATCGTCAGCTCAAGGCCGCCGTCGCCACGGTCGGCGGTGACGCCGCCAAGGCCCCCGTGTACCCGGCGTGGAGCGACATCGACACGGCGGCGTTCACCAGCGGCTCCTCGGTGACCCTGTGGACCGCGCTGCCCTCGAACAGCGACCTGCTCGTCGGTGCCGAGCTCTCCAGCGCCGCCATCGCCGGGATGCTGCCGCCCTCGGTGTCGACGCTCCCGGACGCCTACCCGGTGCTGCTCAGCCGCAGCGGACGCTGGCTCAGCGGCGGCAGCGGTGCGATCACCGACTTCGGCCTGGCCAGCGGCTTCGAGGGCACCCCTTTCAGCGCACCGGGGGTCTCGCTCCAGCAGCTGACCACCCACAACCCGCCGATCATCCACGCCACCATCGGAGGCGTCCCCCGCGAGCTGTTCACCGCCCCGGTGAATGACGTGCGCTGGACGCTGGCCACCGTCGTGCCGACCCGCGATCTCGCCCCCGCCGCCGCCTCCCTGGGGGACGGCATCCGCAACGGCGTGCGCCGCATCCTGTTGCTCCAGCTGCTGCCGCTGGCGGTGGTCATCGGGGTGATCGCGGTCGCCCTGGCCGCGCTCTTCTCCCGGCGCCTGGTTGGCCCGGTGCGAGCCCTGACGACCTCCGCTGAACGGCTCGCCCAGGGACACACCGACGAGCCCGTGCCGCGCCAGGGCGACGACGAGGTCGGCCTGCTCAGCGAAGCCCTGGAGCGAATGCGCCGCGAGATCAACACCTCGCGGGAGGCGCTCCTGGCCGCGGCCCGGGAGCTCGAGGGACGCGTCGCCGAGCGCACCGAGGAGCTGCGCGACCGCAACGAGGAGCTGGTCGCTCTCAACGCCCTCGCCGCCACCCTGACGCGGTCGCTCGACCCCGCAGAGCTGCTCAGCGGCGCCGTCGAGGCGGTGCGGGTGATCCTCCCGGTGTCCGCGGCCGCCGGCTACACCATGGTCGACGACCTGCCCAAGCTGGTCACCCACCACCCGGCCAGGCTCGGTGATGCGGCCGACGAGATGGCCGAGGGCGTCGCCGTCGCCGTCGGTGGTGGGTCCCTGACGGTGCGCCAATCGTCCGCCGGGCGGGTCGTGGCCATCCCCGTCGCCGCCGGCGGAGCGCCGCTCGGGGCGCTGGCGGCGCTGGTGCCCTCCTCCGTCCAGGTGCCGGAACGCATCCGCATCCTGCTGGGGGCCGTCGCCGACCAGGTTGGGCTTGCCCTGCGAACCGCCCGGTTCGCGGAGGAGGGGCGCGAGCTCGCCGTCCTCGAGGAGCGTACCCGCCTGGCCAGGGAGATCCACGACACCCTGGCGCAGCAGCTCACCGGCATCGTCCTCCAGCTCGAGGCGGCTGAGGCGATGCAGAGTCGCAACCGCGGGGAGCGCACCCGCGACCTCGTGGTCGCGGCGCGCGAGCAGGCTCGCCTGGCCCTGCAGGAGGCGCGGCGCAGCGTGTGGAACCTGCGACCGACGCCGTTGGAGGCCGCCGGCCTGACCGCCGCGGTGGCGCTTGAGGCGGAGCGGTTCGGGACGCGCAGCGGCATCGCGGTCACGGTCCGCAACGACGGCGTCCCGCGTGCGCTGGCGCTGGCCCCGCAGTCGGAGGTCGCCGTCTTCCGGATCCTCCAGGAGGCGCTGGCGAACGCCGGTCATCACAGCCACGCGCACCTCGTCGAGGTCGAGCTGCGGGCCAGCGAGGGCGAGCTGATCCTGTCGATCAGCGACGACGGCGCCGGCTTCAACGTCGACGAGGAGGGGCTGGACGGGTCCACGGCCGGCAGCTTCGGCCTGGTGGGGATGCGCGAACGCGCCCGCCTCATCGGCGCCGACCTGCAGATCGCCAGCCGGCCACACGGCGGCACCCGCGTCTCGGTGCGCGTTCCGCTCGAAGCGCCGCAGCCGGCGGCGGCCAGCGCGTGATCCGGGTGCTCGTCGCCGACGATCACCCCGTGGTACGCCAGGGGCTGATCACCATGCTCGAGCTCGAGGACGACATCGTCGTGGTCGCCTGGGCCGCGGACGGCGAGGAGGCCGTGTCGATGGCGCGCCGCGAACGTCCCGACATCACCCTGCTCGACGTGCAGATGCCGGTGCTCGACGGCCTCGAGGCGCTGCGCCGGATCCGCTCCGACGACCCCGAGGCGCGGGTCATCGTGCTCACCACCTATCGCAACGAGGACTACATCTTTCCATCCCTGCGTGCCGGCGCTCGCGGATACCTTCTCAAGGACTCCTCGCGTGAGGAGCTTGCGGGTGCGATCCGGGCGGTGGCGGCGGGGGAATCGCTGCTCGACCCGGCGATGGTGGACCCCGCGCACGACGACGGTGGCCTCACCACCCGCGAGTTCGAGGTGCTCCGGCTCATGGCGGACGGCCACAACAACGCCCAGATCGCCGCCGCCCTGTTCGTCAGCGAGAACACCGTCAAGACGCACGTCAGCAACATCTTCACCAAGCTCGACTGCCGCGACCGCGCCGCCGCAGTCCTGCAGGCGTGGAAGCGGCACCTGATCTGAGCCAACCGCACCGCCCCTAGACTCCAGCGGCGATGGCCAGGGACGTTGGAATTGGGCTGATCGGGCTCGGCACGGTGGGGTCGGCGGTGGCGCGCCGGCTGGTCGGCGAGTGGGAATTGCTCGGCGAGCGCGCCGGGGCCATCCCGGTGCTGCGCCGCGTCGCGGTGCGCGACCCGGCTCGCCCGCGCGACCTCGCGCTGCCCGCGGTGCGCCTGGATGGAGACGCCGAGGCGTTGGTCGACGACGACGCGGTCACCGTCGTCGTCGAGGTGATGGGCGGCGTCGATCGCGCCAGCTCCCTGATGGAGCGAGCCCTGCGACAGCACAAGCCGGTGGTGACCGCCAACAAGGCGGCCCTGGCCGCGCACGGGCTCGAACTGTGTGCACTGGCGAACCAACTCGAGGTGTCGCTGCGCTACGAGGCCGCGGCGGGAGGTGGCATGCCCGCGGTGGCGCTGCTCAACGACAGCCTGCGTGGTGACCGGATCAGCGGGCTGCAGATGATCATCAACGGCACCACCAACATCATCCTGAGCGCGATGGAGCGCGAGGGCATGAGCCTGGCGGCGGCGCTCGGCCAGGCGCAGCGGCGCGGCTTCGCCGAGGCCGACCCGAGCGCCGACATCGATGGCCACGACGCCGCCGCCAAGCTGGTGCTTCTCAGCCGGCTGGCCTTCGACGCCGCCTTCATCCCGGACGATGTGGACCGCACCGGCATCGCGGCTGTCGACACGCTTGACATCTGGTGTGCGCGGAGCCTGGGAGGGAGCATCAAGCTGGTCGCCCAGGCCGCGCTCGGCGGCGACGGCGTGGCGTTGTCGGTGCGGCCCACCCTGGTGCTGGCCGGCCACCCCCTGCACGGTGTCGACGACGCCGACAACGCCCTGGTGGTCACCGCCGACCTCGCCGGCTGGGTCATGGTGAGCGGGCTCGGCGGTGGTGGTGACAGCACAGCGAGCGCGGTGGTGTCCGACGTGGTCGCGTCGGTCAGCGCGCCCCACCAGCCACCGCGTGTCGCGACCCGCCGGCTGCCTGCTCCCGATCCCGCCGCTGTCGAGCGCGGCGCCTACGTCCGGGTGCGCCTCGCCGACGTGCCCGATGCCCCGGCGCTGGTGACCCAGGCCCTGGAGGACCGGGGTGTCGTCGTGGTGGGCTCGGTGGTGCCGCAGGGCGAGGGCGAGACGCAACTCGCCGTGCTGACCGGGCCGGTCGGGGGCGAGCTGCTCGAGCACGCCACCGAGACCCTCGACTCGCTGGCGGCGGTCGACGCCGTCGTTGCAGTCATGGACGCCCTGGGCCCCGGCTGATGCCGATCCGCAGCGGCGTCATCGCGCGCTACGCGGCCCGCCTGCCGATCACCGCCGAGACACCGCGCATCACCCTCTTCGAGGGGGAGACCCCGCTGATCGAGGCGCCGCGGCTGCGCGATCAGCTCGGCCTGCGCAGCGTCCACCTCAAGCTGGAGGGACTCAACCCCACCGGCTCATTCAAAGACCGCGGCATGGTGGTGGCGGTGGCGCGCGCCCTGCAGGCGGGCAGCGCCGCGCTGGTGTGCGCCAGCACCGGCAACACATCGGCGTCGGCGGCCGCGTATGGGGCGCGCTTCGGTCTTCGCACCGTCGTCGTCATCCCCTCGGGGAGGATCGCCATGGGCAAGCTGGTGCAGGCACAGGTGCACGGCGCCGAGGTGCTGGCCGTCGACGGCAACTTCGACGCTGCCCTGGCCGCGGTGCGCGCCCTGGCGCAGGCGCTGCCGTTCACGCTCGTCAACTCCGTCAACCCGCACCGCATCGAGGGCCAGAAGACAGCCGCCTTCGAGGTGCTCGACGAGCTCGGCGACGCCCCCGATGTTGTGGCCATACCTGTCGGCAACGCAGGCAACATCACCGCGTACTGGCGCGGGTTCCGCGAGTACCGCGCCGCCGGTCTGTGCACCCGCCTGCCCCGCATGATCGGCGCCCAGGCCGAGGGCGCGGCGCCGCTTGTCGTCGGCCATCCCATCGAGGCGCCGGACACGGTGGCCACGGCGATCCGCATCGGCAACCCGGCGTCGTGGCAGGGGGCGGTCGACGCTCGCGACCAGTCCGAGGGCGCCATCCTGGCGGTGAGCGATGACGCCATCCTCGAGGCGCAGCGTGACCTGGCGACCATGGAGGGCGTGTTCTGCGAGCCTGCTTCGGCCGCCGCGCTGGCGGCGCTGCGGCGGGCGGTCCACGAGGGCACGGTTGCGCCGGGCGCATCTGTGGTCTGCGTGCTGACAGGGAACGGTCTCAAGGACCCGGCCGTGGCCGTGCAGCGCCTGCCGCCGCCGACCACCGTCAAGGCCGACGCTGCGTCGATCGCCACGGCGCTGCGCCTCTGATGCGTGCCATCGTTCGCGTCCCCGCCAGCGTGGCCAACCTCGGCCCGGGCTTCGACATGCTGGCGCTTGCGCTACAGGTCCAGAACGAGGTGGTGGCCACCGCCACCGACGACGGAGCGGTCACCATCGAGATCGAGGTGGTGGGGTCGAACCCCGAGCTGCTCGACCCCGATTACAACCTCGTGGCGCGCGCCTACGAGGAGGCGTGCGAGCGCCTCGGCGTCCCGCAGAGAGAGCGCGGTGTGCACCTGCGCTGCACGAACACCATTCCCGTCGCCGCCGGCCTGGGTTCGAGCGCCGCGGGGACGCTGAGCGGGGTGCTGATCGCGGTGGCGCTGCACCGTGCGCCGTGGGACGAGAGGCAGATCCTCGACTGCGCCGTGGGCTTCGAGGGACACGCGGACAACCTTGCGGCCGCGCTGCTTGGCGGCCTCGTCATCTGCGCTCCCGGAGCTGCCGTGCAGCGCATCGACGCACCCGACGAGATGCACGCTGTGGTGTATGCGCCAACTGAACGGCTGACCACGCGCGAGGCCCGCGAGGTTGTTCCGCGGCAGCTCTCCCGGGAGGACGCGATCTTCAACGCATCGCGCTGCGCGTTGCTGGTGCGCGCCGTGGCGCTCCGCGACTATGCGGCGCTGCGCGACGCGATGGACGACCGCTGGCACCAGCCCCAACGCGCAGCCCTGCTCCCGGCGATGGGCGCCCTGATCAGGGCGGCCTACGACGCCGGCGCTGATGGAGCGTGCCTCGCCGGCGCCGGACCGTCAGTGCTGGCGCTGTGCTCGCGTGCTCCCGAGACGGTGGGCAGAGCGCTGGAGGCGGCGGCGCAGCGGCTGGCGCTGCCCGGCGCGGCGATGGTGCTGCGCCCGCGCAACTTCGGCTCGCGGGTGGAGGTGCGCGCATGACCGTGGTCGTGCAGAAGTTCGGCGGCAGCAGCCTGGCCGGCGTTGCCAGGCTGGAGATGGTCGCCGAGCGCGTGGCGCAGACGCGGGCCACCACCGAGCGGGTGGTGGTCGTGGTGAGCGCGATGGGCGACACCACCGATGAGCTGATCGCGCTGGCACACCAGCTCGACGACAACCCACCATCGCGCGAGATGGACATGTTGCTCAGCACGGGGGAGACTGTGACCGCGCCGCTGCTGGCCATGGCGCTGCACGCCCGCGGGGTGGACGCCGTCTCACTGACCGGTCTGCAGGCCGGCATCCGCACCAGCGGTTCGCACCGCCGCGCGCGCATCACCGACATCGTCCCGCAGCGCGTCATCGAACAGCTCGCCGCCGGGCGCGTTGTCGTGGTGGCCGGCTTCCAGGGCGCCACCGAGCAGCTCGACGTGACCACCCTGGGGCGCGGCGGCTCAGACACCACGGCGGTGGCGCTGGCGGTGGCTCTGCAGGCCACCGAATGCGAGATCTACACGGACGTCGAGGGCATCCACAGCGCCGACCCGCGGGTGGTCGCCGACGCCCGCCCCATCGCGTTCATCGACTACGACGAGATGCTGGAGCTGGCCGCGGCCGGGGCAGGGGTGATGCACCCGCGGGCCGTGGAGATCGGCGAGGCATACTCCATGCCCATCCGGGTGCGCTCGGCCTTCGGCGACGGTCCCGGCACGCTGATACGCAGGCACCAACACATGGAAGACCGCCCCAAGGTGCGCGGCATCGCGCACGAGATCGACGTCGCCAAGGTGACGTTGCTCGGGGTGCCCGATCGCCCCGGCATCGCCGCATCGGTGTTCGGTCCGCTCGGCGAGGCCCACGTCAATGTCGACATCATCGTCCAGAACGTCAGTCATTCCGGCCACACCGACCTGTCCTTCACCGTCGCCGAGTCCGACCTGGCGCGGGCCCGGCCGGTGCTCGACCGCATCGCTGGGGTCGTGGGCGCGGCCGGGGTCGACACCGACCGGGACATCGCCAAGGTGACCGTGGTCGGCACCGGCATCCTCGGCTCGCCGGGCGTCTTCGGGCGAATCTTCGAGACGCTGGCGAGCGAGCAGATCAACATCCGCATGATCAGCACCGGCGAGATCCGAGTGACCTGCATCATCGACAGGAACCGCGTCGAGGACGCGGTGCGCGCCCTTCATCGCGCCTTCGAACTCGAGTTGCTGTGAGCCTGTCGGTGGGCATCGTCGGGCTTCCCAACGCGGGCAAGTCCACCCTCTTCAACGCCCTCACCATGGCCGGTGCGCAGGTGGGCAACTACCCCTTCACCACCATCGAACCCAACACCGGGGTGGTCGCCGTTCCCGACCAGCGGCTGCAGCGCCTGGCGGACCTGTTCAAGCCACCCAAGGTGATCCCGGCAACCGTGACGTTCACGGACATCGCCGGCCTGGTGCGCGGCGCCAGCCGCGGCGAGGGCCTGGGCAACCGGTTCCTCGGCCACATTCGTGAATGCGACGCCATCGCCATGGTGGTGCGCAGCTTCGAGGACGCCGACGTCACCCACGTCGAGGGCGACGTCGACCCGGTTCGCGACATCGAGGTCATAGAGCTCGAGCTCCAGCTCGCCGACCTCGACACCGTCACCAAGCGGCTCGACAGGGCCGAGAAGACGGTGCGCCTGCAGAAGGAGAAGGCGGTCGAGACGATCGCGCTGCTGAGCCGGGTTCGCGATCATCTCGACGCCGGCCGGCCGGTGCGCACCATGCGGCTGAGCGCGTCCGAGCGCGACCAGCTTCATGACCTCTGGCTGCTGACCGCCACGCCCCTGGTGGTCGTGGTCAACGTGGCCGAGGAGTCGGCGGCACGCGCGGAGGTCCCCGAGGCCATCCGGCGGCGCGCCGCGGAGAGCGGGGGCGAGGCGATCGCCATCTCGGCACGGATCGAGGCCGAGCTGGCCGAGCTCGAGCCCGCCGACAGGGCCACGTTCCTCGCCGACCTCGGCATCGAGGAGCCCGGGCTCGAGCGCCTCGCCCAGCGTGCCTACCGGATGCTCGACCTGGTCACCTTCTTCACCGCGGGTGAGAAGGAGGTCAGGGCCTGGGAGCTGCGCAAGGGCCTGACCGCCATCGACGCCGCGGGCAGCATCCACACCGACTTCGCCCGCGGATTCATCCGCGCCGAGGTCTCCGCGGTGGAGGACCTGCTCGCCGCCGGCTCATACCTGGCGCTCCGTGAGCAGGGCAAGCAGCGCCTCGAGGGCAAGGACTACGTCGTCCAGGACGGAGACGTGGTGCACTTCCGCTTCAACGTTTGAACCGGAGCGGGCTGCAGACGCCGGATGGGGTCGGCCTCGACAGGAGCGTGAAGCCGCGAGTGTTGGAGATGCCCGGCGCCTGCTGCCCGTGGTTCCTGGTGGAGGAGGATGCCCCCCCCACATCTTGTGGTTCCGAGCGGACGCTACCACATCATGGAGGGTGTTCTCTAGGGGAGGGCGGCGCTTCTCCTACCGGGGAGGGCAGATCCCTCCCCGATCGGAGAGGCGGACGCCACCGCCTCTCCGTACCCCTCCCTCGGCGCCACTCGGCGCCGGTGTAGCTCTTGCTTTACCCTTGGCGCGCCCATGGCGAAGAAGACACGCAAGCAGAAGCAGCGCGCCGTCACGCGCCGTCCCAGCCCCTCCTTCCGCCCGCTGACCTCCGGCGCGCCGGGGGCGGCGGCCGCCACCGGGACCAGGCCCGCGGGCGTCAGCGACGGTGGGGACGCCGAGCCGGTCGACGCGCCCCAGCCGGGTGGCGACGCGGCCGCCTCGGTGGCCGTCAACGTCCCCGCGCCCGACGCCGGGCGGCGACGCGTGGAACGGGTTGGGGTGAGCGCACCCACGACGCGGCCGCGCTCCACGCGAGGCCAGACCCAGGGGTACATCCAGGCGCTGGAGAGCGAGGACGCCGCCATCCCCTTCGACCGCGTCCCCTACGTGCCCTCGGACCTGCGCCGCGTGGCCATCATCGCGGCCGTCATGGTCGCGCTCATCATCGTTGCGGACATCATCGTCAGCAACGTCGTCAAGTAGGCCCTGTGCGCGTCATCCTCTACACCGGAAAGGGGGGCGTCGGCAAGACCACGGTCGCCGCGGCCACCGCGGTGGCGTGCGCCAAGCTCGGGCACCGCACCCTGATCATCTCGACGGACGCCGCCCACTCGCTGGGTGATTCGTTCGACGTCGAGCTCGGTGACCACCCCACCAACATCGCGCCCAATCTCGACGCCCAGGAGATCAACGCTCTGCACGAGATGGAGGAGCACTGGGAGCGCGTCCATCGCTACCTGATCTCGCTGTTCGCGTCGTGGGGTGTCGACGACTTCGTCGCCGAGGAGATGGCCACGCCCCCGGGGATGGAGGAGGTGGCCAGCCTGATGTGGATCAAGCGCCACAAGGAGCAGGGCATCTACGACGTCGTCATCGTCGACTGCGCGCCCACCGGCGAGACCCTGCAGCTGCTCGCCTTTCCCGACGTGGCGCGCTGGTACCTGACCAAGATCTTCCCGGTCGAGCGCAAGGTGTGGAAGGTGGCCCGGCCGATGGTGCAGCCGTTCACCAACATCCCGCTGCCCACCGACGACATCTTCGGCCACATCAAGGACCTGCTCTTCGACCTCGACGGGATGAAGAACATCCTCGGCGACCCCAAGACCTGCACGGTGCGGCTCGTGCTCAACCTCGAGAAGATGGTGGTCAAGGAGGCGCAGCGCGCCTTCACCTACCTGTGCCTCTACGACTACCTCACCGACCTGGTGGTGGTGAACCGCATTCTCCCCGACGAGGTCACCGACGACTACTTCGCCGCCTGGCACCGCTCCCAGAAGAAATACGACACGCTCGTCGAGACCGCCTTCTCCCCCGTGCCGATCCGCCGCACCCCCCTCTTCGACCACGAGATCGTCGGGCTCGATTCTCTCGCCGAGATGGCGGAGGCGATCTTCGGCGACACCGACCCGACCCAGCGATTCCACACCACGGTGTCGCAACACCTCCGGAAGGTCGGGTCGAATTACGAGCTGCAGCTGCAGCTGCCCTTCGTCGGCAAGGACGACGTGGACATCACCCACCGCGCCGGCGAGCTCTTCGTCAGCGTCGGTCCGTACAAGCGTGAGATCAGCCTGCCCCGCGTGCTCAACGGCACTCGGGTGGTCAAGGGCAAGCTCGACGAGGGGATGCTGCGCGTGACCTTTGCGGGGGCGTCGCGGTGACCGAGACGCCGGCCCTTGATCCCGGCAAGATCGTCGCCGACGTCATGCAGCTGCTGGCCGGCGCGCTCGGTGAGCTGGTGCCGCCCGACGCGCAGCTGCACCTTCTCAATGCCCAGCGCGAGCTGCTGCTGGCGCTGGCGGTGATCATCGAGCACAACAGCACGCGCACACCGCGACGGCCGCGCGGGCGCCGCCGTGCTCCCGCAGAGACCACCGCCAGGCGCCCCAAGCGCGTCGAGCTGGATTGACCCCCCGCGGCGGCCGGCCCAAGCGGCTCTCGCAGGTGGTCGTCGACGGGGTGGCCTGGCCGGTGCAGGGTGCTCAGGCCGCGATCGTCGACGGCCCGCGGGTGCTGCTACAGCTGCGACCGTTCCCACCGGGCTGGGAGCTGCCCGGCGGTCACGTCGAGCCGGATGAGGACCCTGCGGAGACCGCCGTGCGCGAGACCGAGGAGGAGACCGGGTACCGGGTCAACATCCGCGGCCTGGTGGGCGTGTACTCCTGGAGTGGGCTGCGCAATGCGGCCGACGCTGTCTTCCTGGCCGAGGTGGCCGGCGGCGAGAGGCACTGGAGCATCGAGTCGCTGCGCACGGTGTTCGTCACCGCCGACGCCCTGCCGCTGACCGCGTTTCCGTGGTGCCGGCAGCGCGTGTATGACGCGCTGGCGCGTTCTGAGGGCGCACCCCCGGTGCACCGCATCCAGCCGGTGACACTGCGCAGCGTCGCTGCCTTCAGCAGCAGCTGGTTGAGCGCCCCGGTCGACCGGATGCGCCGGCGCAGGGACTCGTGACCCAGGCGCTCCTCTTCATCGGCGGGCTGGTCCTCATCGTTGCGGCGTCCGAGCTGTTCACCAACGCGGTGGAGTGGGCGGGGTTCGGCCTCAAGCTGGCCAGCGGGGCAACGGGCAGCCTGCTGGCTGCGCTGGGCACGTCGCTGCCGGAGACGTTCGTCCCGGTGGTGGCGTTGATCAGCGGCAAGCCGTCGGCCGCGGCGGTGGCCAGCGGCGCGGTGCTGGGCTCGCCGTTCCTGTTGCTCGGAGTCGGCGTGGCCGTCACCGGGCTGGCGGTGCTGCTGCGCAGGGACCGAACCCTGCGCCTCGACAGGTCCCAGGCGCGTCGCGACCTCGGCGTGTTCGTCGGCGCGTTCTCCGTTGTGCTGGTGGCCATCGTCCTCCCCACGCCGGCCCGCATCGTCATCGGTGTCGGACTTCTGGCCACCTACGGCCTGTACGTGCGCGCCACCCTGCGCGGCGGCGACCCGTCGGGCGAGATGCCCGAGCCGCTGCACCTGCTGCGCCGCCACCGCGGCCAACCGCCGGCCGGGCTGGTGGTGCTGCAGCTGCTGGCCTCGGTGGCGCTGCTGGTGATCGGCTCCGACCTCTTCGTCTCCGCCCTCAACGACACCGCCACGGCGCTGCACGCCAACCCGCTCACGCTGGCGCTCATCGTGGTCCCGGTTGCCACCGAGCTTCCCGAGTCGATCAACGGCGTGCTCTGGGTGCGCAGTGGCAACGACAGCCTGGCCTTTGGCAACGTCGCCGGGTCCGCGGCATTTCAGTCGTGCGTGCTCGGGTTCATCGGGCTCACCTTCACGCCGTGGCGACCGGGGTTCAGCGGCATCCTCGGCGGGCTGCTCACCCTGTCGGTCGCCGTCGGCCTGCTCGTCCTGCTGCGCGCCGGCACCGCGCGGGGACGCTGGCTGGTCCTCGCCGGGGTCCCATGGGTGGGCTACGTCGTCGCCGAGTTGGTCACCGGCGGCCACCTCGGCGGCTGAGCGCGCGAGCGGGGAGAAGATCGCGACAATGGGCGCGCCGCGACGCGCTCGGGCCTGCGCGAATCGCACGCTCTCGCAACAGGAGGAGTCATGAATCTCGACGGGAAGGTCGCCGTTGTCACCGGCAGTGGGCGCGGCATCGGCCGCGCCTATGCGCATGCACTGGCCCAGGCCGGATGCGCCGTGGTCATCAACGACATCGATCCGGACGTTGCCGAGCAGACCGTCAAAGAGCTCAGCGATGGCGGTCACAAGGCGGTGGCCGAGGTGGCTGCGGTGGGCAGCACCGAGGCGGCCGAAAAGCTGGTGCAGCGCGCCGTCGAGAGCTTTGGTGGCATCGACATCATGTGCACCAACGCAGGCATCCTCCGCGACAAGGTCCTCTGGAAGATGACCGATGACGACTTCGACCTGGTCATCGAGACGCACATGCGCGGCACCTTCACGTGTGCGCGCGCCGCCGCCACGCGCATGCGCGAGCAGGGCCGCGGAGGGCGCATCGTGGTGGTCGCGTCGTGGGCCGGGCAGCGCGGCAACTTCGGCCAGACCAACTACGCGGGCGCCAAGGCGGGCATCGCCGCCTTCGCACGCACCTGGGCGATGGAGCTGGCGCGCGCCGAGATCACCGTCAACGCCATCGTGCCCAACGCGCTCACCCGGATGATCGCCAGCATCCCGGGGATGGCCGAGATGGTGGAGGCGGCCGAGAAGGGCGAGCCGCTGCCCGACATGGTCCGCAAGCAGATGGGCATGGGCATGCCCGAGGACGTCGCGCCCCTGCTCGTGTTCCTCGCCTCGGACGCCGCCAAGGGCGTGACCGGGCAATGCATCGGGCTTGGCGGCGACAAGCTGTCGCTCTGGTCGCACCCGCAGGAGATCCTGGCCGCGTACCGCGACGGTGGCTGGACGGCGGACGCGATCGCGGAGATCTGGCCCACCACGCTGGGCGCGCGGCCCGAGACGTACGGGATCCCGTTCCTCGGCGGCGGCGGAGGCTGAGCGGAGCGCGGCTGATCGGATGAGCCTGCGCGACGCGCTGCTGGTGCTGGCCGGCGGCCTCGTCGCGGGCTTTGCCAACACTGTCGCCGGCGGCGGTTCGCTGCTCACCTTCCCGTTGCTGGTGGCCGTGGGGCTGCCGCCGCTGGATGCCAACGTCACCAACACCGTGGGCATCGTGCCCGCCGCGGTTGGCGGCCTGCTCGGCTTTCGGCGTGAGCTCGCCGGGCAGGGCCGCCGCCTGGCGCTGCTCATGCCCTTCGCGGTCGGGGGAGCTGTCGTCGGCGCCGTGCTTCTCCTCACCACGCCGGCCCGCGTGTTCACGCGCGTGGTGCCGGCGCTGATCGTGGTGGCCTGCCTGGTGCTGCTCGCACAGCGCCCGCTGGCCCGCGTGCTCGAGAAGCGGCGGCGCAGCCGCTCATCGCTGCTCAGGGCCGGCCTCTTCGTTGCCGCCGTCTATGGCGGCTACTTCGGTGCCGCGGTCAGCGTGCTGGTGCTGGCGATCCTGGCGGTCACCATCGACGACGCGCTGCAGCGCCTCAACGCGCTGAAGGTGCCGCTGGCGGGCGCGATGAACCTGGTGTCGGGCGTGGCCTTCGCCATCTTCGGGCCGGTGCACTGGGGATACGTCCTGGTGCTCGCTCCCGCCACCCTGGTGGGCGGGCGCGTCGGCGCGTCAGCAGCTCGGCGCGTGCCGGATCAACCGCTCCGCCTCGTGGTGGTTGTGGTTGGCCTCGGCGCTGCGCTGTGGCTGCAGCTCAGCCGGTGACACTGGCGGGCGGCGGTGCCGGAGGCACCGACGGTCGCGCGGTGACACCGAGGGCCAGCGCCACCCCGTTGGCGAGGGCCGCGAGCAGCAGCGCGATCAGGACCAGGATGAAGCCGAGCGCGGCGTGGATGGTGAAGAAGCTGTCGACCGTGCCGCTCAGCCCGGCTGCCGACATGGATCCCCCCGCGGCCCCGTCGCCGACGCTGCTGTCGAGCTTGTTGACGATCGCCGTGTGCGCCGTGGCGTTGTCGACGACCACCAGGCCCGCGGCGAGCAGTGCCGCTCCCGCGGCGACGAGCCGGCCGGTGCGACCACGAACAACGCCCCCGACAACGCCGACGATGATGAGGAGAAGCGCCACCACCAACAGCGGCTGCACGCCGATGCCCAGCGTCGGCGGCTGCGCGCTCGGGGAGATCGCCAGTGGCGAGTTCGAGTTCGAGCTCGAGGTCGTGGGACAGCCCGGGATGTTGGTCTGCGCCGTCGGATCGCTCCCGGTGGCCAGGTTGAGCCCGCTGTAGGTGTAGAGGTCGCGTCCGTCGAGCGCGCGAAGGCAGGCTGCGGATTGAGCGGCGCCACTGCTGTCGCCCGACGCACCGATGGAGCCCAGGCTGCCCAGCGCCGCGCTCCCGGCGGCCGTGTTGCACGACACCCCGATGAATGGCAGCAGGAAGCAGAGCGCGGCGAGCACCAGCAGCAGTGGCGACAAGCGTCGCGCGGTGCGGTCGGCGTTGTTCGACATGCTGCGCCCGTCTCCCCATTGCCGTTGTTGGTGGGACTGTACGTCCTGGCCGCCGCTGGTGCGTCAGCCGATGCGATCCCCGGGACTGCAATCGCCGTCGGGCCGCAGCAGGGCCACACGATCCGAGCCCTGCGCGTACGCGCCGAGCACCAGCACCTCACTGCGCACCGCTCCGACCTGGCGCGCGGGGAGGTTGACAACCGCCACCACCAGCGACCCGATCAGCTGCTCGCAGCTGTAGTTGTCGGTGACTCGCGCTGAGGACGTTCGCCTGCCCAGCGCGCCAAAGTCGATGAGCATTCGGAATGCAGGGCGACGCGCCCTCGGAATCGGCGCGCACTCGACAACGCGGCCCACGCGCATGTCGATCTCGAAGAAGCGCTCGCTGGCAACGAGCAGCTCCCCGGCGGAGTCACTCACTCACGCGAGTATCAGGCGGTGACGCAAGCGCTGTCTATACTCGGCGCAGGCAACAGAGGGAGGCAACGCGTGCGTTTCGCGAGCCGTGTGCTCAGCGCCGGGGCCGTGCTGGCCCTGCTGTCATCCTGCGGCACCTCCCCGCCGGACCCTGCCCAGCTGCTCCGCCTCGCCAAGCAGAGCGTGGATTCGGCTCCGTCGCTCCACTTCATGCTCACCAGCGCGAACGTCTCCGGCACCGGCACGTTGATCTCCGGCGGCGAGGGCGTCGCCAAGCGTCCCGACGGCTTCGCCGGCAAGCTCACCGTGTCACTCGGCGGGTTCACGGTCAATGTCGACGTGGTGTCGATCGGTGGCGTGTTCTACGCGCGCACCCCGCTGGGCAGCGGCGGCTTCGACAGGACCGACCCGTCCAAGTACGGGTTCGGTGACCCTGGCAAGTTCCTCGACCCCAACAACGGCCTGTCCAGCCTGCTCTCGGTGTGCGCCTCCCCGTCCAACCGTGACGGCGACCGGCTCAACGGCGAGCAGCTGGACGAGGTCGCATGCGCAATGCCGGGCGCGCGCGTGGCCTCGCTGCTCACCAGCGCCGACCCCTCCCAGCCGGTGCAGGCCACAGTCGGCGTCGACTCCTCGTCGCACCAGCTCCGCAGGGTGGTCATGGTGGGACCGTTCTTCGACAAGGTCCATCCCAGCACCTTCACCGTCATTCTCGACAATTACGGCCAGAACGTGAGCATCACGCCGCCCGCGGGCTGAGGTGCACCAGACCCCCGGCTCCGCGCCGCCGGGCGCCCGCCGCCGTCTCGGCTTCGCGGCCGCCGGCGTGCTTCTCGGCGCAGCCGACACCTACGTGGTGGTGGTCGCGCTGCCCGCGATCATGGCGGCGGTCGGCGTCGATCTCGCCCACCTGCAGGAGGCGGCCCCGATCATCAGCGGCTTCCTGCTCGGCTACGTCGCGGTGCTGCCGTTGCTGGGACGCCTCTCTGACCTTTTCGGGCGCGGCCCGGTGCTGGCCCTGTGCCTGGTCGCCTTCGCCGCCGGCTCCCTGCTGACCGCGTCGGCGAACACGCTCTGGGTCATCGTGCTGGGCCGCACCGTGCAGGGTGCGGGCGGCGGCGGACTGGTCCCGGTGACGCTCGCGCTCGTCGCCGACCTCTGGCCGCCGCGGCGGCGTGGGGTGCCGCTCGGGGTGGTCGGCGCGGTGCAGGAGATCGGCAGCGTGGTCGGACCCATCTACGGAGCCGCGCTGACCACGGTCAGCACATGGCGCGCGATCTTCTACATCAACATGCCGCTCGCCGCCGCCATCGCGGCCGGGGTGCGGGCGCCACGCCGGCGCCTGGCCGCGTCATCCGGGCCGGCGCCCAGCGTCGACGTTGCCGGGCGCGTGCTGGCGGCTCTGTGCATCGCCGCAACCGTGCTGGCGATCGCGTCTCCGCCGGCTCTCAGCAACGATCTGACGATGGGGGTGGCCTTCGCGCCGCTGTTCGGTGGCGCCGGGATCAGCTCGCCGATCGCGCTGGTGGCGCTGGTCAGCGCCGCAGCGTTCGTGCTGCGCGAGGTTTTCGTCGGCCCCAGGGTGCGCGCGGTCGTCCCGCTGCGCCGCATCCCCGGCGTGCTGCGCCGCGTCGACTGGCCCGGGGCCCTGCTGGTGGCGCTGATCCTTGGGGCGGTGGTGATCGTGTTCGCCAGCGCCGACCCGGCCAGCGGTGTCGTCGGATCATCGGCGCCGATCCTGCTGCCCGCGGCGGTGCTGCTCACGGTCCTGTTCGTGGTCCGGGAGCTGCGCGTGGACGAACCGCTGATCGACCTCCGCGCGCTCCGCGACCGGGCCGCGGTGGGCTCGCTGCTCACCAGCCTGGCCGCCGGGGCGGCGCTGATGGCGGCGCTGGTCGACGTCCCCGTCTTCGCCCGCGCCACCGTCGACCCCACCTCCCAGGTCCAGGCCGCGCTGGTGCTGGCGCGCCTTCTCGTCGCCGTCCCGGTGGGCGCCCTGCTGGGCGGCGTCCTCGCCGACAGGGCCGGGTACCGAGCCGTCGCCGGCGCCGGCCTGCTGGTGGTCACCGTCAGCTTTGCGCTCATGGCCGGCTGGACTCCCACCACCCTGGCGGACGGCTTTGCGGGCACCGGATGGCTGCACCCCAGCGACCCTGTTCTGGTGGCCGCGGGCCTGGGCTTCGGGCTGGCCATCGTGCCGGTGACCGCCGCAATCCTCGGCGCCGTCTCGACGGCGCTGCACGGCATGGCGGCGTCGCTGACCGTGGCCGCCCGGCTGGTCGGGATGCTGGCCGGGCTGTCGCTCCTGACCGCGGTCGGCCTGCGCCGTTTCTACAGTGTGCAGGCGATGCTGACCCCGGCCGCCAAGCTCTGCCCCGACACCCCCCTTCGGTGCCCCGCCTACGACGCCCTGCAGACGGGGGCGGTGGTCGACGAGCTCCACGTCATCTTCCTCGGCGCCGGCGCCTGCGCCCTGCTGGGCGCGCTGTTCGCGGTGGCGCTGCTGCGCCGGCCTCGCGAGTCACCCACCCCACCGCTGGCGGTCGCCGCGTGACCGCCGAGGTGCGGGAGCACGTCCTGCCCCTGACCCAGGAGCGGCTGCTGGCGACCATCGCGGCGGCGGCACACCGCCAGGGCGCGGAGATGTACCTGGTGGGCGGATTCGTGCGCGACCGCCTGCTCGGCCGCGACGTCAAGGACATCGACCTGCTGGCCGTCGACGACGACGGCACGGCTGTGCTCGCGGAGGTGGGCCGCCGCCTCGGCTGGGCGCCCCCCCAGCGTTTCGAGCGCTTCGGAACGGGGCAGGTTCGCGGCGGCGAGTTCATCGTCGAGGTGGTGCGGGCGCGCGCCGAGAGCTACGACGCTGCGTCGCGCAAGCCCGACGTGCGCCCCGGAACGCTGGAGGACGACATCTGGCGACGCGACTTCACCGTCAACGCGCTCTGTCAGACGCTGGACGGCCGGGTCATCGACGTCACCGGGCGCGGCCTCGACGATCTCCGTCACGGTGTCCTGCGCACGCCTCTCGACCCCGAGCTCACCTTCAGCGAGGACCCG
The DNA here is from genome assembly GCA_036270565.1 of Candidatus Dormiibacterota bacterium. Lineage (GTDB taxonomy): Bacteria > Chloroflexota > Dormibacteria > Aeolococcales > Aeolococcaceae > Aeolococcus. Next base: position 6,405 of record DATBCJ010000090.1, on the reverse strand, counting down.
CTGCGCATGTTCAGGGCAGCGCGGTTCGCCGCGCAGCTGGGCTTCACCACCGCACCCGGTCTGACGACCGCGATGAGCAGGATGGCGGGGAGGTCGGCGATCCTCAGCGCGGAGCGCGTCGCCGACGAGCTGCGCAAGCTGCTGCTCTCCGAACACCCGCGGGCGGGGCTCGAGCTGCTTCGCGACGGCGGCCTGCTCTCGGTCTGGTTGCCCGAGCTCGAGGCCATGATCGGCGTCGACCAGGGTGGTTTCCACATCTACGACGTGTTCGACCACAGCGCTCACACCGTCGCGTCCACCAAGGTCGACCTGGTGACACGGCTCGCCGCCCTGCTCCACGACGTCGGCAAGCCACCCACCCACGCCCTGGACGCGCACGGCAGACACACCTTCTATGACCATCCGTCGGTCGGCGCCGCGATCGCCGAGGACATGCTCACCCGTCTGCGCTTCAGCAATGAAGATGTGGCCGCGGTGGCGCAGCTGGTGCGCCATCACCTCCGGCCCATCCAGTACAACCCCGATGAGTGGACCGACTCCGCTGTCCGCCGCCTGGTGCGCGACATCGGCGATCAGCGCGCGCGCCTCCTCGACCTCGCTCGCGCCGACACCCACGCGTCGTCATTCCCGGACACGGACGCCATCGACGAGCTCGAGCAGCGCATGGCACGTCTGGACGCCGGCGGCGCCGTGTCGCGGCTGCAGCCGCCCCTGCGTGGAGGCGACATCATCAGGCTCGCGGGGGGGCGCCCCCCGGGGCCGTGGGTGGGCCGGGTGACACGCGCTCTCGAGGACGCGGTGCTCGACGGGGCGATCCCGGCGGGCGACGCCGCCGCCGCCGAAGCGTGGCTGGGCGAACGTCGCGAATTGCTCGAGGAGTGACCTGCGCCGCCGATGGCACGCGCCGGGGGACGGTAGACTACGCGCTTCATGCTGAGCCGTCTTCGCTTCGTCAAACGCCTGGCCGTCGACCTTCCCCGGCAGGCGCGCCTCGCCTATTGCCTGGTGCGTGATCCGCGCGTCTCGCGGCGCACCAAGCTCGCGTTCGGCGCCGCCATGGCCGTGATCGTGACGCCCTTCATCGACATCCCCGCGTCGATCCCTGTGGTCGGCGAGATCGACATGCTCGCGCTCTCGATGCTGGCCCTGCGACTGTTCATCGTGGCCTGCCCTGATGACGTTGTTTCCGATGTGCAGCAACAGATTCTCGAGGGCAGCAGCGTGTTCGACGAGGACCTGCGCAACGGCGAGCGCATCGCCACGGCGATCGCGCGGCGGTTCAAGGCCGATGACGCGGTGGCGGTGCACCATCAGACAGAGCTCGACGAGCAGACGCACACGTCAGCCCCCGACGAGCGGATCACGGGGGTTGGCGCGTGAAGGTGCTGTTTGTCAAGGAGGTCCAGGGGACCGCCAAGGCCGGCGACGTCAAGGAGGTCTCGCCGGGCTACGCCCGCAACTACCTTCTCCCCAAGAGGATCGCGGTGGTTGCCGACGATCGCATGGTCGAGCAGATCAAGCAGAAGGAGGAAGCGGTGCGACGCCGCGCTGAGAAGGCGCTCACGGAGGCTCGCGACGCGGCCGCGCGACTGAAGAAGCTGACGGTGACCATCTACGCCAAGACCGGTGAGGGCGGACGTCTCTTCGGCTCGGTCACCAACGCCGACATCGCAACGCAGCTCAAGCGCGAGGCTGGCCTGGACATCGACAAGCGCAAGATCGAGGTCGATCCGCCCATCAAGTCGCTCGGCCCGCACGAGGTCAGCGTCCAGTTGCACACAGAGGTGAGTGAGACACTGCGCGTCGTCGTCGCGGCGCAGTGACCACACAGCCGGTCGCCGACGTCGCCGTCAACGTCACGGGCACCATCTCGTCCGGGCGTGTCCCACCCAACGACCTCGGTGCCGAGCGCGCCGTGCTCGGCTCCCTGATGATCGACCAGGCCGCCGTCGCAGAGATCCGCGACATCCTCGAGCCCGAGGACTTCTACGCGGAGCGCCACGCCCACATCTACCGCGCCGCCGTCGCGCTCGCCGACCGCGGCGACCCGATCGACGAGGTCACCCTCCAGTCGCAGCTCGAGCGTGGGCCGGGCATCGGCCGCGCCGGCGGCCTCGACTACATCTCCGAGCTGACCCTCGAGGTGCCCACCGCGGCGTCGGTGCGCCACTGGGCGGAGATCGTCGTCAACCACGCACTGCGCCGCCGCCTGATCGCAGCGGGCGGCGAGGTGGCCCGCCTCGGCTTCGACAACGGCGTCACCGCGGTGGACGCGATCGAATCAGCCGAGCAGCGCATCTTCGCCATCAGCCAGGCGCGGCGCGGCAGCGAGGCGATGCACATCGCCAAGCTGGTGCACGACACCTGGGAGATGCTCGAGGAGCGGCTGCAGCGCAAGCAGCTGATCAACGGGGTGCAGACCAACTACGGCCGGCTCGACGGTCTCACCCAGGGCCTCCAACCCCAGGAGCTGATCATCCTCGCCGCGCGGCCCTCGGTGGGCAAGACGTCCTTCGCGCTCAACATCGCGCGCAACGCGGCGGTGCTGGCGCGCGTCCCGGTGGCCATCTTCTCCCTGGAGATGAGCCGACAGGCGCTGGCCCAGCGGCTCATCTGCAGCGAGGCGGCGGTCAACTCCCACGTGCTCCGCTCCGGGCAGGCCAGCCAGCTCGACTTCCAGCGCATCGCGGCCGCGATGGACAAGCTGACCCAGGCCGAGCTCTGGATCGACGACACCCCGCGGCTCTCCATCGCCACCCTGCGCGCCCGGGCGCGGCGCATGAAGTCGCAGCACGGCATCGGGCTCCTGATCATCGACTACCTGCAGCTCATGCACGGTGGCCGCCAGGAGTCGCGCGTCCAGGAGGTGTCGGACATCTCCTCGGGGTTGAAGGCGATCGCCAAGGAGCTCGAGGTGCCTGTGCTCGCGCTCTCGCAGCTGTCGCGCGCCAGCGAGCAGCGCAACGACAAGCGACCCCAGCTCTCCGACCTGCGCGACTCCGGCTCCATCGAACAGGACGCCGACGTCGTCCTCTTCCTCTACCGCGAGGGCATGCACAAGCCCGACATCGACCGCAACCGCACCGAGCTGATCGTCGCCAAGAACCGCAACGGGCCAGTGGACGACATCGAGCTGATCTTCAACCCCGAGCAGACTACGTTCCGCGAACCGTACCCGCACGGGGAGTGAGTCCAGAGAAGCCTGACGGATGGGGGGCTGCACATCCTCTGGCGCTCAGACAGGCTTCGCGGGCGTTGGCGTCGCTGCGAACTCGCCACCGGCGAGTTCTCCACTCCTTCGCCCGCTGCAGAACTCGCTTCAGAGGACGTGCCGCCCCCCATCCGTCATGTCCTTGACGCTTCGAAGATTACTTCGATGGACTGGTCCAGCATTGCGTTGAACTCCTCGTCGCTCTGCTGGGCGGTCAGGCCCTCGGTGAGCGCTCGTGAGAAGCTCGCGATCACGCCGTGGTTGCGTGCCAGGCGGTCGACGGCTTCCTGGCGGCTGTAGCCCCCGGAGAGTGCGAGCACTCGGAGCACGTGGTCGTGCTTGACGAAGTCGGCGTAGAAGTCGTCGACGTCCGGGAGCGTGAGCTTGAGCATCACGGACTGATCGGGATCGAGTTGCTCGAGTCGCCCGAGGATGGCGGATTTCAGGAGCGCCTCGGCGTCTGCCTTCTGCGGGCTGCGGATGTCGATCTCCGGTTCGACGATCGGCACCAGGCCGGCGCTGAGGATCTGGCGGGCGATGTCGAACTGCTGGTCGACGATGGCGCCGATGCCCTTGGCGTCGGCGAGCTTGATGAATGAGCGCATCTTGGTGCCGAAGAATCGCTTCTGGTTGGCGCGGACGAGGAGGTCGTCGAGACCAGGGATCGGCTTCATCAGCTGGACGCCGTCGGCGTCGGCGGCGAGACCCTTATCGACCTTGAGGAACGGCACAACCGACTTGACATTCCAGAGATAGTCGGCTGAAGGCTGGCCCGCGATGTCGCGGTCCATGGTGTCCTCGAAGAGGATGGCCCCGAGGATGCGGTCCCCGTTGAAGCTCGGGCTGATGATGATCCGGCTGCGCATCTCATGCATCAGGTCGAACATCGCGGCGTCGCCGGAGTACGCGTCGGGTGCAATGCCGTAGGCCTGCAGCGCCTTCGCCGAGCTGCCGCCACTCTGGTCAAGAGCGGCGATGAAACCATCCTCGCGTTTGACCTTCAGGAGCTGCTGCTGATTCACGTGACCACGATACTTCCCAGCACCGCGGTGCTGTCCCCCGCCTTCCCGTTTTCCGGAGCCACCGTCCACTTAGCGTCATCCCCGTGTAACGTTTCGCGCGTCAGTCTTGAGATCCGCGTAATGATTTTCTGACGGCCGTCGTTAATGGGATGACGGACCTCCGACGTGCCGACGCGATGAGTACACCGGTGGTTCAATCACCGGTGTGAGGAGAACGATGCCTGCTGTACGCGCCATCCTGGGCTCCAAGTGGCTGCGCATCGGTGGCACCGTGGCCGGCGTCGGCTTCCTCCTCCACAACGTCGACGTCGGCAAGGCGGGGTCGAGCCTGGTCCACGTCGACTGGCGCTGGGCGTCTGTCGCCCTGGTTCTGACCGCCTTCGCCTGCCTCGCCTCCGTCTTCGAGTGGGGCATCCTGCTGCGCAGCAGCGCCGGGCTCGGCGCCAGCAACCGGGCGGTGTCGGGGGAGCACCACCACCAGAAGAACCTCTTCAGCTGGACCCGCCTCTCCTCCTCCTACCTGCAGAGCCTGTTCTTCAGCCAGCTCCTCCCCGCCGGCGTCGGCGGCGACGCGATGCGCACCGTCGAGATGGGCAAGGTCGTCGGCCACGGCAAGATCCTGGCCTCGCTGGCTGGCAGCCGGATGGCCGGCACGCTGGGCATGGCCTGCTGGGGGCTCGCCGCCGCAGTCCTGCTCCGCGGCTGGATCGGCATCGGCTCGCTGGTCGGGGCCTGCGTGTTCGCCGCGGTGATGATGCTCACCTGGGTCGCCGCGCTGGCCGCGGACCGGATCATGGGCCGTCACTTCTTCGAGCGCAGCTCGCGCGCGTTCCTGCGCACCCTGCACGCCTTCGGCCAGACCTTCTCCGGCTACCGCCGCCACCCCCACGCCATCGTGCAGTGCATCCTGGTCGGGGCGGCCGGCTGGGGGGTCAACATCATCGCGCTCGACCTCTTCGCCAGGGCCATCGGCGTCGACATCAGCTGGACCATCTTCGCGGTCGCCATCCCGATCACCCTGGTGGCCACGCTCACGCCCTTCTCGGTGAACGGTCTCGGCATCCGTGAGGGCGTGCTGGTCGGGATGCTGGTCCACGCCGGCGTCTCCAGCGGCCACGCCGCCGCCATGTCGGTCCTGGTCGACATCCAGATGCTCCCGTTCGGGATCCTCGGGGCGATGCTGTGGATGCGCCATCGCCGCAACGCCACCGCCCCTGCGGTGAACGCGGTGTCCGCGGCCGAGTCCACGGCCGCCGACGAGCTGACCTCCGCCGTCGCCGCCTGAGGCGGCGTCGCGGCCCGGGGCCCCCGTACACGGTCCCGGCGCGTCCACGCCCTCTTCTCCGCCCTGAAACGAGGCGCAACGCCTCATTGACGGTCCGGCTGCATTGAACTTGCAGCCCATACACTCGAACCGCCCATGACCGGTCACCTGAGCGACTTCCTGGCTGCCCACGCCGAGCGGATCGCTGACGTGATGCACCGCGGCAACGCCGAGGCGGAAAGCCGCCGTTCGGACGGTGCTGACCACGGACCCCGGCAGTTCATCAACGCGGTCCTCGTGGCCCTCACCGCCGACGACCTCCGACCCCTGGTCGCCTTCTCCGACCTCTCCGGAGACAGGCCGTCCGGAATCGATCATCGCCTCGACGGCGCGCTCGGCAAGCTCGCCGCCCTGCGCCGGGCCACCGTGGCCGTCGCTGCCGAGGAGCTCGATGAGCCCGCCCGGCTCGGCTTCGGCGAGCACGCGGCGGACGAGCTTGCCGGGATCGGCCGCCGCCTCGCCAACTCGGTGGTGACGGTCCTCGCTTCACGGCTGACCTCCGTGACCAGCTCGAGCACGGCCCGGGGCACGTCGATGAGCATCACCATGCACGAGCTGCGCCGGCCGCTGACCATCCTCAACAGCTACGGACAGCTGCTCTCCACGGGCATGCTCGGACAGCTCCCTGAAACGGCGATGGTCGCCATCGAGGGCATCACGGCCAGCACCGAGATGATGGTGCGGATGGTCAATGCCATCGCCGAGGTGTCGCGGCTGGAGGATCCCGACGATCGGCTCAACTTCGAGGTGATCTCGATCGACGAGATCGTTGCCGGCGCCGTGGACCACGTCAGCATGGAGGCGAAGCTGCGCGACACGGTCATCGAGACCGACCTCGCCAACGGGGT
>DATBCJ010000089.1:0-5616 GCA_036270565.1 Candidatus Dormiibacterota bacterium | reverse complement strand
GTGAGCGCCACGGTGACGACCACCAGCACCATCGTCCGGGGAGCGACGCGTCGACGCGGTGAGGCCATCGCGGGTGACAGCTGGGAGATGCTCTCCAGCCCGCTGAACGCCAGGAACGCGCCCGCGTAACCGGTGAGGACGTTGAGGCCGGTGAGATGTCCCTGGAAGACCTTGGGTACCGCGCCGATTGCGGCACCCGGGCCGGCGTGCGCGATCACCGCCACCACGACGGCCAGCTGGCTGAGCAGCGCGGCGGTGGCGATCACCGCCGTGACCTTGGCGTCGGCGGTGACGCCCATCAGGTTGAGCAGAGCGATCAACACCAGCGCCGCCACGGTGCAGGGCAGCACGATGCCGATGACCGACGGCGCAACGGTGCCGAGGTAGGTGATTCCCGACACCGCGCTCAGCGCCGAGGTGAGGAAGTAGTCGACGAGGATGAAGAGGCCGCCGATCAACCCCACCAGGCCGTTGACCGCATGCGTGCCGACGGTGACGACGCCGCCCCCCTCCGGGTAGCGGATGGTCACCTCCGCGTACTTCGCGGTCAGCAGGACGAAGACGATCAGCGTCAGCCCGACGAAGAGGGCGGCGTGGGTGCCGAACTGATTGAACAGGATGCCCGGCGTGTAGTACACCGAGGTGCCGATGTCGGCGAACACCACCGCCCAGCACAGCAGGGGTCCGAGCCCAGCGATCCTGCCGCGCCGCGACGCTGGCTCCGTCCGCGCAGGCGCTGCTGTTGCCATCCGCGTCGGGCACTCTACGCGGTGTGTCCCTGCCTAGGAATCTTCGTCGAGCGCTTCGAGCAGGCGGCTGAGCCGCCACAGCGCGGGCAGCGCCGCTTCGATGGCGGCGCCGTCGGCGACGTCGAGCTTGGAGAGCGCCTCCTCGATGATCGCCGCGCGGTGAGTGCGCCACCCGGTGACGCGGGCCTGCCCGGCGGCTGTCAGGGTCAGGCAACCGCCGCGACCGTCACTGGGATCGGCGGTGCGCTCGAGGATCCCCGCGCTCACCAGCCGGCTGACCAGCGTGCTGACGGTGTTGCCGGCCACGCCGAGCTGCGTCGCGGCGTCGTTCACGCGGATACCCGGGGTGGCGTGCACCACCACGACAAGCTCGGCCTGCGCGTCGGGCAGCGCCTCGATGTCCATCCGGCGGGTGACGGCGCGGCGCAAGGCCCGGCGGAGCCGGGCGATCGTCTGCCCCAGGTCGACGCGTTCAGGCCGCCGCGACCAACCGCGCGCGCCGCGGGAGGATGGGCTTGGCGGGCTTGGATGCTCGGCCACAGAGGCATGGTAGGCGCCCCGCAACCGGTGAGGTGGCGTCAGCCGAGCAGGCGGCGCCACCAGGAGCGGGAGCGGATGCGTTCCAGCTCGGCGGTGGCCGAGTCGGCCACCTGCATCTGCTGGTGAAGCAGGCTGATGACCTCGCGCTCGCGCTCGCGCGCCTCGGCGAGGTCGCGACGCCGGCTGGCCTGTTCGATGCCGGACCGTTCGCGCCAGGTGCGGAGCCCGACCGTGAGCGTGGCGATGCGCCGATCACGCTCGGCGACGTCCGTGCGCAGCCTGATGATCTCGACGAAGTTGTCGATCGCCAGCAGCTGCAGGGCCAGGATGGCCGGGGTGTCGGCGACGTCGCCGGGGGCCTGGACCGGGTCGCTTCGGGTGCCGACGAGCTCGATGATCTGCTCGCGGGTGTCCTCGAGCGATTCGACCGATGGGCTGACGTGAAGTGCCATTGGGGATCTCCTGGGGGGACGTGAAGTGGGACGGAGAGACCTCGCGGGGCCACGGTACACCGGAATTACCGTCAGCGCACACCGATTGGCCGTCTCCTCGACTCCGCGCGGCGTGTGCGACCTCGACGTCCTCCCGGCTACGCTGCCCGTCCATGGCACACGACCTCGACGCGTACTGCAGCGCCAACCAGCCGCGCTTCGTGGACGAGCTGATCGAACTGCTCCGGATCCCCAGCATCTCGGCCGACCCGGACCACGCCACCGACGTCCGTCGCAACGCCGAGCATCTCGCCGCCGCGGCGCGGACTGCGGGGTTCGGCACGGTCGAGGTGGTGGAGACGGGAGGGCATCCCGCTGTGTACGCGGAGCGGATGGTGGACCCCGCGCTGCCGACGGTGCTGGTGTACGGGCACCACGATGTGCAGCCCGTGGATCCCCTCGATGAATGGGTGTCGCCGCCATTCGAGCCCACGGTGCGGGACGGCAGGCTGTACGCGCGCGGGGCCGTCGACGACAAGGGCCAGGTGTACATGCACATCAAGGCGGTGGAGGCACACCTGCGCACCCGCGGCGAGCTCCCGATCAACCTGCGCCTGCTCGTCGAGGGCGAGGAGGAGATCGGCTCGGAGCACTTCGGGGTTTTGGTGGAGACGCTGCGCGAGCGACTGGTCGCCGACGTGGCGGTGGTCTCGGACACCGGCATCTTCGCGCGCGGGGTGCCGTCGCTCACGGTGGGGCTGCGCGGGCTGGCCGGGGTGGAGGTCGAGGTGCGGGGTCCGTCGCTCGACCTCCACTCGGGCGTGTTCGGGGGCGCGGTGCAGAACCCGGTCGAGGCGCTGGCGCGAATGCTGGCGTCGCTCAAGGATCCTGCGAGCGGCCGCGTCCTGGTGCCGGGCTTCTACGACGACGTGGTCGAGCCGACCGCGGAGGAGAGGGCTGCGTACCGGACACTACCGTTCTCCGAGGCGACCTTCCGCGCGGAGGCGGGCGGGATCACCGAGACGGTGGGCGAGGAGGGGTGGAACGTCCTTGAGCGCCGCTGGGTGCGGCCCACGTTGGAGGTCAACGGCATCTGGGGCGGCTACCAGGGTCCGGGGAGCAAGACGATCATCCCGGCGCACGCGGGCGCCAAGATCACCTGCCGGCTGGTGCCGGCGCAGAAGCCGGCGATGATCGCGTAGGCGGTGGCGTCCGCGCTGCGCGCGGCGACCCCTGCCGGTGTGACCAGCGAGGTGACGGTGCGTGAAGGCGGCAACCCTGTGATCACGCCGGCTGACCATCCGGCCGTGCGGGCGGCGTCGCGGGCGATGGGTGCTGTGTTCGGGAAGGACCCGGTGATCATCCGCGAGGGAGGCTCGATCCCGCCCGTGGAGGTGTTTCAGCGCGTGCTCGGCATCCAGTCGGTTCTGGTGGGCGTGGGCCTTCCCGACGACCATATCCACGCGCCCAACGAGAAGTTCGACCTCGACCAGTACGCGATGGGCGTGCGCGTGCTGGCGAGGTTGTGGGACGAGATCGCCAAGGAGATGTCATGAGCACGATTCCGCCGCCGGGTGAACCGCCACCGCCTCCGTCGTACCCCTCGCCGTCGGGCCAGCCGGTCTACCCGGGGGCGTGGCCTGGATACCCGCCGGCGGTGCCCGCCTACCCGACCGCGTCCTGGGGCCAGCCGGGGCCGGCGCCCGGCCTCATCTACGCCAGCTTCTGGACGCGCTTCCTCGGCTACCTCATCGACAGGCTCCTGCTGGTCCTGGTGCAGCTGGTGATCACGGTGCCCGTGCTCTGGGCGCCCGTGATCCAGTTCTACCAGGCCCACCCGGCGGTTTCCGGCCAGCTGCCGCCCCTTCCCAGCGATTTCACCGGCCGCTTCCTGACGGTCGCGCTGGTCTCGGCGGCGGTCGACGCCCTCTACTTCGGCGGCCTCGTCGCGTGGCAGGGTCGCACCCTCGGTCAGATGGCCACGGGAACGTCCGTGGTTCGTGCCGAGGATGGCGGAAAGCTGCCACCCAGTCGCGCCTTTCTGCGCGCGATCGTCTTCTGGGGACCGGGGTTGGCCAGCGCCTACCAGGTGTTGGGTGGGTTTGCTGGGCTGGTTGCCTTCATCTCCTTGCTCTCGGTGGCATGGGATCCGCGCAAACAGGGCTGGCACGACAAGCTGGGACGCGCGCTGGTGGTCAAGCGGGTGGGCCCGGTCCCCGGATATGTGCCGTGACGTTCATCGACGCCGTCTCTGCCCTCGAGGTGCTCGACTCGCGGGGTAACCCCACCGTGTCGGTGACCGTGGTGCTGGCCAGCGGAGCGTCCGGGACCGCCCTGGTGCCGAGCGGTGCGAGCACCGGCGCACACGAGGCAGTCGAGCTGCGCGACGGCGACCCAGCGCGGTTCGGTGGCAAGGGCGTGCTGCGCGCGGTGAGCAATGTCACCGACGTCATCGGCCCCGAGATCCGCGGCATGGACGCGCTCGACCAGCGAGCACTCGACCACGCGCTGATCGCCCTGGATGGGACGCCCAACAAGGGACGCCTCGGCGCGAACGCGCTGCTCGGCGTCAGCCTGGCGTGTGCACGCGCGGCTGCCGATGCCTCTGGCCTGCCCCTGTACCGCTACCTCGGTGGAGTCGGCGCGGAGGTGCTGCCGGTGCCGTTGCTCAACGTGCTCAATGGCGGCGCCCACGCGCAGACCAGCGTCGATTTCCAGGAGTTCATGCTGGCCCCGCTGGGCTTGCCGACGTTCGCCGACGCTCTGCGGGCCGGGAGTGAGTGCTTCCAGGCGCTGCGCACGGTGCTGCGGGAGCGCGGTTTTGACACCGGCCAGGGCGACGAGGGCGGCTTTGCGCCAAACCTGCGCCACAACGAGGAAGCGGTTGAACTGCTGATCGAGGCAATCGGGCGTGCCGGCTACCGCCCGGGGGTGGACGTCGCGCTGGCGCTTGATCCCGCGGTGTCGGAGCTGTATGAGGGCGGGCGGTACCACCTCCGGGGCGAAGGCCGGGTGCTCGACTCCGCGGAGCTGGTCGACCTGTGGAGCGAGTGGGCCGGCAGGTACCCGATCGTGTCGATCGAGGACGGGATGGGGGATGACGACTGGGACGGGTGGACCGCCCTGACCGAGCGCCTCGGCGGTTCGGTGCAGCTCGTCGGTGACGATGTGTTCGTCACCAACGTCGAACGGTTGCGCGAGGGATTCGCGCACAGGGCCGCCAACGCGGTGCTCGTCAAGGTGAACCAGATCGGCACGCTCACCGAGACTCTCGACGCCATCGAGCTGGCCGCGGCGCACGGCTACGCCTCCGTGATCAGCCACCGCAGCGGCGACACCGAGGACACCACCATCGCCGACCTTGCAGTTGCGGTCAACGCCGCCCAGATCAAGTCAGGGGCGCCGTCGCGGTCGGAGCGCGTGGCCAAGTACAACCGGCTGCTCCGCATCGAGGCGGAGCTGGGTTCATCGTCGCGGTATGCAGGGCGCTCGGCGTTCCGGCTGCTCGTCGATGACAGTGCGGCGGCGCCCGTCGCGTGAGCGAGAGCGGTGACCCCCGGCTGGCGGCGATTCGCGCCGGCGGTCGCCCTGTGGGTGGCGACGCGGGCGAGGACCTGGTGGCGGCGCCGGCCCTGACATCGGTGCGGGCGTACCCGAACCTCGATGCCCTGGACGCCGCGATGGAGGCGGACCCGCGCGTGTACCGCCGCCACGGCAACGAGACGGTGGAGATGCTCGAGAGCCTGCTCGCCACGCTGGACACGCCCCCCGGCAGCGCCGCGCCGATTGCGCGGGTCACGGCCAGCGGACAGTCCGCGCTGGCGCTGCTGGTGAGCGCGGCGATGATGAGCGGGCGCCGCCGGGTCGTGCTGGTGCGCCCCAGCTACGGTGGCCTG
>DATBCJ010000088.1:0-1752 GCA_036270565.1 Candidatus Dormiibacterota bacterium | reverse complement strand
GGCCGACTTCGACGTGAAATCGGCGTTCGAGGCAGCCCTCGGGGTGCGCACCATCGTCGACAACGACGCCAACCTTGGCGCGCTCGCCGAGGGGTTCTGGGGCGTCGGCCGCGGGCTCACCGACTTCGCGTACATCAAGGTCTCGACCGGGATCGGCTCCGGGCTGGTGCTCAACGGCCGGCTCTACAGGGGAATCTCCGGTACGGCGGGCGAGATCGGCCACACCACCATCGAGGAGGACGGGCCGCTCTGCCGCTGCGGCAACCGCGGCTGCCTCGAGGTCTTCGCCGCCGCCCCCGCGCTGCTCGAGCTGCTGCGCCGCAGCTACGGCGACGACATCACCGTCGAGGACATGCTCAAGCTCAGCGACGACGGCGACGTCGGCTGCCGTCGCGTCATCACCGACGCCGGGCGGCACATCGGCGTCGCGCTGGCCAACCTCTGCAACCTGCTCAGCCCGCAGATGGTCATCGTCGGCGGTGAGCTCGCGCTGGCCGGCGACGTGCTGCTGGCGGCGATCCGCGAGTCGCTGGGCCGGCGCACCGTCTCGGTCCCCGGGCGGGCGCCCGAGGTGGCCGCCGGCGTCCTCTCAGAACGCGCCGGCGTCCTCGGCGCGCTCGCGCTGGCGCTGCAGGAGAGCGAGGACGACCCCTTCAACAGGTCAGAACGTCAATACCCATTAGCGGGCTAAAAAAGGCAGGAGGATCCAGGTATGCGGACAACGAAGACGGGCTCGAGCAATGTCACTCGGGCCACACGATGGGGCGCCGTGCTCGGAGTGGCCGGTGTGGCGGTGGCGTGCGGGAGCACCAATACGCCTTCGTCGTCCGGCGGGTCAGCCGCAACCATCCCGTCAGGGCTGTCGGTGAAGTCATTCGACAGCAGCTTCAGCATCATGAGCCAGTTCAAGGCGCTGCACGACGCCGGCCACGGGCTCGTCGGGGTCATCCTCCCCGACACCACCTCGTCGACGCGCTACGTCGATTTCGACCAGCCCTACCTGACCCAGGCGTTCACAGCCGCGGGGTTCAGCAGCACTGACTACAAGATCGACAACGCCCAGGGCAGCGACGCCACCGAGCTGGCCGACGCCCAGGCGGACATCACCCTCGGCGCCAGCGTGCTCGTGTACGACCCGCTCAACAGCACCGTGGGCAACGCCATCCAGGCGCTGGCCCAGTCGCACGGCGTCGCGGCCATCAGCTACGACCGCGCCACCTTCCAGGGCACCAAGACGTACTACGTCAGCTTCGACAACGTGCAGGTCGGCAAGCTGATCGGCACCGGCTTCAACAGCTGCCTGCAGGCCTGGGGCGTCTCCAGCCCGAAGGTCTTCGAGCTCGATGGCGGTGAGGACACCGACCCCAACGCGATCTCCTTCGCCCAGGGCTACAATTCGGTGATCTGGGGCGACACCACCACCCCGGAGCCGGCCGGCAAGACCAACAGCGCGGGCGCGACCCTGGTCGGTGACCAGATCACGCCTGGCTGGACCAACGCCACCGGCGCCACCATCTTCCAGCAGCAGTTCACCGCGCATCCGAGCATCAACGCCACCGTCGAGGCCAACGACGGGCTCGCCAACGCGGTCGTCACCGACCTCAAGAACGCCGGTGTCGCTGCCAAGAAGATCCCGACCACCGGCCAGGATGCCACCCTCCAGGGCATGGAGAACGTTCTCCAGGGCTACCAGTGCGGTTCCGTGTACAAGGCCGTCTACCTCGAGGCCCAGGACGCGGTCGCCATCGCAAC
>DATBCJ010000087.1:0-23456 GCA_036270565.1 Candidatus Dormiibacterota bacterium | reverse complement strand
GCGGCTTGCGAGGAGTCGGTGAATCGATTCACGCCCACGATCACCCTCTCCCCGCTCTCGACCAGCCGTTGGTGGCGGTACGCCGAGTCCTGGATCTCGCGCTGGTAGAAGCCCTCCTCGATGGCGCTGACCGCGCCGCCTCGCTCCTCGACGCGCGCCATCAGCGCCGTCGCCGCCTCGACCAGGTCGGCGGTGAGCCTCTCGACCAGGTACGAGCCGCCCAGCGGGTCGGCGACCGCGGCCGCTCCTGACTCGAAGCCGATCACCTGCTGGGTGCGCAGCGCGATCTCCGCCGCCTGCCGCGATGGCAACGCCAGCGCCTCGTCGTAGCTGTTGGTGTGCAGCGACTGCGTCCCGCCGAGAACCGCGGCCATCGCCTGGAGGGACACGCGCACGACGTTGTTGAGCGGCTGCTGCGCCGTCAGCGTGGCCCCGCTCGTCTGCGCGTGGAAGCGCAGCGACAGGCTGCGCGGGTCGCGCGCGCCGAAGCGCTCCCGCATCACCTCCGCCCAGATGGTGCGCGCAGCCCTGAACTTGGCGACCTCCTCGAAGAAGTCGTTGCTGACATTGAAGAAGAAGCTCAGCCGCGGCGCGAACGAGTCGACCGCGAGGCCGGCCTGTACGGCGGCCTGGACGTAGGCGATGCCGTTGGCCAGGGTGAACGCGATCTCCTGTGGCGCCGTGGCCCCCGCCTCGCGGATGTGGTACCCGCTGATGCTGATGGTGTTCCAGCGCGGCAGCCGCTCCGCGCAGTACGCGAAGGTGTCGGTGACCAGCCGCATCGACGGACGCGGCGGGAAGATGAACGTGCCCCGCGCCGCGTACTCCTTGAGGATGTCGTTCTGCACGGTGCCGCCCAGGGTTGCGGCGTCGATCCCCTTGCGCTCCGCGGCGAGCTCGTACATGAGCAGCAGCAGCGCGGCGGGGGCGTTGATGGTCATCGAGGTGGTGACCTGGTCCTGGGGGATGCCGCGCATCAGCATCTCCATGTCGTCGAGGGAATCGATGGCCACGCCGACCTTGCCGACCTCCCCCCTGGCCATGGGGTCGTCGCTGTCGTAGCCCATCTGGGTGGGCAGGTCGAAGGCGCAGCTCAGCCCGGTCTGGCCGGCGTCGAGGAGGTAGCGGAAGCGCTCGTTGGTCTGCTCGGCGCTGCCGAACCCTGCGTACTGGCGCATCGTCCAGAGGCGACCGCGGTACCCGTCCGCGCGAACGCCGCGGGTGTAGGGATACTCGCCCGGGGGTGGGGCCGCCGGGGTCCCGGGAGGCAGGTACACCGGTTGGAGCGGCAGGCCACTCTCGGTCTGCGCCGATTCCGCGTCGGCGCCGGTCACCCGTCGGAGCCGGCGGCGGGGTCGGGCTGGCAGAGCTCGGTGAGCACGCCGGCGGCGGCGGACGGGTGCAGGAATGCCACCAGCCGGCCGCCGGCGCCGCGACGCGGACAGGCGTCAAGGGCCTGAAGTCCGAGCTCGGCGTAGCCGTCCAGGGCTGCCTGGACGTCGTCGACGCCGTAGGCGACGTGGTGCAGGCCGCCGCCGCGCTTCTCCAGGAAGGCGGCGATCTTCGAGGAGGGGCCCGTGGAGCCGATCAGCTCGATGCGGGACTCGCCGACCTCGAACATGACGGCCTCGATGCCGTCCGATTCGACCAGCTGACGGTGGCTCGGGGCGCGCCCCAGCAGCCGCTCGTAGGCCGCCGTGGCGGCGTCGATGTCGGGCACGGCGATCCCGACATGGTCGATCCTGGTCAACATCGCGGCGAGTATAGGAACGAGTGCTGTGCAGAGCGCTCACCAAGCTGTTGCACGCGGGCGATGGACGGCCGCCGATTCGATGCTAGGTTCGAGCCACCCATGTCCCGGCCGCGCCCTCCTGCCGCCGCCGTCGCCGCCCTCGCCGCCGTTCTCCTGGCAGGCTACGCGGTGCTCTGGGCCGGCGTGTCACCGACCGACCTCGCCCGCTCTGACTTCACCAGCTTCTACGTCGGCGGGACGCTGTTGCGAGAGGGACACGGCGCCGCCATCTACGACCCCGCGCTCCAGGCGTGGTTGCATGCGTCGCTGGTCGCGCCGCTGCACACCGGCAACCTTCCGTTCGTCAACCCTCCTGCGGCCGCGCTGGTGTTCGCCCCCATCACGCTCCTGCCACTCGCCGCCGCCTACCACACCTGGCAGGTGATCCAGCTGCTGATGCTGGTTGCGGCGCTTGTCATCGCCGCGCGCTACGCGCCCTGGCCTGCCGCCATGCGGCGCGGCGGAGTCGTCGCCGCCACCGTCCTCGCCGGGCTGGCCGGGACCGGGACACTCGCGCTCGGACTGCTCGGCCAGTGGGACGGGCTGAGCGCGCTCGGGCTGGCGATCGCGTACGCCCTGTGGCGCCGCGAGCGGCGCTTCAGCGGCGGCGCGGTGCTGGCGGGCTGCGTCCTGCTGGCCAAGCCACACCTGGCGTTCGGGCTGGCGGCGCTGGTGCTGGCCTGGCGGGATCGCCGCGTTCTCGCCGGGGCCGGCTGCGCCGTGGCGGTGCTCGCCATCGTGTCCCTGGCGATCGCCGGTCCGGCGGGTATCGACGGCTTCATCGCCTCCGTTCGTGACGATGCGGGTCGCTGGCCGCTGGCGTCGATGCTGGGCTTCACCGGGCTGACCGGCTCCTGGCTCGGCGACGGCGCCGCAGCGTCGCTGATCGCGGCGGCGGGGAGCGTCGCGGCACTGGCCGGCTGCGTGGTTGCCGGCCGCCGGCTGGCTCGCGATCGCCGAGCCCTGGAGCCGTGCCTTGCGCTGGCAACGGCGCTCTCACTGCTGGCATCCCCCCACCTCCTCGCCCAGGACCTGGTGCTGCTCGGGCCGGTGGTGGTCGTCCTGATGGCGTGGGCAGGCGGTCGCGACGGCGCCCTTGCGTGGCCGGGGCCGTGCAGCCGGGCCGTGCTGGGAGGGTGGGCCCTGGTCGCGGTGGCGGCCGCGCTCGACCTCGGCCAGGCGGGGATCGGCGCACCCGGACGGCTGGTGCCCTGGGCGCTGCTTGCGCTGGCCGGGCTGGTCACGTGGCAGCTCCGCCGGCCGCTGGACCGCACGCTGGCGGCCGCGCCGACCTGACCGGCCCTAGTTGTCGTCCGGCCAGTTGACCTCGACGCGGGTCGTGCAGTTGGTCAGCTCCTGCGACGCCTTGGTGTAGCGGACCAGCGTCGGGAAGTCACCGCGCAGCTTGAGCTGGCCGAGCATGATCCCCTTGGTCGCGTCCATCTCGTTCTTGGCGACCTTCTTCCAGCGCGAGTACGAGCCCGTGATCACGTACTTGGCGGCCTCGGCGTCGGCGCGCGAGCAGATCTTCACGTCGCGGGCCTCGCCGTGCCAGAGGTCGAGGAAGATGCCCATGTCGTCGGGCACGTTCTTGTCGGGCTCGGCGAGCACCACCAGGCCGACGGTGCCCTCCCAGTTGGCGGCGGCCTGCCTGTACACGGGCGATTTGTTGATCTCGGCCTTGAAGGCTTCGGCCCACTCGGGGCTGTACGCGTCGTAAACCACGTCTGCTCTCTCCTCCAACAGTGTGAGCGGGCGATCAGTCGCTGAGTGGTGGCTGATTATCGTCCACCGTTACGGAGTCGGCGTCGCTCCCAGGGAGGGAGGGGGAGCCAGGCCGAGGTCCCTGCGCAGCGCCGCGACCGCCGCCGCGAGCAGCCTGTCGTCCGATTCGATGGCGCTGAAGTCGGTGGCGTCCGCCTCGGGGTTGGCCGAGTTGGCGAACGACGCCTCCTCGGCGATGACCCGTTTGTCGATGGCCACGAGCGTACCGGCGGCGGCGCTGGCGTCTGGCGGAAAGGTGATCTTGAGAACGTCGTCCTCGAAGACCTGTTCGGCGGCGGCAAGCCCGCTCGAGCAGGCTTTCAACGACGCGTTGTCGGACTTGGTGCACGGCCCGGCCTGCAGGGTCGCCTTGGCCTGGTTGGCCTTGGCCGCCGCCGCGCTGTAGGCCTGCGCGGCCGCGGCGCGCACAGCGGGATCGGCCGTCGGCGACGGCGTCATCGACGTCGTCGATCCGCACCCGCAGAGAAGCACGACGGCGGCGAGGGTGAGGAGGCGGTGCACGGGCGCATCATCTGCAACTCCAGCCGGGTCGGGTACCGTTCTGCCCGTGGACACCCGGGATTCCGCCGTCTCGCTGCGCGAGGTGGGGCACGCCGACGTCGCGGAGATGACCGCGATGATGGTCCGCAACCGCGCCGACGTCGAGCGCGTGGGACCAGCCAACGCGGACGCGTTCTTCACCGAGGCGGGGATGACCCGGCGCATCGACGAGGTCATCGACGAGTCCGCGCGGGGTCTGCGTCGCCACTGGACCATCCGTGTCGACGGTGTCCTCGCGGGCGACATCGCGCTCAGCCACATCCAGCGGGGGGCGCTCCAGAATGCCAACGTGGGCTACATGGTCGATGCCGCGTTCCGCGGCCGAGGCGTGGCCACCGCCGCCGTGCGGCTGGCCGCCGAGCGCGCGTTCGGCGAGGTCGGCCTGCACCGCCTCGAGGCGGGTGTCATGCCCAGCAACGTGGCGTCGCAGCGGGTCCTCGAGAGGGCCGGCTTCACCAGGGTGGGGACCACCCGCAGCCTGCTCTTCATCGCCGGGCGCTGGGAGGACCACATCCTCTACGAGCTGGTCGGTCCCGACACCCCGCCGCCCATGACCTCAGCCCCCGAGCCGGCTGCCACCTCCCCGGGGGGCGAGGCGTCGGGCTGAAGGTCCAAAGTCCGCAATCGCGGCACGGGCGATGGCAGCAGCCAGATCACCCCCGCGAGCGCCGCGGTGGTTGCGATCCACATGGTGGCGTGCAGCCCGAGCGTGCTGCCCAGCGCGCCGCCGATCAGCGCACCGACCGGACGCAGACCGTAGTTGATGGTGCTGTACGCGCCCGACACACGCGCCCGCAGCGGCGCCGGGATCGACGCGGTGAGGATGGCTCCGATGGTGATGTCGAGCATCACCACGCCCACGCCCGATCCGAACTCGGCGGCGAACAGAAGCGCGAGGATGACCGGCTTGCCGGCCCCGAAGGCGAGCGGAAGCAGGATCGCCGGCGCGGTGAAGAGAACGCAGCCGAGCGTGAAGGTGGCGCCGACGCCGAGGCGTCGCGACACCCACGACGTCATGCCCGCGCCGATGACGGCGCCGACCGCGCCGGCACCGAGGACGAGGCCGAGCTGCGCGGGGCTGACGCCCAGGTCACGCGTCGCGTAGAGCACAAAGATGGCCACGGCGATGAAGCTGAAGATGTTGATCGTGGCGGTGGTGGCGAGAAGTGCGCGCACCACCGCCGAGCGGGCGATGAAGCGGGCGCCCTCGGTGAGGTGGCCGCGTCCACCCGGGGCGGTCGCCGGCTCCTCGGGGTGAATCCGGCGCAGGAACAGCGCCGAGCCGAGGAACGACACGGCGTCGATGACGATCGCCCCCGGCGCGGTGAGCAGTTGCACCAGCACGCCACCCGCGCTCTGGCCGCCGACAAAGGACAGCGCACGGCTGCCGTGGATCAACGAGTTGGCGTCGACGTAGTCACCGGGGGCGACGATCGATGCGAACACCGTGCTCTGCGCCACGCTGAACATCACGCTGGCGCAGCCCCCGGCAAAGGCAACCGCGTAGAGCTGGGCGAAGCTGAGGCCGCCGAGAAGGTACGCGATCGGGATGCTGGCCAGCAGCAGGGCTCGGGCGATGTCGGCGCTGAGCATCACCCGGCGCCGATGGCCCTTGCGGTCGACCCAGCCTCCCGCGAGGATGGAGAAGAACAGGCTGGGCGCCAGCCCCGCCGCGGTCAGGTACCCGGTCTCCGCCGCGCCGGCGTGCAGCACAAGGATCGCGGTCAGCGGCAGCGCGAGGATGCTGACCTGGTCACCGAACAGTGAGATGGTCTGGCCGGTCCAGTACCGCCGGAAGGTGCGCTCGCGCAGCAGTGGCGGGATGAGCCGCGACGTCGACCGGGGCGAGCTCATGCCGGCCCTGCCTCCTCGGGTCCCTCGGGAATCGCCACCTGGATGAAGGTGACGTGGCGAGCGCCCTGCGGACGCAGCCCGGGCTCGCGCACGCGAGCGGCGTAGGGAGCCAGCAGCGCGTCCAGCTCGTCGCTGAGCTGCGCGAGCTCCGCGGCGGTCAGGAAGAGGAAGGTGTCGCCCAGTCCCCCGGCACGCTGCCATTCGGCCGGCTCGGAATGGCGGCGCTCGAGGTAGTCGATCGTCGCTGCGTGGTAGCGGCCGGCCACCACCGCGCCGAGCTGGGTGGCCGCGGCCGACTGCTCGGGGTCAGACGGCACCGACGGCCATGAGGTCGAATGGGCGGTGGCTCGCCAGGGACGGCGCCGCCCGCGGCCCCCGCCCGCCTCCTCGACGAGGCCGTACTTGGCCAGCTGGCGGAGGTGGAACGAGCACGATGCCGGGCTCTCGCCGATGCGCTCACCGGCCTCGGTCGCCGTCAGCGGCCCCGCGCGGCGCAGCAGCCCGATCAGCGCCAGGCGCACCGGGTGAGCGAGGCCGCGCAGGGTGCGGGGGTCGGTGAGCTCGACCGTGGCAGGGACGTCGGACGGCGGCACCATGGTCACGGTGTCACACCATAGCTTTCGAAAGGTATCTTGTCAAAGCCATCCGCGGCACCTGTGCGGCACCATGACGGCCATGGGTGTCCAGGGGATCGACCACGTGCAGCTGGCCATGCCGGCCGGCGGCGAACCCCAGGCGGTCGAGTTCTACCAGGGGCTGCTGGGCATCCCGTGCGTGCCCAAGCCCGCCAACCTGGCGGCGCGTGGCGGCTGCTGGTTCGAGGCGGGGGCAACCCGGATCCACCTCGGCGTCGAAGAGGACTTCCGACCGGCGCGGAAGGCCCACCCCGCCCTGCTCGTGGCTGGGCTCGACGAGCTGGTCACGACCCTCGAGCAGGGCGGTGCCGCCGTCAGGCGCGGCGAACCGCTGGAGGGGTACGAGCACGTCTACGTCGACGATCCTTTCGGCAATCGCATCGAGCTCCTCGAGCCGGCGACGCCTGCGCCCGACCTATGAGCGATCGTCCGGGCCGCTCTCCAGCACGCGTTTGAGCCGGTCGAGGGCGTCGAGCTCGGTGGCCATCTGGCGCCGCGCCAGCCCGGTGAGCCCCGGCACCATCCCCCGCGAACGCAGGCTCAGCTCCAGGGTGATGCTGGTCGCGCCCGGCTCTGCTTCCGACAGCGCGTATTCGCCGCCCCCGCGCGTCGGTCCGGCCACCAGCTCGAACGCGTACCTCGTCGGCCGCTCGAACGCGGTGACCCGGTAGTCCGCCTCGACCACACGGCTCCCGAATCCCCGCACCAGCTGGTGCCAGACCGACCCGACGGCGCCGTTCCCGGCGGTCAGGGTCACCTCGACGACGGGTGCGCGCCAGGTGCCGTTGCGCGTGCCGTCAACGATGTGGTCGAAGACCTGGTCTGCCGGCCGTCGGATGGTGACGCTGTACTTCCCGAAGAGCATGGCGCGCTGTCAGCCCGCCGCCTCCGCGAGCCGTCCGTCCTCCATGCTCACCACGCGGTCGGCGAACTCCACCGCCACCCTGTCGTGCGTCGCCATCAACACCGCCGTCCCCTGCCCCGCGACCCGGCGCAGCAGCGTCATGATCCCCGCGGCCGTCTCGGTGTCCAGCTGAGCGGTGGGCTCGTCGGCGATGACCACGGACGGCCTCTTGGTGAGGGCTCGCGCCAGCGCAACGCGCTGCTGCTCACCGCCCGAGAGCTCGGCGGCGGTGTGATCGCGGCGGTCGCGCAGCCCGACCATGGCGAGGGACTCCACCGAGCGCTGCTCGAGCTCATCCCCGTCGACACCGGCCAGGCGCAGCGACAGCTCGACGTTCTCCTGGGCGGTGAGCAGGGGGATGAGGCCGGACGTCTGGAACACCCAGCCCACCGAACGCTGAAGGAAGCGGTCGCGGTCGTGGCCCGTCAACGTCTCGACTCTGTGGCCATCGACGTTGATGGTGCCGCTGTCGGGCCGGTCGAGCGCGCCGACCAGGCTGAGCAGCGTGGTCTTGCCGGCACCGGAGCGGCCCAGCACCATGAGCAGCTCCCCCGCGGCAACGCTGAGGTCGACGCCGTCGACCGCGCGCACCGTCTGGCCGCCGGCGCTGAACTCACGGACCAGGCCACTGGCGACGACCACGTCACTCACCGCCGCCATCCTCGGAGCGAAGGATGGAGATACGGTCGGCATCGAGGTGCAGCCGGACCCGGCCGCTCAGGCCGAGCCGCTCCACGTAGGCTCGGGGCAGCTGGATCCTCCCGGCCCGGTCCATGATGGCGAGCTCGTCGTGGATCAGCTCTCCCTCGCGCTCAACCCAGCGGCGTTCGCTGCTGGTCCGTCCGTCGCGGATCATCACCACCCGGTCGACGTAGGTCTCGAGCTGGGGGTCGTGGGTGACGATCACCGCGGCCGCGCCGTCCTCGCGGAGCACACCGGTGAGGTCGGTGAGCAGGCGGGCCGCCGAAGCCGTGTCGAGCTCGGCGGTGGGCTCGTCGGCGAGGAGCAGCCGGGGGCGGTTGGCGAGCGCGGTGGCCAGGGCGAGTCGCTGGGTCTCGTGGCCCGCCAGCTGGGCCGGGCGGCGCGAGAGCCGGGCGCCGAGGCCCAGCCGCTCGAGCAGCTGGACCGCCATCCGCGGTCTGTGCTGTGGCGGGCCGGTCAGCGTGGCGGCTTCGACGTTCTCCAGGACGGTCAGATAGGGCGCGACGTTGCCCATGGCGTGTTGGAGGACGTAGCCGACGGTCTCGCGGCGGTACTGCTCGCGCTCGGCGCCGCTGAGCCGGCTCAGGTCGTGGCCGCCGACGCGCACCAACCCGGCGGTCGGCGTCTCCAGGCCCGCGAGGATGTTCATCAGCGTGGTCTTGCCGCTGCCGCTCCGCCCGGCGATGGCAACCATCTCGCCCGGCTCCACCACCAGGTCGAGGCCCTGGAGGGCGACGACCTCCAGCTTCTCGGCCTTGTAGATGTGCACCAGGCCCTCGCAGTCGACCATCGCCGCGGTCACGTCAGCGACCTCACCGTGGCCATCACGTCCACACGCGACCCGGCCCGGGCCACCAGGCGGCCGGCGACCAGGGCGAGGACGCCGGTGCCCAGCACCACGGCGGCGAGCGTGATCGCGTCGAGGTGCAGCGGGGTGGGCGGGGTGAGGTCCTCAGGCAGGGTGCCGAGGTGGAACACCGGGACCACCGCCCAGGCGAGCGCCAGTCCGATCACGGCGCCGGCGACGAGGCCGCTGACCAGCACCACCACCTGTTCGGCGGCGAGCGAGCCGCGGATGAGCTGCTCGGGCACACCGTTGGCTCGCATGATCGCGAACTGCGTGGCCCGGGTCCGCGCCGCGGCCAGGAAGTGCAGCGCGAAGCCGATCACCACCACCGCCAGCGCGACCACGAAGCCGAGGCCGAGCTCGTCGTTGAGGCCCACGCGCAGGGGGTCATCGAGGGCCAGCTTCTCCGCCTGCGGACGGTCGAGCGTCTGGAGCAGGTCAAGGTCGGCGGCGAGCCGGTTGGTGACCGCGCCGACGTTCCGCACCCCGCCGATCCAGAGCTCGTTGGCCCAGGGAATGCTCGCGCCCGCGTTGCCGAGGCGGCCGATGAACGACGACATCGGCGCCACGATGAGCGATTCGCGGGCCGGGTAGTAGGTGGGGAACTGTTCGAACGATCCCACCGGCACGAGCTGCACGTCGACGGTGTTGATGTGCAGCGGGAACGTCTCCCCGACGCTGAGCCCGAGGTCGGACATCGTTTGCGCGCCCAGGAGCACCGGCAGGGGCGAGCGCGACGGTGCCGGCTCGAGGATGACGGTCTGCTGGTTGAGCGGGACGTCGAGTGTGGGCTGGCCGTTGCGGGCGCGCGCGGGGCTGGGTGCCACGCCGGTCTCGGCGGGGTTGGGCGAGAAGCTCTCCTGCCACCAGCCGTCCTTGGCCGCGAAGCTCTCCACCATCGCACCCGACTCGGTGCGCAGGTCCGCCAACGCGACGTCGCCGCTGCCGCCGCGTACCTCGAGCCGCAGCGCGCGGACGCGCACCGGGTACACGAGCGCCGGGGCGGCGGTGTTCAGCGGAGCGGTCATGTCCGACCAACCAGGCGCGCTCAGCGAACCGAGCGTCAGCGACACGTCGCGGCCGGCCGCGTCGCTGACCTCGAGCACCGCACGGCCAGCCATACCGGAGCTGAACACGGCGAGCGTCAGCGCCCGGGGAGTCCCGGGCACCACCAGCCCGTCCGGGTCCCTGGCGGTCATGGCGGCGCCCAACGAGGGCAGGGGCTGGGAGGCGAAATCACTGCGCGTGTAGGCGACATCCCAGAAGTCCTGGCCGGGGACGCCGAGGATGGTCGCGTCGGTCCCCGAACGGCCCGGCCGGCCGGCCCCGCGAAACACCTGCGCCGTGCGGGTCCCGCTGGGCAGCGATGCGGCCAGCGCCGTGAGCTGGGGAGGCGAGGACGCGGCGGAGAAGGTGGCGCGGACGTCGGATCCCACCATGTAATCGGCGCGATCGATGGCGCCGGCGCGGTCGCTCGCCGTGTAGCTGCTGGCGAAGACGCCGACCGCGACCGCCAGGGTCAGCAACAGGCAGAGGCGTGCGTACTGGGCCGGGTCGCGCTCCACCTGCCAGCGGGCCAGGCGGCCACCCAGTGACCGGCTGCCCGTCGACACGCGCGCCGCCACGCCGACCAGGCGCAGGGAGGCGAACGCGAGCATCCCGACAGCGAGCACCGGCAGACCCAGCAGGATCCCGCTGACCTGGCCGTCGCCGCCGGCCGCGCTGGTGCCGCCGAGGTGGACGAACGCGAGGATGCCGGCTCCGCCCAGCCCGACGATCAGCTCGGTGGCGCGCCGTCGCCAGCCGCGCCGCCGGCCGGAGGACCGGTCGCGCCCGCGCCGGGTCAGCTCCGGGCCGCTCAGCGCCGCGGCGACGCCGGCCAGGACAGCCAGGAAGCCGGCCACGGCGACCAGCGCCGGCGGCGTCGCGTCGGCCACCGACTGCCACCACGATCGCGCCGCGCCCGCGTCAGTCCCGGCAACCACCGAGGAGATCGCCGCCGTGGCGAGGATGGCAAGCGGCACGGCGAGCACTGCGAGCGTCGCAAACTCCCCCGCGTACAGTCCGAAGACACGCCGTCGAGGCCAGCCTCGGGCCCTCCACATCGCCGCCTGGGAGCTGTGCCCGGCGATGAACTGCAGCGCCGCGAACCCCATCGCCGCCAGGGCGACGATGAGCAGCCCGATCGAGGTGACGGTGGTCGGTCCCGAGGCCGCATCCTGGCGGTTGAGGAAGGCGGTGATGGTGCCGTCCAGCCCCGACACGAAGACGTCGTTGCTGGAGACGCTGAAGGCGCCGCGCAGGCGGTTGACGCCGTCGACCACCTGGCCGGTGTCGCCTGCGTTGATGCGGGCGGGGTCGGGCACGTACTGCTGGACGGCGCTGCCGGTGGCGGCGGGGATCTGGCCGAGGATCTGGAAGAGGCTGTCGGGGCCGGTGGCCACGTCGGTCTCCGGCACGTGCCCCGCCCAGTACGGATCGGCGGCGGCGTCGGGCAGCCAGGTGGCGGCCATCCGCCCGCACCAGCTCTGCCGGGGGCCGTTGCGCCCGGCGAAGTACGTGAAGCAGTACTCGCTGCCCACGCGGAAGTTGAGCACGGTGCCCAGCGTGTCGGTGGCGCGCGCCGACGCCGTCAGCTGCCAGTCGGCGCCGACCCGGGTGTCCGAGGGCCAGCGCCCGGCGACAACGTGCACATGGTCGCGCAGCCCCTGGTAGGCGGTGACCGAGCTGACCTCGCTGAAGGGCTGGCCCTGCGCCACCCCGTCGATGGAGCTGAGGATCAGCGCCGACGACCTGGCGTACTGAGCGCCGGCGATGACCGCGTCGCCGAGCTGGCTGCGCACCCGGGTGGCCGCATCCCGCTGGAAGGAGTCGTATGCAGCCGCCTGGTTGACGCCGTCGCGCTCGATGATCAGGTTGGCGCCCTGGCCGGCGCCGGCCAGGCTGGCGCGCAGGCCCTCGTCGGTGGCGCGACCCTGGATGAGGACGACGCTCGCCACCAGGGTGGCGGCGGCGGCCAGGGTGAGCAGCTGGGCCACGGCCAGGCTGGGCCGGGACAGCAGTTGACGCCTGGCGATCCCGCCCAGCCGGAGGCGGTTGAACGCGCCGCGCCGGCGAGGAGGCGTCACCAAGCCGGCGGGGCGCTCATCAGCTGCAATGTAGCCAGCGGCCGCTCCGGCGTCATCCTCCGTTGGGGTGATTTGCGCGGGTGCCGCGAGCCAGGGCGAAGATGGGACCGGGGCCATCGGACCCGGGCTCTTCCGTCACCATCGTACTGGCTTGACAGGTAACAACTGGAATGGTACTCTATCACCAGTGACAAGGATTCACCGGTGACGAGGGAGCAATTGAGATGATGATCAACACCCAGCTGTACGACCTGGCCCTGGTCCGGGAGCAGGAGTACCGTGACGCAGCCTGCCGCAGGGGCAACCGCGCCCAGAGCCGGCTCGTGGCCACGGTCGCCCGCCGGCTGCGCCGCCGCGGCTAAGCGGCAGCGGACCCCTCGCCGGAGGTACTACCCTCCGGCGGGAACCTCTGCCGGGCCCGTTTCGGGCTGAGGCGGGGGCGGGTGCTCGCCCGCGAGCGAGCGCGCCACGTACACGGCGACGTCGTCGACGGCCAGCTGATCGCCCAGCTGCCGTGAGGCGATGCCCTCGTCGAACATGGCCAGGCAGAACGGGCACGCCGTGGCCACCTTGGTGGCGGCGGTCGCCGCCGCCTGGTCGACGCGCTTGTGGTTGACGCGGGGCTGGTCCTCCTCCATCCACATGCGCCCGCCGCCGGCGCCGCAGCACATTCCCTCGCTGCGACTGCGCGCCATCTCCACCACCTTGAGGCCGGGAATCCGCTCGAGGATGTCGCGTGGCGGAGCGAAGATGTCGTTCCACCGTCCCAGGTAACACGAGTCGTGGTAGGTGATGGTCTCCTCCTGCCGCTTGGATTCGTCGAGGGTGATGCGGCCCTCAGCGAGCAGGCGCTCGATGAGCTGCGTGTGGTGGACGACCTCGTAGTCACCTCCGAACGCAGAGTATTCGTTGGCAAACGTGTTGAAGCAGTGCGGACATGACGCGATGATCTTGCGCACCGAGTACTTGCGCAGCACCTCGACGTTCTCCTTGGCGCGCTCCTGGAAGAGGTACTCGTTGCCGATGCGCCGGGCGGGGTCGCCGTTGCATTTCTCCTCGGTCCCGAGGATGGCGAAATCCACCTGGCCCGCCTGGAGGATCTTGACCAACGCGGTGGCGATCGTCTTGGCGCGGTCGTCGAACGAGGCGGCGCAGCCAACCCAGTAGAGGTACTCGGCGTTGGGCTTGTCGGCCGCGAAGCTCACGCCGAGGTCGCGCGCCCAGTCGGCCCGCGTCTGGTGCGACAGACCGTAGGGGTTGAACGTGTTCTCGATGCCGCGCAGCGCGGTCTCCGCCTGCCGGGGCATGCGCGATTCGTCGAGCACCAGGTGACGGCGCATCTCGATGATCTTGGGGACGTGCTCGATGAACACCGGGCACTGGTCCATGCACGCGCCGCACGTGGTGCACGCCCAGAGCGTGTCGTCCGCGATGGTGCCACCGAACAGCGGACGCGCGCCGTCGTTGGCCTGCACCGCGGCGGCCACGTCATCTGGCCCGAGCCATGACGGCTGGAAGTGACCGGGCAGGTCGTGCAGCGCGCCGGGATGGTGGTCGCCGGTTGCCCACATCACCGCAGCGTCCGGGATCGGCGCGCCCTGCGCATCGGCGCCCTGGACGATGTGCGCCTCGTGCCTGGTGGCACCGTAGCCGCCGGCGAGGTCTTCATAGAGGTGGTCGCGCAGGTCGGTGACCAGCGTCTTGGGTGAGAGCGGCTTGCCGGTGTTGTAGGCGGGGCAATGGGTCTGGCAGCGACCACACTCCGTGCAGGTGTACAGGTCGAGCATGTCCTTCCAGCTGAAGTGCTGCAGCGTCACCGGGCCGAAGTGCTGGTCGCTCTCGTTCTCTGCGTTCATCACCGCCTCGATGTCGAGGACGGGCAGAGCGCCCTTCGGCCTGCTGCTCTTGAAGAACACGTTGGGCGCCGCGGTGATGATGTGCAGGTGCTTGCTGTAGCCCAGGTAGACGAGGAAGCTGAACACCAGCGTGAGGTGTCCCCAGAAGAAGAAGCCGTGCAGCCAGGTGAGCGCGTCGCTGCTCGCCCCCAACGGGGTGAACAGCTGTGACAGCGCACTGGCGACGGGACGGTCGGCGGCCATCGCCCACGCCGGGCGGCCCTGCGCGATCAGGGTTGCGTAGTTGAGCTCCATGAAGATCAGCAGCGTGCCGATCCAGGCGAGGATGAGCACCGCGTCGCCGCGATGGCTCGCCCGAAAACGCGGGGGGTTGACCACCAGGCGGTTGATCAACGCCAGCGCGACGCCGGTGAGGGCGGCGACGCAGAAGATGTCCTGCAGGAAGGCGATGACGAACGCGCCCGGGACGTCGTTGAAGCGGAACCCCTGCCAGAGCGCCTCGATGATGGCCTGGGCGATCGCGGTCAGCAGGACCACGAAGCCCCAGAAGATCAGGGCGTGCAGCACGCCGGCGTACGGCCAGCGCAGCAGCCGCGCCTGGCCGAGGACGTACACGAAGAAGGCCCTGAGCCGCTCTCCCACGTGGTCGAAGCGCGGGTCGGGTTGTTGGGCGCGCAGCATCGCCGCCATCAACTTGCGCCAGCGCAGCGCCGTCGCGGTGGCGGCCGCGCCGGCCAGCAGGACCATGCAGACAGGACTGACGATCGCGGTCACCGGGGCCCTCCACACCGCAGCCGCATCTGGCTGCACCGATTATGACGAGATCGTCACCAAGGTCAGCGGCCCGTCCACGACGGTGCGCGCTTCTCAAGGAACGCGGTGATGCCCTCGCGCGCGTCCTCGGTTGCGAACAGTCCGACGAACTCGCGCCGTTCAGCCTGCAGTCCCTCGGTGAGCGGGCGGTCGAGGCCCTCGACGAGGGCGCGCTTGGTCGCCGCCAGCGCCAGCGGCGCCTGCTCGCCGAACTTCCGCGCCACGCCGACGGCGGTGGCGAGCAGCTCATCGGGCTCGACCACCCGCGACACCAAGCCGAGCTCGAGCGCGCGGTGTGAGTCGATCGCCTCGCCGCTGAAGAGCAGCTCGATGGCCGCGCTGCGTCCGATCAGGCGGGGCAGACGCTGGGTTCCGCCCCACCCCGGGATGATCCCGAGCTTGATCTCCGGCTGACCAAACCGCGCAGCCGTCGACGCGATGCGCACATCGCATGCCAGGGTCAGCTCACAGCCGCCGCCGAACGCGATCCCGTTGACGGCCGCGACCACCGGCAGTCGCGACCGCTCCATGGCGAGTGTCAGCTCCTGGCCCCTGGCGATGCTGTCGGGGCCCTCGCTGCCGAACTCGCTGATGTCGGCGCCGGCGGCGAAGAACTTCGGGCCCGCGCCGGTGAGGACCACGCCGCGGCAGGTCGCGTCGGCCTCCGCGTCGCTGAACGCCTCGGTGATGCCGAGGATCACCGCGCGGCTGATCGCGTTGGCCGGCGGGTGATCGATGGTGACGATGGCGATGACGCCGTCACGATCGACGCGGACGGCGTCGTGGAGAACGGTGGACACGGCGTGCCTCCTCAACGGTGACTGGGCTGGCCGGCAACGGTAGCGCGGCGTCCACACGGCGCGAGCGCGCCGCTGCATCATCGACGCGATGCCCGAGCTGCCGCCGCTCCCCGACCTCCCGCGCGACTTCGAGCCGGACTCCCTGGTGTCGCTCGACGACAGCGGCCTCGAGGAGCTGCTCGCCGCTCTCGGCGCCGCCGAACGAGCCACCGTGGCGGCGATGGCGCCGCACCAGGCCCAGCTCAAGGAGCTTCGCGCCCGCGCCGGGCAGATCGCGACCGAGCGGCGCCGTCGCGAACGTGCCGCGCACATCGCCGCCCGCGCCGCCGTTCGCGAACAGGCCAAGAGCGGCGAGATGCCGAGCGTTGTCGAGGCGCTGGCCATGGGAACCATCCCCGACGAGCGCCCGCTGGCGGAGGTCGCCGCGTTCCTGAAGAGCGGCGGTGAGGTGCGTTTCGGCTACGCCACGCGGCCCGGACCGCTGCCCTTCACCGACGGGCGCACGGCCAGCAACGCCACCACCTGGGGAGACGCCCGCCGCCTGTACGCCGACGGCTGGGAGCCGGGGTCACCGGGCATCCCGGGAGTGCGCGTCCACCTCATCGGCACCCGGGTCGAGCGGGTCGTGGACGCCTCCGAGGTGGTCGTCCGCGCGCCGTAGGTCAGGACGCCGGCCGCGACCCCGCGCACAGGTCGACGTGCTTGGCGGCCAGCACCCTGCTCACCGAGGCGATGAGCTGGGCGCGCGGCAACCTCCCGGTGACGACAGCAGCTGCGATGGTCGCGGCCACGGCGCGGGCGGTGGACGTCGCGTTGCCGGCGTCGACGCTGTAGAGGACCATGTCCGCGCCCGCGACCAGGGCGGCGACGGACGCGTCGGGCACGCTCATGCCGATGGCGGCGATCGCTCCCGCCGACAACGAGTCGGTGAGGATCAGGCCCGTGAAGCCGAGCTGCTGGCGGAGCACGGCGACGACCTGCGGGGAGATGCTCGAGGGCAGGGTGCTCAGGCCGGGGACGGAGGCGTTGCTCAGCATCATCGCCGCCTGCCCCTGTTTGACGGCGGCGACGAAGGGCACCAACCCGCGCTGCTGCAGCTGGCTCCACGGTGACGTCCGCGCCGGGCCCAGGTCGGTGTTGTCGCCGGCCCCGTGGAGCCCGGGAAAATGCTTGGCCACGGGCATGACCCCGGCGCCGGCCAGGCCGGCCGCGAAGGCGCCGCTGTCGGCTGTGGCGACACCCGGGTCGTCGCTGAATGACCGGGTGCCGTCGGGATCGTCGGCGGTCGGGCCGGGCCCGGCGTCCAGGTCCATCACCGGCGCGAGGTCCATGGTGATCCCGATGGCGCGCATCCGCCGGCCGGCGCTGAGCGCGTACGCCTCGATCTGAGCGGGCGTCATCGTCTGCGCCAGCCGCCGCGCTGAGGGCATCGGCCCCAGCAGGTTGGCGGCGCGCTCCACGTCGCCGCCCTCGATGTCCGACATCACCAGCGGCGTTATCCCAGCGGGCGCTCGCGACTCGAGGCGCACCAGCTCTGCGGCCAGGTCCCCGGGGGCGGTTGACCCGAACAAGAGGACTCCTCCCGCCCCGGCGCCCACCTGGGCGTCGACAGCGCTCAGCGAGCCCACCTGGGCCGGGACCACGATCACCTGCCAGGCCAGCCGCTCGGTGGTCCAGTGGTCGAGCTCCGCCGCGGCGCTGCAGCTGGGGATCGCCGCGGCCGCCGAGGCGACGGCCGCCGTCGGCGACGGGGTCGGCGCTGACGGCGCCGCCGCGGAAGCCGTTGCCGTCGCCGTCGCCGCGGCCGCCGTGGGGAGCGGCGACCGGACGTCTGGCGGCCGGGCCGGGGTTGCGCAGGCAACCACCAGCACCGCCAGGAGCGGCAGCGTCAGGGCAACGGGTGGCGTCACACCCAGTCAGAGACCCGGGAACGCCGAATGTGTTGCCTGCCTAGATCTTCTCGATGCGCTCGAGAGGAACCACGAACACCGTGGCGCCGCCCACTTCGACGTCCATCGGAGGGGTCAGCACCGGGGCCAGGGGGCCGCCGGGAAAGGGCAGGGTGGAGTCGATCATCTGGACCCGACGCTGTGCGTGCCGCCCCAGGATGGCGCAGACCTCATCGACCTGGCCGTCCTCCACGCCGATCATCAGGGTGCAGTTGTTGCTGTCGAGAAAGCCTCCCTGGCTGGCCAGGCGCGTGCACACGAAGCCCGAGGCCGTCAGGGCGTCGGAGCAGGCGTCCACGTCCTGCTCCTGGACGACCGCCAGGATGAGCTTCACGACACCGCCACCGCGCGGGCGATCTCGGCCGCCTCCAGGCGCTCACGGACAACCCGGGTCACGTCCTGTGACACCGCCACCGCCGAGCGGCCCGAGTCGACCCGAACAATCCGCTCGGGGTGCTCGGCGGCCAGCCGGTCGAAGGTTGCGCGGACGCGGTCGTGGAACTCGTCAGGGGCGCCCTCGATCCGGTCCAGCGGGAGCTGCTGCGCGTGCTGCCGGTGCACCGCGACGCTGTACTCGAGGTCGAGGTAGACGGTGAGGTCGGGCCAGAGGTCCTCGCAGCAGTCGCGGTGCAGACGCAGCAGCGCCTCCTGCTCGAGGCCACGGCCGCCGCCCTGGTAGGCGAGCGTGGAGTCGGCGTAGCGATCGGCGATCACCACCGTGCCCGTGGCCAGCGCCGGCCGGATCACCTCGGCGAGCAGCTGGACGCGGCCCGCGTTGAACAGCAGCGCCTCGGACCACGGATGGAGCGAGGCGGCGACCTGGTGTTGCAGCACGACACCGCTGATCAGGTCGCCGAGCGGCGTGTCGTTGGGGCGCACGGTGACCACGTCGTACCCGTCGGCGCGCAGCGCCGCACCGAGCGCGGCCACCTGGGTGCTCTTTCCCGCCCCGTCCAGCCCCTCGAACGAGATGAAGAAGCCACGACCAACTGCCAAGCCCGTTACTCCTCGGCGCCGAGTATGACGAGGCGCCGGTTGGGCTCGTTGCCGGCGCTGCGTGCGGTCATGTCGTGCCTCTCGACGAGTTGATGCTGGAGCCGGCGAACATACGAGTTCTGGGGGGCGAGCTCAACGTCGGCGGTGGTCTGCCGTGCCCGCTCGACGCCCTCCAGCGCCTCCTCGAGCGCGGTCTCCGTGGGATCGGGCTCCTCGACGCCGTACACGCGCGCCAGCGCGCCCTTGATCTGCGCGACCGTGTTGCTGCGCAGCACCTGGATCGGGATCCCCGTGGCCTCGGCGGTGCGGACCGGCGAATCCTTGCGCCTGTAGTAGTTCTTGAGGGTCATGACCATGTCGGCGTCATCGACGTTGTGCTGGATGCGCACCGGCAGGCGCAGCTCACGCACGGACTGCTCCAGGTAGGTGCGCGACACACCATAGGGGAACACCGAGAGCGGTTGCATCGGTCGCGACGGCGCGTGCGAGGAGGTTGCGCCGTCATATGACGATTCGCGCGTACCCCGGTCGCGCTGGGCCATGTACTCCTCGACGTCGAAGCCGCGGCGGCGGCGCTCGCGCGGACGGCGACGGCCGCTGCCCGGCGCAAACGGGGCGGGCTCGAAGGCGGGCGGCGGCGCGACGCTGGTGTCGATGCGACTGACGATCTCGCCGGCCGGGCCGCGCAGGCGCAGCTGGGGCGGCTTCATGCGACCGCGCAACGCCTCGTCGACGGTCTCGTCCAGCGGCATGTGCACGACCACACGGTCGCGCTCCTGGATCTCGATGAGCACGTCGAAGGTCGGTGGCGCCTTGCGCTCGAGGACGCTCTTCTGGGTGCCGCGGCGGCGCGCCTCCTCGTCACCGAGGGTCACCGTCTGGATGCCGCCGAGCAGGTCGTTGAGGGTGGGATTGACGAGCAGATTGTCGAGCTGTGAGCCGTGCGCGGTGCCCACGAGTTGCACGCCGCGCTCGGCGATCGTGCGCGCGGCGATGGCCTCGCGCTCGGTGCCGATCTCGTCGATCACGATGACCTGGGGCATGTGGTTCTCCACCGCCTCGATCATCACCGCGTGCTGCTCGGCGGGCGTGCGCACCTGCATGCGTCGCGACCGTCCGATGCCCGCGTGGGGGATGTCGCCGTCGCCGCCGATCTCGTTGCTGGTGTCGACGATGACCACGCGCTTGTCGCACTCGTCGCTGAGCACGCGAGCGCATTCACGCAGCATGGTTGTCTTGCCGATCCCGGGAGGTCCGAGCAGCAGGATCGACTGGCCGTTGATGACGATGTCCTTGATGATGTCGATGGTGCCGGTGACCGCCCGCCCCACCCGGCAGGTCAGCCCCACGACGGTGCCGGCGCGGTTGCGGATGGCGCTGATGCGGTGCAGGGTTCGCTCGATGCCGGCACGGTTGTCGTCGCCGAAATCACCGACGCGCTCAGTGACGTATTCGAGGTCGCGATGGGTCACCTGGACGGCGTCGAGGATCGCCTCTCCGTCGGTGAAGCGCGCCTCGGGTTCGCGACCGAGGTCGAGCACGATCTCGAGCAGGTCACCGCGGTCCTGCGAAAGCCGTTGCGCGGCACCGGCGACGCGGGGCGGGAGTGCCTCGAAGAGGAGGTTGAGCTCCTCCTGCCATGACGAACCGTAGGGCATCATCTCGGCGACTATCTCTCTCTCCTTTCTGGTGGACGCAGCACTGTCAGCGACGGTGAAGAGACGTGTGAGCCGGCGATGCCGGCGTGGGCGAGCACCTGCTTCTTCTGCCTGGTGACCGCCCGGATGCGCACCTTGGCTCCCAGGTCGCGAGCCAGCAGCAGCTGGGTGCCGTACACGGCGAAGCCGCGTTGCTGCAGGGAGCGGATCAGCTCGGAGTCGTAGTGCCGAAGAACACAGGACACCGGCTGCGAGGGCAGCTCGGCGAGCACCGCGTCGAGGAAGCCTTCGCGGACGGCGGGGTCGTGCGCCTCGCACATCAGCGAGAGGATGCTCGGACGTCCCGAACCCGCAGGACGGATGGCCGCCCAGCCGACCAAGCCCGGCCGCTCGGCAACGAAATGCCTGGTGTCGTCACGACCGATGCGCGCCACGCTGCCGTCGGCGAAGGACGCCTGCCACGTCTTCAGCGAGGGCGCCTCGAAGGCGGCGACCTGGCTCGGGGTCACGCGCTGGTAGAGCATGTAGACGGCCGCCGCGTCCTCGCGGCGGCCGGCGCGGATCGGCAACGGCTCGGCGTCGCCCGCCGGGATCTGGTCGGGGCTCTCGTGGAAGAGGATCTGCTCGGTGGCGAACTGCGTGAAACCCTGCTCCAGGAACACGCCCACCATGGGGTGGTCCAGCGGCAGGCGCACGTGGAACCGGTGCACGCCCTGTTCGAGACCGCGGTTGCAGAGGTGGGCGAGAAGCAGCTCGCGGGCGAAATGACCAGCCCCGCCCGGCGCCACGCAGAGGTTGACGATCTGCCACACCGACGGCCGCGTCGACGCGCCCTGAGCCTGGATGAAGCCGACCACCCCTTCCGCGTCGTCCACCGCGACGAAGAGCACGCCGCCGGTGTCGCTGAGCGGCACCAGCGAGGAGAGCGTCTTGCTGAGCGCGTGCCAGAGCCGCAGCAGCGTCGCCTCAGGAACCGGGCTGTCGGGACGCTGCCCGAGCCCGCCTTCGTCGGCGGCGAGGGAGTCGCGGTAGAGCTGCTCGACGCGGGCGAGGTCGCGGAAGGCCGCGGAGCGCACGTTCACGCGGCGTCCTCGATCCTGGTGCGGGTGAGCGTGTCGAGAAACAGCTGGTGGATGCGGTCGTCGCCGGTCATCTCGGGGTGGAACGTCAGCCCGATATGGGGACCCTGGCGCAGCGCCACAGGCTCACCGTCGAACCTGGCCAGGACCTCGACGCCGTCGCCGACGCCCGTGATCCGCGGGGCACGGATGAAGACGCCGCGAAAGCTGCGCTCGCCGAGCCCGGACACGGAGAGGTCGGCCTCGAACGACTCCACCTGGCTGCCGTAGCCGTTGCGGCGCACCGTGATGTCGAGGGTGCCCGTCGCCAGCTGGTCGTCGGTGCCGTCGCTGATGGCCCGGCTGAGCAGGATGAGACCGGCGCAGGTGGTCAGCGTGGGCAGACCGGCGTCCAGCCGGCGCCGCAGCGGTGCCTCGAGGTCGAAGGCACGCAGCAGCTTGCTCATGGTGGTGGACTCGCCGCCGGGGATGGCCAGGGCGTCAACCGTGTCGAGCTCGGCACCGAGGCGGACGGGCAGCGCTTCCGCGCCGCAGCGGCTGAAGGCGGCGAGGTGTTCGCGGACATCGCCCTGGAGGGCAAGGACTCCGACCGTGGTGATGTTCAGCTTTCCCAGCCGACGCGGCGGCGCCGGTCGGCGCGGAGCCTGCACATCGTCATGAGCACGTGGTCAGTGTACCCCGCCGGCCGCTCATTGCCCGCGCCAGTGCAGTCCTACCAGCCCCGGGTTGAGAGCAGCTCCTCGCGGGGCATGGCGGCGACGTCGAGGCCGCGCATCGCCGCACCCAGCCCGGCGCTGACCTCGGCGATGACCTCGGGCTTGTCGAAGTAGGTGGTGGCGGCCACGATCGCCTTGGCGTAGTGCAGGGGGTCGTCGCTCTTGAAGATGCCGCTGCCCACGAAGTTGCCCTCGGCGCCGAGCTGCATCATCAGCGCGGCGTCGGCGGGGGTGGCGATGCCGCCCGCGGAGAAGTTGACCACGGGGAGCCGGCCGGTCTCGGCGATCTCGGCGACCAGCTCGTACGGCGCCGCCAGCCGCTTGGCCTCGGCCATCAGCTCATCGCGGCGCAGCCCCTGGATGCGCCGGATGCCGCCGCGGACGGCCCGCATGTGGCGCACCGCCTCGACGACGTTGCCGGTGCCCGCCTCGCCCTTGGTGCGGATCATCGCCGCACCCTCGCCGATGCGCCGCAGGGCCTCGCCGAGGTCACGCGCGCCGCAGACGAAGGGGATGGTGAATGCCCACTTGTCGATGTGGTGCTCCTCGTCGGCGGGGGTGAGCACCTCGGATTCGTCGACGTAGTCGATGCCCAGCGCCTGGAGCACCTGCGCCTCGACGAAATGGCCGATGCGGGCCTTGGCCATGACCGGGATGGTCACCGCCTGCTTGATCTCGGTGACAAGGGTGACCGCGCTCATCCGGGCCACTCCACCGTCGCGGCGGATGTCAGCGGGCACGCGCTCCAGCGCCATGACCGCCACCGCGCCGGCCTCTTCGGCGACGCGCGCCTGCTCGGCGGTGACCACGTCCATGATCACCCCGCCCTTGAGCATCTCCGCCAGTCCGCGCTTGACGCGCAGCCCGCCGGTGTGGTGGCCGTTCTGCTCGCCTGTCGCTCCGTTGGTGCTCATGCTGCCGCCGATTCTACGCGCGTCGGGGTTCGAGATCAGCCGCTGGACCGGGCACGCACGCCGGTCAGCGTTTGCGTGTGGCGGGCTTGGTCGCGGCGCCGGCCTTCTTTGGCGCTGCCTTCTTGGCTTCTCTCTCCACCTGTGAGCGCAGGTTGCGCACCGACTGCTCGATGTTGCCGCGCACGATCGGCTCGGCGGCGCGGGAGATCATCCGACCGGCGATCCCTCCGGGCAGCTCGTACTCCATGTCGAAGCTGGCCCGCGTGCCCTCGCCGTTGGCTTTGAACGTCCACTTGCCGGTCTGCTTGAACCCTTCGACCGAGGTCCAGCCGATGGCGCCGTTCTCTGTCCAGGTGGTGATGTCCACCACCGACGAGAGCGTCATCGGGCCGGCCTTCATCGCCACCGCGAACTTCGCTCCCTTGCCATGTGACTTCGGACCCACCGGCGCCCACCTGGTCAGGTCCTTCATGTACCTGGTGGTGTTG
>DATBCJ010000086.1:0-2074 GCA_036270565.1 Candidatus Dormiibacterota bacterium | reverse complement strand
CGCCGAGCGACCAGCGGCTGGCCGTGCTGAGGGCCGCGTCGATGCGCTCGCGATTCTCCAGGCAGGCGAGCACGAGCCGCCGCGCAAAGGCGAGCACGTCGGCGGTGGCGCCGACCTCGGCGCCCTGGTAGGCCAGCGATTCCTCGGCATCCTTGTCGCTGCCTTCGAGCTCGAACAGCACCCGCAGCGCAAGCTCGCGCCCGCGCCGGCGGCGTCCGCCGCCCGCGCCGGGTGTCACGTGAAGACCACCTCGCTGACGAACACGTTGACCGCGGCCAGCGGCAGCCCGAGCATGCGTCGGATCGCGTCACCCACCGAGCGCTGCACCTCGGCGCCGACAGCGGCCACGTTGGCTCCTGCCTCCATGACGATCCAGAGGTCGATGAGCAGGCCGTCGTCACGCAATTCCACGCGGGCGCCGCGATGGGCGACACGGCGGCGCAGGATGCGGTCGATGGACTGGCCGCTGGGACGGTACATGGCGTGCACGCCCCTGACCTGCAGCGCCGTCAGGGCGGCGATCCAGGCGACCACGTCGTTGGCGACGCGGGTGGCGCCGATGGTGTCGCGGCCGTCCTCCCCGCCATCGAGCTCCATCGCCGCGACGGTGTCGGTCATCACACCCGCTCCACGTACTTGGCGGTGCGGGTGTCGACGCGGATGCGCTCCCCCTCGTTGACGAACAGCGGAACGTCGACGACCAGCCCCGTCTCCACGGTGGCCGGCTTGAAGGCGGCATTGGCGGTGTCGCCGCGAAAACCCGGATCGGTCTGGGTGACGGTCAGCTCCACCGAGGTGGGCAGGTCGATGCCCAGCACCCTGCCCTCGTAGGACAGCAGGAAGAGGGTGTCGTTCTCCTTGAGGAAACGGAGCGCCTCGCCGAGCTGGTCGGCGGTGAGTGGAAACTGGTCGTACGAGGTCGTGTCCATGACCACGTACGTGTCGCCGTCCTGGTAGAGGTACTGTGCCTCGCTGCGCTCGATGCGCGCGCGTCCGAACTTCTCCTCGGGGCGGAACGTCTCCTCGGTGACGGCGCCCGTCAGCAGGTTCTTGAACTTGGCGCGGACGATGGCGGTGCCTCTGCCCTGCTTGTTGTGGGCGAACTCGAGCACCTGGAGCAGCTCGCCCTGCCGCTCCACGGTGTTGCCGGGGCGAAGCTCGCCTGCGTTGATCATCCGGTTGTCTCCGTTGTGTTGCCGCCGGCGAGGTGCACCGCCGTCTCCAGGGCGAGCCCGTAGCCGCGCGCACCCGCGCCGGTGATGACGGCTGTGGCCGCCTCAGCGACGTGCGACCTCCGACGGTACTCCTCACGGGCGAAGATGTTGCTGAGGTGCACCTCCACGACCGGGCCGGTGAATCCGCGCAGCGCGTCGGCAAGCGCCAGGCTGGTGTGGGCGAGGGCGCCGGGGTTGATGACGCACGCGTCACTGCGCCCGTTCTCCTCCTCGATGACGTCGATCAGGGCCCCCTCGTGGTTGCTCTGCTCCCAGCGCACCTCGGCGTGGAGGGCGGCGGCTTGTTCGAGCAGGCGATCGCGGATCTCGGCGAGCGTGACGCTCCCGTAGATCTCCGGCTGGCGGCTGCCCACCGTGCTGAGGTTGGGTCCATTGAGCACGAGGATCCTCACGCCGCCATCACCTCCGCGAGGGCGGCGCTGATCGCCTCCGGCTCGACCACGATGCCGGTGACCGGTTCGCCCCGCCGCCGCAGCAGCACCCAGCGCGGGACCCCGCCGCGAGCCTTCTTGTCGGTGCCCAGCTGGGCCGCGACGTCCGACGCCGCCAGCCGGGGCCGCGTCGACAGCCCGCAGGCGTCGAGCAGGTCGTCCTGGTGGGCGATGTCGGTCGTGGGGCAGCCGGACTCGACGATGCTGAGCGCGCCGGCGACGCGCATGCCGAACGCCACCGCTTCGCCG
This sequence comes from Candidatus Dormiibacterota bacterium, assembly GCA_036270565.1. Taxonomy (GTDB): domain Bacteria; phylum Chloroflexota; class Dormibacteria; order Aeolococcales; family Aeolococcaceae; genus Aeolococcus. The sequence goes on along the minus strand of DATBCJ010000086.1, from coordinate 159 downwards.
TGATCGAGACCGGCGCCAAGACCGGTCAGTGCTTCCACCGCATGACCCACCGTGTGACCGTAGTTGAGAATCGCCCGCCGGCCGGCCTCGCGCTCATCGCCGGCCACCACGCCGGCCTTGAGCAGGCAGCAGCCGCGCACCAGGTCGGCGATGGCGCCG
>DATBCJ010000085.1:0-3245 GCA_036270565.1 Candidatus Dormiibacterota bacterium | reverse complement strand
CGGCGACGCCGGCCCCTGACGACGCGGTCGCCGCGCTCGCCGCGTTGCGTCGGGGCGAGGTGATCGCGGTGGCCACCGACACCGTCTACGGCCTCGCCTGCGACCCGCGCGACGCCGCGGCCGTGGACCGCGTCTACGCGCTCAAGCGCCGCCCCGCCGGCCTCGAGCTGACGCTGCTCGCCCACGACGCCGCCCAGCTCGACGCCCTGGTTGCCTGGCCTCCGGTGGCCTCACGCCTCGCCGCCAGGTTCTGGCCCGGGCCGCTCTCCCTGGTGCTCCCCGTCGGGGAGGTCCGCCTGGCCGTGCCCCGCCGGGGTCACACCCTCTCGGTTCGGGTGCCCGCGCACCGGGACCTGCTCGCCCTGCTCGAGCGCAGCGGGCCCCTGGCCAGCACCAGCGCCAACCGCCACGGCGAGCCGCCCGCCACCAGCGCGGCGGCGGTGCGCAGCCAATTCGGCAACCAGGTCCCCGTGATCGTCGACGGCGGCAGCCCCGCCGGTGAGGCCTCCACTATCATCGACTGCAGCGTGACGCCGCCGCGTGTCCTGCGCCAGGGGCCAATCGACCGCCGCAGTCTCTCGGAGTTCGTGCAGGGCTGACGGCGGGGCCATCGCTTCCCGCCCCCCGAGGAGGACGATGACAGCATGGCAGTGCAGCAGGAAACCGGTGCCCCTGTCGGATTCGCCGCCAAGCCGGCGCTCCGCGCCACCGATCCCGAGGTGGCGGCGCTGCTCGACGCCGAGCTGACCCGCCAGGAGGAGACGCTCGAGCTGATCCCCTCGGAGAACCTCGCCTCGGTTGCGGTGCTCGAGGCCCTGGGGTCCTGGCTCAACAACAAGTACGCAGAGGGAGTCCCGGGCAAGCGCTACTACGGCGGCTGCCAGGTCGTCGACCAGGTCGAAAACCTGGCCCGCGATCGGTGCAAGGCGCTCTTCGGCGCGGATCACGCCAACGTGCAGCCCCACTCGGGGTCGCAGGCCAACACGGCGGCGTACGCCAGCGTGCTGCGGCCGGGCGACACCGTGCTCGGCATGGCCCTCGACCAGGGCGGCCACCTGACCCACGGGTCGCCGGTGAACTTCAGCGGGCGCCTCTACAACTTCCAGTCATACACGGTGAGCGAGACCACCGGCCGCATCGATTACGACGAGGTTCGCGCCCGCGCGCACGAGGTCGAACCCGCGCTCATCGTGGCGGGGTACAGCTCGTACCCGCGCTTTCTCGACTTTGCCGCCTTCGAGGACATTGCCCGCGAGGTGGGCGCGCTGCTCATGGTCGACATGGCGCATTTCGCCGGGCTCGTCGCCGGCGGTGCGCACCCCTCGCCGGTGCCACACGCCGACATCGTCACCTTCACAACCCACAAGACGCTGCGCGGACCGTGGGGTGGTGTCATCCTCTGCCGGGCGGCGCTCGCCGACGCCATCGACAAGGCGGTGTTCCCGGAGACGCAGGGCGGACCGCAGATGCACGCCATCGCCGCCAAGGCGGTGATGTTCCTGCAGTGCATGCAGCCGGACTTCCGCGACTACGCGCGGCGCGTGGTCGCCAACGCGGCGGCGCTGGCGAACGGTCTGACCACGCGCGGGGTGACCCTCACCACCGGCGGCACCGACAACCATCTCATGGTCATCGACCTGCGGCCCCACGGGGTTCGAGGGCGGGCCGCCCAGAACGCCTTTGACGAGATCGGCATCACCGTCAACGCCAACGTCTTCCCCGGCCACGGCGGCACGCCGTACAACCCCAACGGCATCCGCCTGGGCTCACCGGCGGTGACGTCGCGCGGCATGGGCGAGGCGGAGATGGACGAGATCGCCGACCTCATCGCGGTGATGTTGCATGGCTTCGATGACCCCGCTGTGCACGCCCGGGTCCGCGAGCGCAGCCTGGCGCTCTGCAGGCGGTTCCCGCTGCCGTACCGCCCGTGAGCAGCGGGTGGCTGCCGGCGCTTCCGCCGTTCCTGCTGGCCAGCATCGTCACCATCGCCGTGGTGCCGCTGACCATCTGGATGGCGCGACGGTTCGGCGCGGTCGCCGAACCTGACGCCGACCGCCACCTCCATCCCACGCCCACGCCGCGACTTGGCGGCCTGGCGCTGTTCATCGGGTTCACCGTCGCCCTGGTCGTGTTCGGGGGCGCGGTTCCAGATCGATGGCAGGTGGTCGCCGTGACCGCGGCGATCACCGCGGCCATGCTCATCGACGACATCTTCGACCTGCCCTGGAACGCCAAGCTGGCCATCGAGGTCGGCGCCGGCGTGTTCGCGGTGCTGCTGGGGATCACCATCAACTTCCTCACCATCCCCGGCACCCACGGGCCCTCACCGCTGGGGCTGGGTCTGCTGATCGCGCCGGTCACGGTGGTCTTCCTGCTGGGCATGCAGGTGTCGATCAACTTCCTCGACGGCTCGGACGGCGTCGCCGCGGGGGTGGTCGCCATCGTCGCCACCGTGCTCCTGCTCGCCGCCATCAACCGCGCCCAGGGTCCCGGTGACGTGCAGCACGGGGTCATCGTCATGAGCGGTGCCCTGATGGGCTGCTGCGCCGGCTTCCTGGTGTTCAACCTGCCCCCCGCGCGCGTCTTCATGGGCGACACGGGCAGCCACTTCCTCGGGGTTGCGCTGGCGGTGATCAGCATCTTGGGAGTCGCCAAGATCGCGGTCGCCCTTGCCCTCTTCGTCCCGCTGATCGCGCTCGGCCTGCCCATCGGCGACACCGCATTCGCGATCGTGCGCCGCCGGCGCGCCGGCCGGAGCCCCACCGAGCCCGACGCCGGCCACCTCCATCACCGCATGCTGGCCAGCGGGATGACGCCGATGGAGACGGCGGTGGCCTTCTACCTGATGACCGCGATCCTCGGCTGCATCGCGCTCTTCGTCTTCGGTCACAAGCGCATCCTCGACGTCGCCCTGGGACTGCTGCTGGTGAGCCTGGTGGGATTGGTGTGGCGCAGCCGGCGGCGCCCGCAGGAACCGTCAGCCCCGGGCCCGGTGTTTGATGCAGATGGTTCACTGTTGATCCGCGGCCGGCGCAGCATTCCGGCGCGGGTCGATCGCCGCAGCGGGGAGGCGGACTGAGCCGCGTGCCCACGCCGGCGCGCGGTCCGCGTCCACCGGGCGCCGGCGTCAGCAACGCGGAGATGCTCGGCCTGGGTGTGTACCTGGCCCTCGCGGTGACAATTCCGCTGCTGGTGGGCTGGCAGCTGGGCACGCTCGCGGGCGTCCCGGCAGCCGGGATCGGGGC
>DATBCJ010000084.1:0-1591 GCA_036270565.1 Candidatus Dormiibacterota bacterium | reverse complement strand
TGTCGGAACGCATCCTGTGGAAGGAGTTCCGGGTGGGCGAGACCATCGTCATCGACGTCGAGGATTCGCCGATCGAGGGCGAGGGGCCCCAGTTGAGCTTCCGGGCCATCGAAGGACTCGAGCCTCCGCCGCTCGAGCTGGCTGGCGCGGGCGCCGACCCCGAATAGGCACCACGACCGTCTACTCCCAGCAGTAGGTGAACGTGCCGCGTCGCTGCGCGTCGTAGTCATCGAGGCCGACGCGCCTGAAAGTTCGGTGAGCCGGTGCCGGCGGGCGCGTAGGTGAGCCCGAGCGGTCCTGCGGGTTCGAAGCCGAAACGCGAGTAGTAAGCGGGGTCGCCCAGCAGGACCAGCAGCGGCCAGCGGCGCGACGTGGCCGCACGGATGAGGGACTCCATGAGGGCGGTGCCGATGCCGAGTTGCTGATGTGACGGTGCGACGCACACGGGTGCCACGCCCGCCACCGGGCTCGGAGCGCCGCCGATGTGGCCGGGCGCGGCCAACGCGTGGGCGACGACCGTGTCGTTGTCGTCGGCGACGAGTTCGATGAGCTGGCGGGCGTCCGTTGCCATCCAGGTGCCGCGGACGATGGCGAGCTCCTCAGTGGCCTCGCGGGTGGCGTCGGAAAACGCGGCAGCCACCAGCGCAAGGATTCCTTCTTCGTCGTTGGGGCGAGCGGCGGGTCGGACGATGGTCATAGCAAGCGCACGGCGGCGGTGCACCATTAGTCTTCGAGGATCGGTGCGTCCACGCCCCGTGAGCCTGTCACCTGACAGACCCAGACCGCTCGCCGAACGAGCTCGTGTGACACCCCATCCATATGTTTTGCGCATGGTCCTGACCCCGACCACCTCCCCACGCGCCCGCACAGAGTTCGCTTGCGACGCGTGTGGTGCGACTTCGCCACGCTGGAGCGGTCGATGTGGAGGCTGCGGCGAGTGGAACACGTTGGCCGCAGCGGCCACGCGCCCGTCGAGTGCCCGTCTCGGCGACGCGCCGCTGCCCGCTGCCATCGCTCTGCGTGACGTGGCAAACGAAGGGGTACGCCCGCTCCCGACCGGGGTGGGCGAGCTCGACCGCGTGCTCGGTGGTGGTGTGGTGGCCGGTTCGGTGACACTGCTCTTCGGGCCGCCCGGTATCGGCAAGTCGACCCTGCTGTTCCAGGTCCTCTCCTCACTCGCTGCCGCCGGCTCCGACGTGCTGTTGGCCTCGGCGGAGGAGTCGCTGACCCAGGTGAGCGTGCGCGCGACACGGCTCGGTCAAGTGCCCGCACACCTGCTCGCGCTCGAGGGTCCCGACGTCGAGGCGATCGAGGCCGCGACCGAAGACAGGCGTCCCGCCCTCGTGGTCGTCGACTCGCTGCAGTCCGTGACCGATCCCGCGTTGGCGCAGCCCGCGGGCAGCGTGGCCCAGGTGCGCGCCTGCGTCGAGCGCCTGACACGCCTCGCCAAGAGAAGCGGCGTGCCGTTCCTGGTGGTCGGCCACGTCACCAAGGACGGCGATCCTGCCGGTCCACGTGCGGTCGAGCACCTGGTCGACACCGTGCTCTCCTTCGACGGTGACCGCCACCATGCGCTGCGCGTGCTGACAGC
>DATBCJ010000083.1:0-2198 GCA_036270565.1 Candidatus Dormiibacterota bacterium | reverse complement strand
GGCGTCGGCGTCGATGCCGGCTGCCGCCATCAGCTCCGCGGTGGTGCCCGACCCGGGCAGGCCGCGCACCGCCAGGTGGGTGACCCGGGGGCGGTCCTCGTCTGCCGCGAGCGCCTCCAGGACGGCGGCGGCGAGACCGCCTTCGGGATAGTGGTCCTCGACGACCACGAGGTTGCCCCCGGTGTCGCGTACCGCCTCGCGCAGCGTCGCCGTGTCGACCGGCTTGACGGAGTAGAGGTCGATGACGCGGCAGCTGACGCCCTCGGCGCGCAGCCTGTCGGCGGCGTCGAGGCAGCTGTGCAGGGTGACGCCGGCCCCGATCAGCGCCACCGTGTCCGTGTCACTGCGCCGCAGCACCTTCGAGCCACCCACCTCGAAGCCCTCGTCGTTGTCGTACAGCGTGGGATAGGCGCCGCGGGTGGTGCGAAGGTAGACGACGCCGTCTGTGTCGACCATGCGCTCCACCAGCTTGGCCGTCGACACCGGGTCGCTCGGGTACAGCACGGTGGACGTGTGGATCGCTCGCATGGCGGCGAGGTCCTCCAGCGCCATCTGCGAGGGACCGTCAGGGCCGATCTCGCAGCCCGCGTGCGACCCCGACAAGCGGATGTCGGCGCCCGAGATCCCCGCCATGCGCACGAAGTCCAGCGCGCGGCTGAAGAAGGCGGCGAACGTCGACGCGAAGGGAACCAGGTGGCGCACCGACATCCCCACGGTGGCGGCGACCAGCTGCTGCTCGGCGATGTACATCTCGAAGAAACGATCGGGGTGGGCCTTCTTGAACTCGTCGGCGTGCGTCGAGTTGCTCACCTCGCCGTCGAGCGCCACAACGTCCGCGCGCGCGCCCACCGCGACCAGGGCGTCGCCGTATGCCTTGCGCGTGGCCACCTTGTCGTCCTTGGAGTAGGTCGGCAGCGAGATGGTCACGCCGGCGCCGCCGCGTCGCACCGCCGAGTCACCCGGCTCGGGCGGCTGGGTGGCGACGTGCAGGTCGCGGATGCCGCCGAGCTCTGCAATCGCCCGCTCGGCCATGTCGGGAGGCAGCGCCTTGCCGTGCCAGCCGTCCTTGTCCTCGATCTCGCTGAACCCCTTGCCCTTGATGGTGCGGGCCAGGACGACCGTGGGCCGTTCGCGCTCGGCGCGGGCCCGGCCGAGGGCGTCGTCGATCTGCTCGATGTCGTGGCCGTCGATGACCAGGGCGCGGCATCCGAACGCCTCGACGCGGGCCTGGTAGGCGGCCAGGTTCCATTCCAGCTCGGTCGGTCCGCGCTGGCCGAGCCTGTTGACGTCGACGATCGCGGTGAAGTTGCTGAGCCCGTAGTGGCTGGCCTTGTCGAGGCCCTCCCAGATCGAGCCCTCGGCCATCTCGGAATCGCCGCAGAGCGCCCAGACGTGGAAGGGAAGGCGATCCACGGCGCGGCCCGCCAGGGCCACCCCGACGGCGATGGGCATCCCCTGGCCCAGGGAGCCGGTGGCCACGTCCACCCAGGGCAGGACCGGGGTGGGGTGCCCCTGGAGCCGTGAGCCGTGGGTGCGATAGGCCATCAGCTCGGCGTCGTCGATCGCCCCGCACGCCTTGAACACGGCGTAGACCAGGGGCGAGGCGTGGCCCTTGGAGAAGATGAGGTGGTCGTTGTTGTCGAGCGTGGGGTTCTGCCAGTCGTAGTGGAGGTGGCGGGTGATGAGCACGGCGAGGAGGTCGCTCGCCGACATGCTCGACGTGGGGTGACCCGAACCCGCCTTGGTGCTGGCCCGGATGCCGTCGACACGCAGCTGGTTGCCGAGGTCGCGCATGTACGCGACGTCCTCGGCGGTCAGGCGCTGATCAACACTGCCTGTCACCGCCATGATCACGACCTCCGGGCTTGCTGATGTGGTCCCACCATCATGGCTCGCGGGTAGCTACGGGCGCAGCCGCGCGCGGGCGGGACCGAGAGTTGGAACGACGAGGGAGGTGTACACTCGCAAGCCGTTCCCTGACCAGGGGAACCGCGCGCCTATAGCTCAGCCCGGATAGAGCGTCTGACTACGGATCAGAAGGTCGGGGGTTCAAATCCTCCTGGGCGCGCCACCTCGCTCCCCCGACCGAGCTGCCGTCTGACGTGTCAGCGCACGAACTCGAAGGGATCCGGACGGCTGCGCCGGCGCGCGAGAAGCACCAGCGCGGCGCTCGCGGCGGCGACGATCACGGCGAGGAG
>DATBCJ010000082.1:0-5266 GCA_036270565.1 Candidatus Dormiibacterota bacterium | reverse complement strand
GTCTCCTCGATGGCGCGCTCGAGCTCTGGAAGGTCGCTGCAGGACGCCACCAGCTCGATCTCATCCGCGGTTGTGAGCAGCTGGGCAAGCCCTTCGCGGAGAAGGTAGTTGTCCTCAGCGATGACCACACGAATCGGCACGATCGGAGGATAGGCGAGCAGGTGCGGCTGTGAGGAGGCGGCCTGCATCACTACCGCCCGGTGGGCAGGCACCCTTGGTTCTGAACCTCGCCAGCGCGTATTCTCAGCGCGAGATGCCGGTACGCGTTCTGATCGTTGACGACCAGGAGCCCTTCCGCGCCGTGGCGCGCACCGTCGTCGAGCTGACCGACGGGTTCGAGGTGGTTGGCGAAGCCGAGGACGGCGAGACGTCGGTCAGCGTCGCCCACGAGCTGCATCCGGACCTGGTGCTCATGGACGTCAACCTGCCGGGCATCAGCGGGCTGGAGGCGACGCGACGGATCATCGCGGACGTTGCCAACCGACCGGTGGTGGTGCTGGTGCTCTCCACCTACGAGGCGGCGGAGTACGGACCTCAGGCGGAGGAGGTGGGCGCTGCCTGCTTCATCCCCAAGTCGGAGTTCAGCCCCGAGCGGCTCGTGGAAGCCTGGTCGGCGGCCAACGGCGCGGCTGCGACGTAGACACTCACCCGGCCCGCGATCGACGTGCCGGCGCCGACCGTTGAGCTGACCTGCAGACGACCGCCGAGGGCGTCGAGGCGGTCGGCCATGTTGACCAGGCCGGATCCCCTCCGCGTGGCGGCGACGTCAAAGCCAGCGCCGTCGTCGTCGACGCTGAACCGGAGCACACCGTCGACCTCGTCCAGGTGGATCTGCACGTGTGAGGCACCGGCGTACTTCTGCACGTTCTGCAGCGCCTCCAGCACCGAGAAGTAAACGGCGGCCTCGACGTCCTGCGAGTAGCGACCGAGTCCGTCCGCGTCGACGGTCACCGCGACGGTGGCCTTGCGCGCCTGCGCCTCCAGCGCGGCGCCCAGGCCCCTGTCAGCGAGCAGGGGCGGGTAGATGCCACGGGCCAGGTCGCGCAGGGTGTCCAGGGCGTCGTCCGCGTCCGACTTGAGCTGGTCGATCGTCAGCCTGGCCTTGTCGGGGTCGCGTCCCATCAGCATCTCGGCGAGGCCCAGCTTCACCTTGAGCGCCACCAGGTGCTGCTGTGCTCCGTCATGGAGGTTGCGCTCCAGCCGGCGGCGCTCCTCGTCCTGGGCGCTCACCAGGCGCTGCCGCGACGCCCGAAGCTCGTCGAGACGTGCCTGCAGGTCGGCGGTGAGCCCCACGTTCCTGAGTACGAGGCCCGCCTGGCCGGCGAGGTCGGTGAGCAGGTTGTCCTCCACAGGGGTGAGGCCGTCACCGGCGCGCTTGGTCACGCTCAAGGCGCCGAGCAGCTCACCCTGGTGGCGCACCTCGACGAGCCGGCTGGCGCCATTGACCGGGGGCAGCAATCCCTCGGCGGCTTGCAAGTCCTGGGCGCGGATCGCGTCGGCGGGCCATACGGCAGCCTCACGCCATGCCATGCCCGAGCGCAACCAGACGTCGGCCCGCTGCGCGCCGGTGCCCTCGGCGAGAACGCGCGCCATGCGCGGCATGACGTCGTCGGTGGCGTATGAGTCGGCGACCCGCGCAGAGAACTCCGACAGCACCTCGTACGGAGTGGCGCGCTTGCCGTACACAAGCCTGTTGGCCACCTTCTGCACGCGCTCGCGGACCGGCTGGAATCCGACGGCCACGATGGCGGTGGCGAGGATCGACAACCCCAGGTTGGGCCTGCCGCCGCCGCCGATGGCTGCGCCGATGCCCACCGCGATGCCGACGTACACCGCGGTGATGAAGACAGCGAGTGAGCCGTACACCAGGGTCCGGCTGATGACCACGTCGATGTCGTAGAGGCGGTACTTGAAGATGGCGATGCCGATGGTCGCGGGGAACGCCACGCCGAAACCAAGGACAATCGGGATGTCGAAGGTCCAACCGGGCAGCACCGACCCGCTCAGAAAAACGAAGACGACGATGGCCACGACCGTGGTCAGCACCGCGTATGCGATCCACTTCAGCTGCTGGCGTTCGTCACCCACTGACCGGCGCATGCGCACCAGGGGCGCTGCTGCAGCACAGACGACGACCGCAAGGCCGAGGAACCAAATCGCCCCGCCGAGGGAGGCTCCGGACGCCGCCACGTCGCGGAGAGCTGGAAGGCCCACCGGATTCGGTAGGGTCGTGTAGTTCACGACGTTCGAGCTGACGGAGATCGGACCTGGGGCGAAAGCGGTCAGGACTGCCAGGAGCGCCGTCACGATCACGCCGGTCACGGCGACCGGACGCCACCTCCTGGATGGCAGATGTCCGTCCGGAAGCAGCAGCATCAGCAGCGCGACGGCGCCCGCGGGGAACAGCGGGATCGTGCTCAAGCTGTTCAGCCACTCTGCCCAGACCACGCCAGGCAGGGCGCCCCCATGGGCGAACAGCGCCAACCTGACGTACTGATCCTCCGCCCCCTGCAAACCGCTGGCCACTGCAATGACCAGGAGGAGCCATCCGGTCGGGTTGCGCGGGCGCCGCGACGCAACGAGAGCGCCCAGCACTCCGGCGCCGATGGGAATGATGATCGCCGACGGGTCGGCGGCGTCCAAGCTTGGAAGCCTGGCCCGGTTGAGAACGGCGAGTGTCGCCGTTGTCGCCGCCGCAGTCAGCGCAAGAGCCGCCAGCCCGAAGGCCAGGACCGTGGTCCTGCCACGCCGCGCGTCGGCGATCACGCGGACGCCGACGCGACTGCGACGCCGATACGGTAGGCCCCGACCGGCGTATGGCGGCCCTTGACCAGCGCCGGCTCGAGGCGCTCGGCGTCGGGTGGGGAGGTGAGCGCGGCGAAGGTCGGCTCGCTGAGCACCGTCTGGCCTCCCTCGGCCCACTGCTGCAACCTCTGTGCCAGGTTGACGGCATCGCCGACCACTGAGTATTCGAGCCGCTCGTCAGACCCAAGCAGTGCCGCGGCGACATCTCCGGTCGACACCCCGATGCCCAGCTGGAACGCCGGAAGCCCCGACGCCTTCCATCGCGCGTTGAGATCGGCCTGGCGCGCGTGCATCACCGCGGCGGCCGCGACAGCACGCTGGCATTGGTCCGGCTGCGGAAACGGTGCGCCGAACACCGCCATGACCGCGTCGCCAACGAACTGCATGACCGTGCCGTGCTCGCCGAGCAGGGCGTTGTTCATCTCGGCGCGGTGCTCGTGGAGCTGGCCCGCGAGCACGCTCGGGTCGGCCATCTCGGCGATCGTGGAGTAGCCGCGGATGTCCGACATCAGCACCGTGACCGTCAGCCGCTCGGTCTCGCCGGGCTTCACGCCGTGCTCGCGCAGCTTCTGCGCGAGGCCGCCCGGGAGCATGCGGCTGAGGCTCTCACCCTGCTCTTCGCGGTCGACGATCGCCTTGTGGAGCAGCTTGAGCCGCTGCAACGCGCCGTGCGTGCCCCCGCTCGCCTCCTGGGCCAGCTTGAGGAACAGGCTCTCGATGTCGGCGGACACGGCTTCAGGGGTGGATCGCAACCCCACCGCGATGGCCTTGATCGGCTTGCCCTCGGCGACCATCTGGAGCAGGCGCTCCTCCGCCGCGCCGAGGCCGGCCACGTCGGTCACCGGCTTGGTCAGGGAGTTGACGATGCGGGGATCAAGCATCGAGCCACCGGTGCTCACCTCGCGGACGGCGCGGGCCAGCTGGTCACCCTCGGCCACCCGGTCCTTGAGCAGGTACGCGTAGCCGGCCGCGCCCTCGCTGAGGAGCGCGATTGCGTACTCGGGTTCGTCGTACTGGGAGAGGATGACGATGCCGGTGCCCGGGTACTGCTTGCGAATCAGCCGTGCCGCGGCGATGCCCTCGTCAACGAAGTTCGGCGGCATGCGGATGTCGGTGACCACGACCTGGGGGGTGAGCGCGTCGGCGCCTGCGATCAGGGCGTCGTAGTCCCCGGCCACGCCGACCACGTCGATGTCGCCGGAGGCGAGCAGGAGCGCGCGAACCCCTTCGCGAACAATCAGGTTGTCGTCGGCGAGGACCACGCGGATGGAGGCGTCAGACGGCATGGGCTGACTGTATGCAGGGCTCGAGAATCGGCAATGAGGCGGATACCACACCTGGTGGCGGTCAACCTCACCCTTGGAGGTCGCGCCGCCACCCTCGACGGACGCCCGATGTGGTGGCATGGTCACCGCGGAGGTAACCAGCATGAGAATTGAGTCGTCGGTCACATCGATCTCCTGGATCCCGTCCGAGGCAATCGAGGGGATGAGCAAGCTGCCGTTCGAGATGGGCCTCGCCCACTACGACGACGCACCCCCCGAGACGGTCGAGGACCTCGCGGCGCTGCAACAGGCAGACCGATTCCGTTTTGCCAACCGTCTTGCTTGCTGGATCGACGTCGACGAGGGTCGCGTCACCGGTCACGGGTACACCGGCGGGGGCCAGATCGGTTCGACCACGCTGAGCCTTGGCGGCAGGGTTGCGACCTTTGCCGCGGTGGCCTTCCCCGATCGGCAACAACCCCCGGAGGTGGCCGACGGCTCGGTGCGCTTCGTTCAGACGACCGGGGGTCGCACCGGCGTGCCGATGCCACGACGCGTCAAATATCCGCCGTTCGTGCAGGTGTCAGCGCCACTGGCCTGGACCACGCTGGCCCTGACACTGCATGCCGACGGCACCTCGTCCCACGAGCTCGTCGGGGCCAGCCCGTTCCCGCGCCACTGGATCTACGACCACGGCCTGCGGTTGGTGCAGAAGTCGGGGCTGGTCAACTTCAACGACTGGTACCGCCACGCCTTCGGCTCGCACACGCCCTGGGGCGACGAGGACTCGCCGGCGCTTGTGAGCGAGGTGGAGACCGCGCTGGAGCGCGAGCTCTCGGCGCACATCATGCGCGGCGATGCCAAGCCATCGATCCGCAAGGTCGCCCAGGGCAGGACCATCGTCGAGGAGGGCGACGAAGGCGCCGAGGTGTTCCTCGTGCTTGACGGCATGGTGGCCGTGGAGATCGGGGGTGAACCCCTGGCGCAGCTGGGCCCGGGGGCCGTGCTCGGCGAGCGGGCGCTGCTCGAAGGAGGCCGGCGCACCGCGACGCTGCGCGCCACCACCCAGTGCCGCATCGCCACCATCAGGGGTGACCAGCTCGATCCCGCCCTCCTCGCCGAGCTTGCCTCCGAACACCGCCGTGAGGAGCGCTGACCTGCCTAGACCTTGGGGGGTCGCCGCAGCACCGCGGGCA
>DATBCJ010000081.1:0-4369 GCA_036270565.1 Candidatus Dormiibacterota bacterium | reverse complement strand
CGCTGCTCCGCGGCCGGCTGCAGGCGGTAGAGGCCACGCAGGATGCCCTCCTCGACGCCGTCGGGCATGGGCGGTTGCGGGTAGTTCTCGTTGTAGAGCGTGAGGTAGTAGAAGACGTCCTCATTGCGCTCGTACATGCGGCGCATGCCCTCGCGGATGATCACCGCCACCTCGTAGGCGTACGCGGGGTCGTACACCTCGCAGTTGGGCACCGCTGAGAAGAGAAGCGGGGAGTGCCCGTCCTGGTGCTGCAGCCCCTCGCCGTTGAGGGTTGTGCGACCGGCGGTGGCGCCGAGCAGGAATCCCCGTCCGCGCGCGTCGCCGAACGCCCACACCAGGTCGCCGATGCGCTGGTAGCCGAACATCGAATAGAAGATGTAGAACGGGATCATCGGCTCGCCGTGGGTGGCGTACGCGGTGCCCGCCGCCGCGAAGCTGCCCATGGAACCGGCCTCGGTGATGCCCTCCTCGAGGAGCTGCCCGTCGCGAGCCTCCTGGTAGCTCAGCACCATGTTGGCGTCGACGGGCTCGTACTGCTGTCCGAACGGGGCGTAGATCTTGACCTCACGGAACAGGGCGTCCATGCCGAAGGTGCGCGCCTCGTCGGGGATGATCGGCACGATGCGCCGCCCCACCTCGGGATCACGGAGCAGGTTGCGCAGCACCGCTCCGAACGCGGCGGTGGTGGACGCCGCGCGTCCGCCGCTGCCCGCCAGGGTGCCGGCCCACACGCCGTCCCCGGGCACCACCAGGCTGCGGTCGCGCACCACGCGCTTGGGCAGCGTGCCGCCGAGGGCGAGCCGGCGGCTCATCAGGTAGTCGACCTCGTCGGATCGAGCGCCGGGATGGTAGTAGGGCGGCACGCCCTCGCTGAGCTGCTGGTCGCTGATGGGCAGCTCCAGCTTGTCGCGGAAGGCCTTCAGCTCCGCCTCGCCGATCTTCTTGATCTGGTGGGTGGCGTTGCGGCCCTCGAACAGCGAACCGAGTGTCCAGCCCTTGACGGTGTGGGCCAGGATCACCGTCGGCGCACCCTTCTGTTGCAGCGCCAGCCGGTACGCGCTGTAGAGCTTGCGGTGGTCGTGGCCGCCGCGACGGAGGTGGCGCAGGTCGTTGTCGGAGAGATGCTCGACGAGCTTGCGCAGCCGCGGGTCGGGGCCGAAGAAGTTCTCGCGGATGTACGCACCGGACTCGTCGGTGGAATACTTCTGAAACTGGCCGTCGTTGGTGGTGTTCATCTTGTCGACAAGCACGCCGTCGACGTCTCGGGCCAGGAGCGGGTCCCACTCCCTTCCCCAGAGCACCTTGACGACGTTCCACCCCGCGCCCCGGAAGATCGACTCCAGCTCCTGGATGATCTTGCCGTTGCCGCGGACCGGGCCGTCGAGCCGTTGCAGGTTGCAGCTGATCACGAAGACGAGGTTGTCGAGCTGCTCGCGTGAGGCCAGGGCGATGGCGCCGGTGGCCTCGGGCTCGTCCATCTCCCCGTCACCGAGGAAGGCCCACACCCGCGACTCGCTGGTGTCGGCGATCTGTCGTGCGTAGAGGTAGCGGTTGAAGCGGGCCTGGTAGATGGCGTTGAGCGGGCCCAACCCCATCGACACGGTGGGAAACTCCCAGAAGTCCGGCATCAGCCGCGGGTGCGGGTACGAGCTCAACCACTTGCCGCCGGTCTCGTGGCGGAAATTGTCGAGGTGCTCCTCGGTGAGTCGTCCTTCGAGGAACGCGCGCGCGTACATCCCCGGCGCGGCGTGGCCCTGGTAGTAGATCTGGTCGCCGGGGCGGCCGTCGTCCTTGCCGCGGAAGAAGTGGTTGAAGCCGACCTCGTACAGCGACGCCGATGACGCGTAGGTGCTGAGGTGACCGCCGATTCCATCACTGCGCTTGTTGGCGCGGGTCACCATCACCGCCGCGTTCCAGCGCACGATCCGGCGGATCTGGCGTTCCATCTCCTCGTCGCCCGGGAACCACGGCTCCTCCTCGGGCGGGATGGTGTTGATGTACGGCGTCGACACCAGTGGTGGAACCCCGACGTTGAGCTTGCGCGCGCGCTCGACGAGCTTGCCGAGCACGAAGCGGGCGCGGGAGACGCCCTCGGTGGCGACCAGCGTGTCCAGCGACTCGAGCCATTCCACCGTCTCGTCGGGATCGCTGTCGGGCAGCTGGTGGAGGAAGGCGTCGAAGGTCATGGCTACGCCTCGGCGCCCACTCCGGCGGCGCGGTCGGCTTCCTGGGCGCGCTGGTGGCGCAACGTGCTGTCCCGGCTCTCCAGCACCAGGCGCCGCGCCGACTCCGTCAGGTCGTCAGCCTCGAGCAGCCTGTCGGCGGCGGCGATGACGGCGTCGTCTGCGCGGTAGGCGGGATACATGCCGTGGGTGAAGGTCTCGGCCTCCTCGGAGGCACGTTCGCGCCAGTAGCGCGGCACCTGGTCGACCCACCTGTCGATGTACGGCGCCAGCAGCTCCTGCTGGTCGCGCTCCTGGAAGCCGGCGATCAGGGCGCGCTGCATCGCCAGCGGTGTGGCCCGGTCGATGATCCGCGTCCACGCCGCCGACTTGGCGTCGGCATGCGGCCGGGCCGCGCGCGCGGCGGCGGCCTTGCGCGCGCCCAGGTCGGTGTTGTCGCGGGCGGCCTCGGCGTCGATGGCCGCGTTGTCGAGACGGTCGGCCGCGGCGAGGCGGCGGACAATCAGCCAGCGCAGGTCCTGGTCGACGGTGATGCCCTCGGGCACCGACCGTCCGGCGAGCAGGGCGGTGGCAAAGTCGAAGTCCTCCGGCGCATCCGACGTGGCCAGCGTGCAGCGCAGCGCGCTCAGCTGCAGCGCGCTCCCCGGCGTGGCCGACGCCAGGATGGTGGCGGCCGTGGCGTGGAGGTGGGCGCGGGCGGCGCGCCTGTTCTGTGGATGGCTGAACGTCTCCACCGCGGCCAGCGCCTCGCCGAGCAGGTCGTCGACGATGGTGGGCAGCGTCTCGTTGGGGGCGTGGCGGTGCACGAAGTCGATGTACCGGCTGGCGGTGATGTCCGCGTCCCGCGCCATGTCCCACATCGCCGCCCACAACAGCGACCGGGCGAGCGGGTCGTCGAGCTCGGAGAGGTGGTCGATGACAGTCTGGGTGGAGGTGGCGTCCAGCCGGATCTTGGCGAAGGTGAGATCGCCGTCGTTGGGCAGGATCAGCGCCGGCCGCACCCGCCCGCGCAGCTCCGCGATCTCGGTGCGTTCACCGCTGATGTCGAGCTCGATGCGCTGGGTGCGCACCAGGCGGCCGTTGTCATCGAGGTCGAAGAGGCCCACGCCGATGCGATGCGACCGCAGCGTGGGCAGAGCCGGCACGGCCGGTGCCTGGATGACCGCGCAGCTCTCGATGATCCCATCGGCAGCGGCGATCTCGGCACGAAGCATGTTCATGCCCGCCGTCTCCAGCCATTCGCGCGACCATGCGGCGAGGTCGCGTCCGGAGTGGCGCGCCAGCGGCGCAAGAAAATCATGCAGCGTGGCATTGCCCCACTGGTGCTCGGTGAAGTAGTCGCGGATCCCGCCGAAGAAGGCGTCCTCGCCAACCCAGGCGACCAGCTGGCGCAGCACCGATGCACCCTTGGCATAGCTGATGCCGTCGAAGTTGAGCCTCCCGGTGCTGACGTCGGGCACGTCGGCCGCGATCGGATGGGTGGTGGGCAGCTGGTCCTGGCGCGCCGCCCACGACTTGTCGCCGTTGGCGAAGTCGACCCAGGCGCTGGTGAACTTGGTGGCGGTGGCCTGCGCGTCGTTGCCCATGTAGGTGGCGAAGCTCTCGTTGAGCCAGAGGTCGTTCCACCAGCGCATGGTCACCAGGTCGCCGAACCACATGTGCGCCATCTCGTGGAGGATGGTCCCGGCGCGCCAGGCGTACACCGACGCGGGCACGGCGCCGCGGTAGATGGTGCTCTCCTCGTTGAAGGTGACGCAGGCGACGTTCTCCATGGCGCCGGCGTTGAACTCCGGGACGAAGAGCTGGTCGTACTTCTCGCCGAAGGGGTAGCGCATCCCAAAGCGGTTGGCAAAATGGTCGAGCCCCTGCTTGGTGACCTCGAAGATCTCCCTGTCGTCGAGGTAGCGGCGCAGCGACTGCCGGCAGTAGAGGTTGAGCTCGATGCCGTCGTGCGTGTCGGTGACGCGCGCATACGGGCCGGCGACGACGGCCACCAGGTAGCTCGACATGATCGGCGACTCGGTGAACACCACCGTCGACCTGGTGGGGTCGGACGCATCCGCGTCGATGCGCTCCACCGGGGCGTTGCCCACCACCGTCCACGCCGTCGGCGCGATCACCCGCAGCGTGAAGCGGGCCTTGAGGTCGGGCTGGTCGAAGGCGGCGAAGACACGGTGCGCCTCGAA
>DATBCJ010000080.1:0-4122 GCA_036270565.1 Candidatus Dormiibacterota bacterium | reverse complement strand
CTCGGGGTGGCGTGGTTGCGGATCGCCTCGGCAGCACTCATCTTTGCGGCCTGGCGGCGGCCGTGGCGCAGCCTCCTCGCGCTCGACCGCCGCGGTCAGCTGTTGATCATCGCGTTGGGCGCCGTGTTCGCGGTGATGAACGTCTGCTTCTACGTCTCCATCGACCGCCTGCCGCTGGCGACCGTGGCGGCGATCGAGTTCATCGGCCCGATCATGCTGGCCGCCCTCGGTGCGCGCATCCCGCGCAACTTCGCCGCCATCCTCGCAGCGGGAGGCGGCGTCTACCTGCTCACCCACGCCCGCTTCGTTGGTCAACCGCTCGGTGTGGCCTTTGCCTTTGCCAATGCAGCCCTTTTCGCCGCGTACATCGTCCTGGCGCACCGCGTGGCCCAGCGCTCGCCGAAGGGTGACATCGACGGCCTGGCGGCGGCGATGATGTTCGGATTCCTCTTCGTCTCACCGATCGGGCTTCACGGGGCGATCCACGCCTTCGCTGACCCGGTGGCGCTGGCGGCCGGCGTGGGCGTCGGCGTGTCGTCGTCGGTCATCCCGTACGTCTTCGACCAGCTGGCGATGGCCCGCCTGCCGCGATCGACCTACGCGCTGTTCGTGGCCCTTCTCCCCGCCACGGCGACGGTGATCGGTGTCGTCGTGCTCCGCCAGCTGCCCTCCCTCGCCGACGTCGCCGGCATCGCGTTGGTGATGCTCGGGGTCAGCCTGCATCGCGCGCGCCCGCTGCCGGAGGCGCCTCGACTGGTGGCAGCCCAGACCGCCTAGGCCTCGCCCGCCATGTCTCCGTCCGCCGGCTGAGAGCCGGCCGGCGCCGTCTTGGCGAAGCGCAGCGCGGCGGAGTTGATGCAGTAGCGCTGGCCGGTCGGCTCCGGCCCGTCGCCGAAGACATGGCCGAGGTGTCCGCCACAGCGCCCGCAGCGCACCTCGGTGCGCGGGACGATCATCTTGAAGTCGCGGCGCTCCTCGATGGCGTCAGCGTGGGCTGGCGCGTAGAAGCTCGGCCACCCGCTGCGGGAGTCGTACTTGGTGCTGGAGTCGAACAGCTCCGCCCCGCACCCGGCGCACAGGTACTGGCCCGTGGACTTGACGTGGACGTACTGGCCGGTGCCCGGCCGCTCGGTGGCGCCGCGGCGAAGCACCGCGTACTGCTCAGGGGTGAGCTGCTCACGCCACTCCTGGTCGGACTTGACGACTTTGTCGGACATGCCTCAACGATACCCGTGCGCCTGTATGAACAAACGGGCTGGGGCGCGTCAGGCCCCGGAGCCGCGCCACTCCTGGCGGCGCCACGGCTCGGTCCCAAAGGACGTGCGCACCTGGTCACGGACGGCCGCGTCCATGAGCACGTCGGCGCCGGTCAGGGCCAGGGCAGCCGCGCCCTTGAGCATCACGTCGTGGGCGTGCTCGCCGGCGGCGGCCTCGCGGAACGCATGGGTGTGAACCGACACGCCCTCGTCCGCGATCGCGACCTCGGGGTGAACCGTCGGGCAGGCGTAGGAGAGGTCGCCGACATCGGTGGACCCGACGCGATCCCAGGGCTGCGCCATCACGGGCTCCAGGCCGACGGCAGCGAGGTGGGCGTGGCCGCGCTGGGCGAGAACGCTGTTGGAGCGCAGGTCCCTGTAGGTGGACTCCTGCACCAGCTCGACGGTGCAGCCGGTGGCAGCCGCGGCGGCCTCGAAGATCGCCACGAAGCGGGTGTTCATCTCGTCGAGGTACGCGGCGTCGCGCGCCCGGGTGATGAATTCGCCGCTGCTGCGCTCGGGGATGATGTTCGGCGCCGTCCCGCCCTCCGCGATGAAACCGTGCACGCGGGCGCCGTCCCGCAGCTGCTGGCGCCACAGGGAGATGCCGTTGTACGCGTGGACGAACGCATCCAGCGCATTGATCCCGCGGTCGGGATGGCCGGCCGCGTGCGCTGAGCGGCCGGTGAACGCCCACCTCCAGTTGGTGCATGCAAGCGCCCACATCACGGCGCTGGTGCGGTCCGTGGGGTGCAGGATCAGGGCGGCGTCGCAGTCGTCGAAGACGCCGTCGCGGACCAGTGGGATCTTGCCGCCGCCGCCCTCCTCGGCGGGGCTGCCGACGACGCGTACCTGGCCTGCGGTGCCGCTGTCGAGCAGGGCGCGCAGCAGCGCGATACCGGCGGCCGCCGACGCCGTGCCGATGAGGTTGTGCCCGCATGCGTGTCCCAACCCACGCAGCGCGTCGTACTCGCACACAAACGCCACCCGCGGGCCGGCGCTCCCGCTCTGCGCGTCGGCGACGAACGCGGTGTTCATGCCCGAAACGTCGCGGCGCACATCGAACCCGTTCGCCTTGAGCAGGCCACACAGCGTTGCGCACGCCCGCGTCTCCTCGAACGCGATCTCCGGGTGCGAGTGGATGTCGAGCGATACGTGACGCAGCTCGGTGCGCTGCGCGGCGAGAAAGCCCTGGATGCGATCGGCGATGGAGTTGGCTGCGACGCTCACGGGTTGCCTCCGGGTGGGACGATCGGCGCTATTGTGGCCGATGGGTAGCGATCCGCACCGTGGCGCAGCGTTGACGCGATATGCCGGCGCAGCGATGGTGGCGCGATGACCTCCACGGATCCGCCCCAGCCAAGCACCCACGAACGCATCTCGACCTCGCTGGCCACCCGGATGTGGACGTCGATGTCGCCGTCGTCGCGCTCGCTCACCTCGGCGACCCGATGGCCCAGCGCCTCGCGCGCCCGCTCGGAAATGGCGTGGTCGAAGCGGAGGTGGACGTCATCCTGCCCGGGTGCCTGCCAGATGCCCCACGATCCACTGACCACGGAGTCGATGTCGAAGTCGTCCGGAACCGCGAACGTCTCGGTGAGCAGCCGCGCCGCTATGACGCGATCGATACGGAACGGGCGGACCTCGTCGGAGAGGTCGTCGTAGGCGAAGATGTAGAGCGTGCGGCTCTCCGCGCGCGGCTCGAGAAAGTACGGTCGCAAGACGCGGCGCGTCTCGCGGCCCTCGGCATCGCGGTAGCTGACCTCGACGCACCGACGCAGCACGAACCCATCGACCACCACCCGCTCGATGTCGTGCCGCTCACCCCCGGCGGGGCGCCGTTCCGCGGCGGCGATGAGCCCTTGCAGGTACCGCGTCACCACCGGCACACTCAACGCGCGCGCCAACTGCGCCAGTGCGCCGATCAGCGCCGGCTCCTGCTCGGAGCGCATCTGCTGCATGGCGCGCACCGCCAGCAGGAGCTCGGTCGCCTGGTAGTGGTCGAGCTGCATCGCGGGCAGACGGCTGCGCGAGCCGATGCGAAAGCGGCCGTCCACCTCCTCGATGTCGATGCCCGCGCTGTCGCGCAGCGTGCTGAGGTACCGCTGCACCGTGCGGGTGGTCACCTCGAGCTGGTCCGCTAGCTGGCGCGTGGTGAGCCCGGTCTGTGTGTCGGACAGCCGCTGGAAGAGCTGGATGACGCGGAGGAACTTCTCGCCGCTCTCGTAGCGCTGGCTCATCTGCTCAGTTCAGGATGTTGACCGCGCGACCCGCCACCAGCGCGACCGTGAGCAGAGAGGCGAGCGACTGCACGCCCATGAGCACCTTGGCGAGGTGCGTCAAGGGCATCGTGTCGGTGGGGCTGAACGCCGTGGCGTTGGTGAGCGACACGTAGAGGTAGTCGAGAAAATGAGGGCGCCAGCCGTGCGGTGCCCGGTCGACGTTGATCAGCTGCGGGAAGAGGAAGTCGGGCAGCCGCGGGTCGGTGCCGAGACGCCTCGCCGGTCCACCACCGTCGAGCTCCCAGAACCAGAGGCCGAAGATGA
This sequence comes from Candidatus Dormiibacterota bacterium, assembly GCA_036270565.1. Taxonomy (GTDB): domain Bacteria; phylum Chloroflexota; class Dormibacteria; order Aeolococcales; family Aeolococcaceae; genus Aeolococcus. The sequence goes on along the minus strand of DATBCJ010000080.1, from coordinate 320 downwards.
TCACATTGGTCAGGTAGATCTGGATCGCCGCGAACAACAGGGTGCGTCCCGTGATCTCGCCGCGGTGGATGAGCAGGTCGTGCACCAGGAGCACGAGTGAGCCGACGTTGCCGACGTTGGCGAGTGCGATGAGCACGATCGCCGCGACCCGGCTGGCCCCGGCCTCCCCGGCATGCCGATGCGGCCGGGTCGCGATGAGCGGCACCAGGATCGCGCCCTCGAGCGCGGGCAGGACACAGCTTGGTCCGAGGAGCAGCGACGCCGGCAAGGTGACGTAGAGTGCCATGGCCGCGACGACCGCCAGAGTCGCCGGCCAACGG
>DATBCJ010000079.1:0-1627 GCA_036270565.1 Candidatus Dormiibacterota bacterium | reverse complement strand
CACCGCACGCGGGACGGTGACCATCGACGCCGCCAGCATCGACACGGACAACGAACAGCGCGACGCCCACCTGCGCAGCCCCGACTTCCTGGACGTCGAGAAGTACCCGACCATCACGTTCACCCTGAAGCGGGTGGAGCGTGCCGGCGATGACTACAAGGTCATCGGTGACCTGACCATCAAGAACATCACCAATGAGGTGGCGCTCGACTACGAGCACAGTGGCGTCGTCGTCGACCCCTACGGCAACACCAAGGTCGGCGGCACCCTGACCGGAACCATCGAGCGCAGCAAGTGGGACCTGAAGTGGAACGTCCCGCTGGGCGGAGGCGGTCTTCTGGTGTCTGAGAAGGTCAAGCTCGAGATCGACGGCGAACTTGGCCAGGCCAAGGAAGAGGTGACGGAGTCGGCTCAGGCCGAGGCGACGACCACGGCCTAGCGGGGCGGAGGACCGGCGGCGCAGGTTGATGACCGCTCTGGCAGGCGTGATCCTGCTCATCGGAAGGATCCTGTTCGCCGGTCTGTTCGCGCACGCCGCGCGCGGGCACATCCAAAACCATGAGCGCTACGTCAGCACGGCGAAGGGCAAGCTGCCGATCCCGGCGGTGGCGGGCTGGCCCACGGGGGCGTTCCTGCTCCTCGCCGACGTCTCCATCGTGGCGGGTATCTGGCCGGACGTCGGTGCCCTGATGATCGCCCTCTTCCTGCTCCCCGCGGCGACGCTGTTCCACCAGTTCTGGAACGTCTCCGATCCTGCCCAACGGCGCACGCAGGAGAGCGCCTTCTTCAGGAACGTGTCGCTGCTCGGCGCGGCGCTGTCGCTGTTCGCCCTGTTCGCCGTCGTGGGGCACATCGACCTGGCGATCACGGGGGCGGCGTTCAGCCTGCGGTAGCCGACCATGGGCGTGGGCCTGTAGCGTGGCGGCGATGCAGGACGGTGTACCCATCGCCGAGTACGGGCTGCTGTCGGATTGCTCCTCCGCGGCGTTGGTCAGCCGCTGGGGGTCCATCGATTGGCTGTGCCTGCCGAGATTTGACAGCCCCGCGGTGTTTGCTCGCATCCTCGATGCCGCCGCCGGCCACTGGTCAATCGGGCCGACGCTGGCGTGTCGAGCCGCACGTCGCTACCTACCGTCGAGCCTTGCCATCGAAACGACGTTCACCACCGATACGGGCAGCATCCGGCTTGTCGACGTCATGGCAACCCATCCCGGTCAGCGCGAGCACGATCACGGCCTTCACCCGCCCCACGAGGTGCTTCGCCTCGTCGAGGGTGTGAGCGGGCGGGTCGAGGTCGGCATGGAGCTGGCGCCCCGACCGGAGTACGGGCTGGTGCGACCGCTCCTGCGCCGCACCGACGATGGGTGTCGAACGTTCGGCGGCCCCAATCAGCTCGCGGTCACGGCGGGCGTGCCGGTCGCGGTGGAGGAGGCCACGATGCGCGCGGTGTTCAGCGTCGGCGCGGGCGACAGCGTGGGATTCGCGCTGCGCTGGTCTCCGGTCGAAGGCGCGGCACCGCACCCCACGCCCGCCGCCGGCGTCGCCGAACGAATCGCCGACACGCTCGAGGCGTGGCGGTCATGGGAAGGGTTGCATGACATCTACCCCGGCGCGATGCACGAAGTGG
>DATBCJ010000078.1:0-5150 GCA_036270565.1 Candidatus Dormiibacterota bacterium | reverse complement strand
CATCCTCTACCGCGGCGGCAAGGTGATCGCGTCGCTCCCCCAGGAGGAGCTGATCGAGAAGCTCATCGGTGAGCTGAAGGTGATCGCGGCCGAGGACGCGCGCCTGATCGCCGCCGGCGAGCCGCTGCCGACCGGCCTCGGTGAGAGTGCCACGGACGGCGGCTCACCGGTGAAGCCGCTGCCGATCGCCGCCGGCTGACCGGCGCGCGAGGCGCGCCGAGGAGTGGGGTGTGCGAGGACGGATTCACTCCGTCCTCGCGAGGGGCGAGGATCTGCCTCGCCCCTGTTAGCTAGAACCCGTTCTGGCTGAGCCAGTTGGTGGCCACGGTGGTGACACTCTGGCCGTCGACGTCCACCTGCTTGTTGAGACCCACCATCACGGTGGTGGTCAGCTTGGCCGCGATCGGCGCCATCAGGTTGGCGATCGCCGGGTGCGCCGAGAGCACGTCGGCGCGGACCATCAGGCCGGCGTTGTCGGCCGGGAAGAGCTTCTTGTCGTCCGCCAGGGCCACAAGGTTGTCCGCCTGCAGCGCGGCGTCGGTGGTGAACACCTCGGCGGCGTCGCACTGCTTGTTGGCGAGCACGCTCTCACCGCCCTGGCTGACGTCGGTCAGCCCGGGGTACGTCGCCCACACCGAGCCGTAGGTGCTGGCCAGGCCGGGAAGACCATCGCTGCGCGTCCGGAACTCCGAGGCGATGCAGATCTTGACGTCAGTGTGCTGCTGCAGGTACGCCGTGAAGCTGGACAGCGTGGTGCCGAACTTCGAGGTGTCGGCGCTGCGGATGCCGATGCCGTTGGTGTCGTTGAACTGCGTCTCACTGGTCCAGCACAGCCCCTTGGCCGCGTCCAGCTGGGCCACCTGGTTGAAGGCCTGGTTGAGGTCGGTCGGGATCGGCGAGACGTTGAGGTACTGGGCGCCGAGCTCGGTGCCGGTGTACTGCCAGAGCATCTGGATCTGGTTGCTGGCGATCGCCTGTCCGATCGCCGGGTCGGCCGCGTGGGTGCTGTCGTCGATGACGAAGTTGTGCTTGCCCAGCTCCACCTTGGTCAGCTCGGCGAGCAGCTTCTCCTCGGTGAAGGACTTGGCGCCGATCTTGAGGCTGGCGCCGCCCCCGTCGGTCGCCGAGCTGTTGCTGATGGCGCAGGGCCCGGTGCTGCCGCCGCCGCTGCTGCTGGTGGTGTTGTTCGACGAGCCGCACGCGGGCAGGATTGCCCCCGCGGTCACGAGCGACGCGGCAAAGAGCAAATGCCGACGTTTCACTGCCTGGTCCTCCGCTAGCCTACGAATTCGGTGTCAACGCGGTTTCGACCAGGCCCAAAGCCCAGTCACTGAGAATTGCCAATGCCGCGACGATGACGGCGCCAGTGATGATGACATGCTCGCTGCCGGTACCAGCCGCGATGATGTCGCCAAGCCCGCCCCCGCCAACGAAATTGCCCAGCGTCGCGGTGCCCACGATGAGCACCAGGCTGGTGCGCAGACCGGCGAAGATGCCCGACGATGCGAGCGGAAGCTGCACGCGCAGCAATGACTGCAATCGGGTCATGCCCATGCCGCGGGCGGCGTCCACCAGGCTCTCGTCAATGCTCTGCAACGCCGCCACCGTGTTGCGCACGATGGGCAGCAGGCCGTACACACTGAGCGCCTCGACGGTTGAGGTGACGCCGAGACCGCTGATGGTGGTGGCGATCGCCAGCGCCCCAACCGACGGGATGGCCTGGCCGAGGTTGGCGGGGAGAAAAGCGACGAGCCTGCCCACCCGCCCGCGCCCGGCGAGGCCGATGCCCAGGGCACACCCCACCGCCGCCGAGACCGCGAACGAGATCGCCACCAGCTCGATGTGGCGGAGCAGCCGCGAGGTCACGAAGGTCGGGGTCAGCACGAAGGGGTCGGTGATCTTTCCCGGCGTGGCCTTGAGGAAGACGACCAGCGCGAGCAGCGCAAGGCCGACAAACAACGGCGTGCGCAGGGTGGCGAGCGAGAAGCGCGCGTGAGAGGGAGGCGGGGCGATCACTTCGCCGCCGCCGCCTCGCGGATGGCATCGGCGTCGAGCGTCCCGACCCAGTCCGCCTCGTCGACCACCGCCACCCGTCCGTCCTTCGACCGCAGCGTCGCGTCGAGGGCGTCGCGCAGGGAGGCGGTGATCGCGACCTCTTCGTTCGGTCGCGTCCCGTTGCGGCTGAGGTGCACGTCGCGCAGGGGCAACAGCGCCAGGCGGCGGAGCAGCAGGTTGTCACCGAGGAACTCCTCGACGAAGCCCGTCCTCGGGTGGAGGAGGAGCTCGGCCGGGGTGTCGTATTGCATCAGGTGTCCGCCGTCGGCGAAGAGGGCGACACGGTCGCCGAGCCGCACCGCCTCGTCGATGTCGTGGGTGACGAACACGATGGTCTTGCGCACCACCGATTGCAGTCGCAGAAGCTCATGCTGGAGGCGCAGCCGCACCACCGGGTCGATGGCGCCGAAGGGTTCGTCCATGAGCAGGATCGGCGGGTCGGCGCCGAGCGCGCGGGCCACGCCGACGCGCTGGCGCTGCCCGCCGCTCAGCTCCGAGGGATGGCGACGCGCGTACTCCGCGGGGGGCAGGCCGACGAGGTCGAGCAGCTCGGTCACGCGCGCCTCGATGCGTTTGCCGTCCCAGCCCAGCAGCCGTGGCACCGTGGCCACGTTCTCGGCGACCGTGAGGTGCGGGAACAGACCCACCTGCTGGATGACGTAGCCGATGCCGCGACGGAGGTGCTCGGGCTGCAGCGACGCGGTGTCGACGTCGTCGATGAGGATGCGTCCCTCGCTGGGTTCGACGAGGCGGTTGATCATCCGCAGCGTGGTCGTCTTGCCGCACCCCGACGGGCCCACCAGCATGACGATCTCGCCGGCGGGGATCTGCAGGTCGAGGGCGCTCACCGCAACACGCTCGCCGAAGCGGCGGGTGACCTTCTCGAAGGTGATCATGCCGCCGCCCCGGCGCTGGCGCCGCGCGCCAGCGCGGTCTGCGCGAAGCCGAGGATGCGGTCGGCGAAGAGCGCCAGCAGGGTGGCCGGGATGACCCCGGCGAAGACCTCGGCGCTGTTGGAGTCGCGGATGCCCGACAGGATCGGCTGGCCGAGGTCGTTGGCCCCGACGGTGGCGCCGACGGTGGCGATCGCCACCACCATCACGGTGGCCTGCCGAAAGCCGGCGAGGATGAGCGGCAGCGCCAGTGGGAGCTGGACACGACGGAGGCGCTGCGCCGCCGACATGCCCATGCCCAGAGCGGCGTCCAGCACCGCGGGGTCGACGCCGCGCAGCCCGACCACGGTGTTGCGCACGATCGGCAGCAGCGCGTAGATGGCCAGGCCGATCTCCACCGGCAGGTCACCGAGCCCGAGGTAATAGGCGAGCGCGGTGAAGAGCGCGAAGCTGGGCAGGGTGATCGCCACCGAGGCGACGCCCAGCGTGAGCCCGCGCACCCGGTCGTAGCGCGCCGCCATGACGCCGAGAGCAACGCCGACGATGCCGGCGGCGACCATGGCCACCGCCACGATCAGCAGCTGATCGAGCAGTTGCGCCTCCAGGTCCGACCAGTTCTGCTGGACGTAGTGGATCAGGTCCACCGCCTAACGCTCCACAGTCGATCCGCCGTGAGCGGCGGAGTATAGGAGAGCGCACGGGTGGCGGCGGCGGCCCTGCGCTTGGCCGTCCGTATACTCGGCCGCCATGGCCACGGTTCGCAGTCCCAAGCAGATCGCCTCCAAGAGCGAGGACTTCGACCGGTGGTACGTCGACGTGGTCCGCCGCGCCGAGCTCGCCGACTACACACCGGTCAAGGGCTGCATGGTGATCCGTCCCTACGGATTCGCCCTCTGGGAGCGAACCCGCGACGCGCTCGACGCCATGATCAAGCGCACCGGCCACGAGAACATGTACTTCCCGCTGCTCATCCCCGAGAGCTACCTCGCCAAGGAGGCGCAGCACGTCGAGGGGTTCGCTCCCGAGGTGGCCTGGGTCACCCAGGGTGGCGACAAGGTGCTCGAGGAACGCCTGGCCATCCGGCCCACCAGCGAAACCATCATCTGCTCGATGTACGCCGACTGGATCCATTCGTGGCGCGACCTGCCGGTGCTCATCAACCAGTGGGTCAACGTCTGCCGCTGGGAGAAGCGCACCCGCCTGTTCATGCGCACCACGGAGTTCCTCTGGCAGGAGGGCCACACCTTCCACGCCACCGACGCGGAGGCGGCCGCGGAGGTCGACACCATGCTCGACTGCTACCGCGAGCTCGCCGAGGAGTGGCTGGCCATCCCGGTCATCAAGGGCCGCAAGACCGAGTCGGAGAAGTTCGCCGGCGCGCGCTACACCCTGAGCATCGAGGCGATGATGTCCGACGGCTGGGCGCTGCAGTCGGGAACCTCACACCACCTGGCCCAGAACTTCACCACCGCGTACGGCATCCAGTACAGCGACCGCGACAACACCCTGCAGCATCCGTTCCAGACGTCCTGGGGCCTGTCGACCAGGATCATCGGGGCCGTGATCATGGCCCACGGCGACGAGGCCGGCCTGGTGCTCCCGCCGCGCGTCGCCCCCATCCAGGTGGTGGTGGTCCCGATAACCCGGAGCGGCGACGACGATGCGGTCCGCGCGGTGGAGGAGGCCTGCGCGCGCATCGAACGCGAGGCCGGCGCAGACGTCCGAGTGCGCGTCGACCGCCGCGAGGGGATGCGCCCCGGCGAGAAGTTCGCCCACTGGGAGCTTCGTGGTGTGCCGCTGCGCGTCACCGTCGGCGCCAAGGACCTCGCCGGGGGCAACGTCACGCTGGTGCGCCGCGCCGACGGCGAGGAGAGCGTGGTGCCGCTCGATGGCCTCGGCGGCCGTCTTCAGGCCCTGCTCGACGAGGCCCAGGTGGTGACCCGGGCGCGCGCCCAGCGCCTGCTCGACGAGCGCAGCGTCGACGTCGCCACCCTCGACGAGCTGGTCGCCGCGTTCGCCGACCGCCCTGTCTTCGCCAGCGCGCCGTTCTGCAACCGGCCGGACTGCGAAGCCGGCGTCAAGGCGGCGGTGCACGCGGCCACGGTGCGCATCCTCCGCGCCGACCGCAGCGGCGACGGTCGGCCGTGCCTGGTCTGCGGGCAGCCGGCGGAGTTTGTCGCGCTGATCGCCCGCGCCTACTGA
>DATBCJ010000077.1:0-4860 GCA_036270565.1 Candidatus Dormiibacterota bacterium | reverse complement strand
GCAGAGTGCTCGTCGAACCTGGCGCGCTACGACGGAATCCGCTTCGGCCGGCGCGTCGAGCGGCCGTCGTACACCGACACGCTACTGAGCACGCGCGCCGCGGGTTTCGGCACCGAGGTCAAGCGGCGCGTGATGCTCGGCACCTACGCGCTGAGCAGCGGCTACTACGACGCCTACTACCGGCGCGCGCAGAAGGTGCGCACGCTGATCGCGCGCGAGTTCGATGCGGTGTTCGCGAACGTCGACGCGCTGGTGTGCCCGACCTCCCCCAAGGTGGCATTCACCCAGGGAGCCATCCAGGACCCGATCGAGATGTACCTCAACGACGCCCTCACCATCCCGGTCAACCTCGCCGGGCTCCCGGGGATCTCGGTGCCCTGCGGTTTCAGCAACGGGCTGCCCGTCGGTCTGCAGGTGATCGCCCCCCGGCTGTGCGACGCACGCGTCTTCCAGGTTGCGGCTGCCTACGAGCAGGCCACGGCGTGGCACGCGCAACGCGCGCCGATGGTGGAGGCGGCATGACCACCCACACGGTCCGGGCCGGGGTCGCCGCCGGCTACGAGGCGGTCATCGGGCTGGAGGTGCACGCCCAGCTTCTCACCCGCAGCAAGATGTTCTGTCCGTGCAGCGCGGCCTACACGCAGGCCCCTCCCAACGGCAACACCTGTCCGGTGTGCCTGGGCATGCCCGGGGTGCTCCCCGTGATCAACCGTGAGGCGGTGGAGATGACCGTCCGCACCGCCCTGGCGCTCGACTGCGAGATCCCGGCGTTCACCAAGTTCGACCGCAAGAACTACTTCTACCCCGACCTGCCCAAGGGTTACCAGATCTCGCAGTACGACCTGCCGATGTCGCTCAACGGCCACCTCGACGTCAGCGTCAACGGCGGCCGCGCCCGCTGCGGCATCACCCGCGTGCACCTCGAGGAGGACACCGGCACCATGCAGCACGCCGGCCACGTGCTCCAGGAGGCGACATCGTCTCTGGTGGACCTCAACCGCGCCGGCGTACCCCTCATGGAGATCGTCAGCGAGCCTGACCTGCGCAGCGCCGACGCGGCGCGCGAGTACCTGGTGCGGCTGCGTCAGATCCTGATGTACATCGGCGTCAACGACGGCAACCTCGAGCAGGGATCGTTGCGGTGCGACGCCAACGTCTCGGTGCGCAGGGTCGGTGAGACGGAGCTGGGCACCAAGGTCGAGGTCAAGAACATGAACTCGTTCCGGGCCGTCCACCGCGCCATCGGCTACGAGCTCGAGCGGCAGGTCGGCGTCCTCGAGCAGGGTGGCAGGCTGGTCCAGGAGACGCGCGGCTGGGTGGAGGCGCGTGGTGCCACCATCTCGCAGCGCAGCAAGGAGATGGCCCATGACTACCGGTACTTCCCCGAGCCCGACCTGCCCCCTCTGCAGCTGAGCCGCGACCTGGTCGAGGAGATCCGGGCGCGGATCCCCGAGCTGCCACAGGCGCGCGCGGCCCGCTTCGTGGGGCAGTACGGCCTCTCCGCCTACGACGCGGGGGTGCTTACCGCCAACCGGCCGGACGCCGACGCGTACGAGGCGATCGTCAGCGCGGGGGTTACCGCCAAGGTTGCCGCGAACTGGCAGATGGGCGACGTTGCCGCACTCGCCAACGAGCACCACACCGCTCTCGCCGACAGTGGCCTCGGGGTGGCCGGACTGGCCACGCTGCTCGAGCTGGTGCAGAACGGTGCGATCAACGGTCCGACCGCCAAGGAGCTGCTCGCCGAGCTGTACGTGGGCGGGGGCGACGCCGCCGCCCTGGTGCGCGAGCGCGGTCTCGGCCAGGTGCGCGACGAGGCCGCCCTGACAACCATCGTCGACGAGGTCATCGCCGCCAACCCCCAGGCCTGTGATGACTTTCGGGCAGGCAGGACACAGGCGCTCGGCCGCCTCGTCGGGCAGGTGATGAAGGCGTCGGGTGGGCGCGCCGACGCCGCGCTCGTCAACAGCCTGCTGCGTGACCGCCTCGCCGGCTGACCCGGCGGTGCCCGCGTCGGGGCGTCGCGAGCACGTCAGGGGCGAGCGTTGCACCGTCACCGCCGGCGCCATGGTGCACGGGGGGGTGTGCCTGGGCCGCCTCGACGACGGCACGGCTCTCTTCATCGACGGAACGCTGCCGGGGGAGACGGTCGGGGTCGAGCTGCACCATCGCAAGGGGAGGGTGTGGTTCGCGCACACAGTCGACGTCGTGGAGCCCTCGACGCACCGCGTGGTCGCGCCGTGCCCGTACTACGGCGAGTGCGGCGGCTGCCAGCTGCAGCACATCGCGTATGCGCAGCAGCTCGAGCTGAAGACGGAGATCGTGCGCGACGCGATGCGGCGTCAGCACGTTGTGCTGCCGGCCGAGCTCGCCGTCCACGGCATGGCCGACCCCTGGCGCTACCGGTGGCGCGGCGAGTTCCACGTCGTCCCTGGGGAGATGGGCATGGCCGACGCCCGGCTGGGGTTCAACCGCATGCGCAGCTGGCGTCCGGTGGCCGTCGACGACTGCCTCATCCACCATCCCCGGATCACCGCTTCACTGCCGGCGCTTCGCGACCTGGCGCGCGCCGCGGCGCCGGAGCTCACCGCGCTGCACCTCACCGCCGGCGAGGATGGCGGTGAGCTGCTGCTGCGACCGCGACCGCAGGCCGCCCTGCGCCCCGACGACGTCGACGAGCACGCGCGCGCCGCGGACCAGCGCTGGAGCACGACGTTCACGACCCTGCACTGGCGGGGCCTCTCCTTCCGGGTGTCGCCGGACACGTTCATCCAGGTGAACTGGGGAGCGCTGGACGCGCTCTATGACGCAGCGCTGCGCGGACTGGGTGCGGCTGAGGGCCGCATCGTGGTCGACGCGTACGCGGGCGTCGGCGTGCTGGCGTGCGAGCTGGCGCGCCAGGGAGCCACGGTGGTGTGCATCGAGAACAACCGCGACTCGGCGCGTCTCGGCCTTCTCAACGCGGCGATGAACGGTGGCGCGCGCCGGGTTCGCTACCTCCATGCAGCGGTCGAGGACGCCATCGCGGCGGCCGCGGGCGACGCCCACGCCGTCATCATCGATCCGCCCCGCGCCGGGTGTCACCCGCGTGTCACCGGCTGGCTGGCGCTGGCGGGTCCACCGGACATCGTGTACGTGTCGTGCGACCCTGCCACCCTGGCTCGCGACCTGCGCGTGCTCACCGTGTCGGGTCCCTACCGCATCGACGCCTTCGAGGTCGTCGACATGTTCCCACAGACCCACCACGTCGAGTGCGTGGTCACGCTGCGGCGCGAACCCTAGGTGGGCTCAATGGTTTCGCCATCCTCATCATCGTCCGGCTCGGGAAGCAGCGGAGTCCGGCGCGGGTGCACGTAGCTGACGTCGAAGAGCCGCTCGCCGGCGGTCTCGCCGGTGGCGCTGCGCCGGCTGACAACGATGTAGACGAGCGCGATGCCCAGGATGATCACCCCGACGTCGTACCGGCCCTCGGGAAGCAGCTGGTACTTGAGGTTGAGGATGGCCCGGGTGATCCGGTCGAACCCCGCGAAGATGGCCGCGATGATCCCGGCATCCACGGCGGCGGCGAGCCAATAGCGGTCACGGTTGGCGATACCAACGAAGGGCCCGGCCACGGTGACGCTTCGTGGAACGTACGCCCGGCGAGCGGAGCGGTAGCCCACCACCCCGAGCGCGACCAGGAGCGCGCCGCTGAGCGCGAAGTTGAACAGCTGTGCCTCGACGGTGGTGAGAAAGTGCTCCGCGGGCACCCCGGCGACAACGCCGACGCCGGTCAGCAGCGCGGTCCACACCAGGATGGCCGGGATGTTGCCCTCCATGAAGGTGCGCAGCGGTGTCTGCGCGGCGCCGGCGGTCAGCGTCACGTAGGCGCGGATGCCCGGGATGAGGCGGGCGAGCGCGATGTGCCTGGCGTCAGCCTGGGCGATGCGGCGGGTGGCCCGGTCGTACGCGCGGGCCGCTCGAAGCCGCGCGGCGATCTTGCGCAGTCGCGTCGGTCCCACCTGCTTGGCCCAGCTGTACCCGGTCAGGGAGCCGCCGATCAGCGCCAGGCACGCGAACGGGTAGAAGAGGAAGGGGTTGAGGCTGCCGGCGGCGATCAGCAGGCCGGCGACGATCAAGAGGACCTCGTTGGGGATGAACGGCAGCGGTACCCCGGCCTCGTCGATGAAGAGAAGGACGCAGATGAGGACGGTGGCGACAGCGCCGTGCAGGCCGGTGAGAAAGTCCACGCGCCGGGAGGATAGCTTGGGCTGACCGCCTGCCCTGAGTGCTAACGTACGTTTGTTCGGCGGTTGCGCGAGGAGAGCATGGACGGCGAGGCTGTGAGCGTGGGCGTCGAGGTCGAGAACGAGCCGTTCGTGCACCTGCACACGCACACCGAGTACTCGCTGCTCGACGGTGCGGCGCGCATCGGCGACCTCGTCGCCCGGGCAAAGCGGTACGGGCAGCCGGCGCTGGCCATCACCGACCACGGCGCGCTCTACGGCGCGGTGAAGTTCTACACCGCCGCGAAGGCCGCCGGGGTCAAGCCGATCATCGGATGCGAGATGTACATGGCGCCGCGCTCACGCCTCGACAAGGAGGGCCGCGCCGACCGCGATCCCAACCACCTCATCCTGCTGGCGCGCAACGAGACCGGCTATCGCAACCTCATCCAGCTGGTCAGCAGGTCGCACCTCGAGGGCTACTACTACAGACCGCGGATCGACAAGGAACTGTTGGCGGCGCACGCCGGCGGCCTGATCTGCCTGTCGGCGTGCATCGGCGGCGAGCTGCCCCAGGCCATCCTCAGCGGCAACCTGGACGCGGCCGAGAGCGTCGCCCGCGAGCACATGGAGATGTTCGGCAGCGACGGCTACT
>DATBCJ010000076.1:0-13835 GCA_036270565.1 Candidatus Dormiibacterota bacterium | reverse complement strand
TCGGTGGCTGCGCCCCGTGCCGCCTCGCGGGCGGCGCCGGCGGCGCGTGCGGCGGCGTTGGCGGGGATCTTGCTGAGGCGGTCGAGCGCGGCGCGTGCGGCCGCCTGCTGCGCCGCCTGCTTGGTGGCGCCGCGTCCGGTGCCGATCACCTCGCCGCCCACCAGGGCCTGCGCGGAGTAGGCGCGCTGGTGTCCGGGACCACCCTCGGCCGCAACCCGGTACTGCGGGGGCAGGCCGGTGCGCTCCTGCGACACCTCCTGGAGGCGGCCCTTGTGGTTCTCGTCGGTCCAGTCGGCGAGGTCGCCGATGTTCTGGACGAACACGCGGGTCGCCACCCGGTAGCCCTGGTCGAGGAAGATCGCGCCGGTCATGGCTTCGAAAGCGTTGGCGAGCAGCGACGGCAGCTTGCGGGCCCCCGTCTTGGCCGCGCCCCGGCCCAGCAGGAGCGTCTCGCCGAGGTTGAGCCGCTCACCCAACCGCGCCAGGGACACCGTGTTCACCAGGGCGGCGCGGAGCTGCGTCAGCTGGCCCTCGTCGTAGCTGGGGAAGCGTCGGAACAGGTACTCGCCGACCACCAGCTCGAGAACAGCGTCACCGAGGTACTCGAGGCGCTCGTTGTCGTATCCCGGTCCGCTCGGCTCGCCGCGCTCGTTGTTCCAGGACGCGTGGGTCATCGCCTCACGGAGCAGCTCGAGGCGCCGAAACCGCACCCCGATCCGCTCCTGGAGAGCGTCGAAGCCGGCGATCTCCTCGTCGCTCAGCCCCTCCAGGGGCGCGGCCACCGGCCGCTGACCACGGCGAGCGCGGGGCGCTGCGGACGCATCGAGGTCCTCCACCGAGGGGACCGCCGCCTGCCCGCTCAGGTCGGTGACGTCCGACGGCGATGCCGCGACAGGGACGGCGGCTGGCGCCGCCGGCGATGGGGCGGCTGCTAGAAGGCCGCTCCCACCTTCTCCTGGATGTAGTCCCAGGCCTGGCCCACCGTCCCGATCTTCTCGGCGTCCTCGTCGGAGATCTGCATCTTGTACTCCTCCTCGAACGCCATGATCAGCTCGACGAGGTCCAGCGAGTCCGCGTTGAGGTCCTCCACGAACGACGCCTCCGGCGTCACCTGGTCGGGCTCGGCGCCGAGCTGGCTGACGACGATCGTCTTGAACCGGTCGAAGCTGAGGTCTGCCATCAGTGCTGTTTCCTTCTGTGGGCGGGGCGGGGGAGCCCGCCTGGTTGTCTGCAACGATAGCGTCGGGACCGGTGCTGGGGGGGCGATAGGCGAACGGACCCGACGCGCCGTCGACAAAAGCGGGGGCCGGGGGCGTCGCCGCCGGCACCGTGCCCGGCTGCTCGGGTGCCTTGGCGCGCCGCCGTCGCGGCCGGCGGGCGGGTCCCGTGGCCGTCTCCTGCGGGAGGGGTTCGGACCCGGGTTCGTCTGCGGACAAGGACGTCTCCAGTGAGGTGATGGTCAGGCGGCCAGCCCACCGTCCACATGGAGGACGTGGCCGGTGATGTAGGCCGCTTCGGGAAGGGCGAGAAAGCGGACGGCGGCAGCAACCTCCTCGGCGGTGCCCAACCGGCCCAGCGGAACGGCCGCGGTGGCGGTGGCGAGAGAGGCTGCGGCGAGGGCCGCGGTCATGTCGGTGGCGATGAACCCCGGGGCGACGGCGTTGACGGTGATGCCGCGCGACCCGACCTCGCGGCAGAGCGCCTTGGTGAGCCCGATCAGGCCCGCCTTGGCCGCCGCGTAGTTGGCCTGACCGGGGTTCCCCATCACGCCGGCGACGCTCGAGATATTGATGATCCGCCCCTCGCGACGGCGCAGCATCGGGCGCAGCGCGGCGCGGCAGACGCGGAACGCGGCGCTGAGGTCGACGGCGAGCACCGCGTCCCAGTCGGCGTCGGTGATGCGAACCGCAAGATTGTCGCGCGCGATCCCCGCGTTGTTGACCACGATGTCGATGGCACCGAGCTCGGCGACGGTCCGCTCGACGAGCTCGCCGGGCGCGGCCGGGTCGGCGAGGTCGGCGCCGAGGGTCACGGCGCGACCGCCTGCCGAGCGAATCGAGCCGGCGACCTCCTCGGCCGCCTCGGCGTTGGCGCTGTATCCGACCGCGACCGCGGCTCCGGCGCCGGCGAGTGCCAGCGCGCAGGCGCGGCCGATGCCGCGCGACCCGCCGGTGACCAGCGCGACCTTTCCCTCCAGGGAGGTGGAGTTCATGCCGGAGCCGTCCGCAACGTCGCCAGCGCCGCGGCGGCGGCGAGGTCGCCCACCGTGGCGGCTGAGACGGTGGGCGCGATGCGCCGGGTGAGCCCGGTCAGGACCGACCCGGGGCCAACCTCCACGATCCATTCCGCGCCCAGGCTGACCAGGCCGGCCACGCAGTCCGTCCACCGAACCGGGGCTTCGAGCTGGGCCGCCAGGCGCGGGGGGATGTCGGCAGCGTGCTCGACGATGGCGCCGTCGACGTTGCACACCACGGGGATGCGCAGCTCCTGGCGTGGGGTGGCCTCGATCACCGGCGCCAGGCGCGCCGCTGCCGGGGCCATCAAGGGCGAATGGAAGGCGCCGCTGACGTTGAGCGTCACCACCCGGCGGGCGCCGCGCTCCCGCGCCAGGACGGCGGCGCGGTCCACACCGGCGACGGTCCCGCTGATCACCGTCTGCCCGGGGGCGTTCAGGTTGGCAACCACGACAACCTCGCCACCCTGGCGAGTGTCCGCGCAGGCCTCTTCGACGGCCGCGGCCTCGAGCCCCAGAACGGCGGCCATGGTGCCCTCGGTCATCGACGCCATCTCGCGGCCGCGCCGGATCACCAGCCGCATCACGTCCTCGGGTGCGTAGGCCCCGGCGACGCTGACCGCGGCGTACTCGCCCACGGAGTGGCCGGCCACGCCGACGACCTCCAGCTCGGCGGGGAGGCGGGCCGCCAGCACGAGCTCCGCCAGGACCAGTGACGGCTGGGCGATCTCGGTGGGGCGGAGCTGCTCGTCGGAACCTCCCAGGGCGGTTCGGAGATCGAGGCCGTCAGCCGCGGCCACCTCGAGGAGGCGGGCGGCGAGGGGGTCGTCGAGCAGGTCGCCGGCCATGCCGGCCGCCTGGCTGCCCTGGCCGGGGAAGCAGAGGGCGATACGGGTCACGGGCCGTAGGGTCGCGGACGCCCTGACAGCGCCGCGCGGCTCACTCGGTGACGATGACCTCGCGGCCGTGGTACTGCCCGCAGTTGGGGCAGACGCGGTGCGACAGGCGGGGCTGGCGGCATTGCGGGCATGGGTTCAGCGTGGGGATGTCCAGGCGATGGTGGGACCGGCGCATGTTGCGCCGGCGCTGTGAGGTTCGTTGTTTGGGGAGCGGCATGGGGTCTCCGGAAAGTGTGGGCGCGCGAAATGTCGCGAAGCACCTTTGCCGCAGTATAGGCGCAGATCCTCTGGCCCCGCCATCACCCGTGCAGCCGTGTCAGCGCTTGCGTCGCCGTCCCGGTGGCGCTTTCTGCGGCAGGGACTGCAGTCCTTCGCGGACCGTGGCGAGCCAGCGCTCCAGCTGGTCCTCCAACCGCTGCATGACCTCGTGCGCGTAATCGTCGGCCGCGGCGCGCTCCGAGGCCGCGCGCTGCTCCGCGTCGCCGACCAGCTGGTGAGCCTTCTCGGTGGCGGCGCGGACGATGGTGTGCTCGTCGACGAGCGAGGCCGCGTGGGCCTGCGCTTCGCGAACCACGCGTGCTGCCTGCTCCTCCGACCGCGCACCCACCTCGGCGGCCTCGTGGGTGGCGCGCTCGAGCATCTGGTCGCGCTCGTCCACGGTGTGCCGTGCGGTGACCAGGTCGTCGGGAAGCGCCAGCCGGATGCGGTCGACCAGCTCCAGGATCTCGTCCTCGTTGACCACAACGCTGGGCGTGAACGGCAGACGCCTGGCGCCGCCGACCAGCTCCTCGAGGGTGTCGACGAGGTCCAGCACGCTGCCGGCGTCCTCGCCGGCCGGGGGAGGCGTCTGGGTCATGACCGTCCGTCCTGGGGGAACTTGCGCCGCAGCGCCGCGGCGCAGGCCGGGGGCACCGCGTCGTCGATTGTGCCACCGAGGCGGAACACCTCCTTGATGATCGACGACGAGATGAACACGTTGCTGAACGAGGTCATCAGGAAGACGGTGTGGATGTCGGGGTTGAGGCGCCGGTTCATCAGGGTCATCTGGAACTCGTTCTCGAAGTCACTGGTCACCCGCAGCCCGCGCACGATGGCGATCGCCCCCACCTCGCTGGCGTAGTCCACGGTCAGCCCGCTGAAGGTTCCCACCTGCACACGGCCGTTGCCGTCGATGGAGGATCGGATCAGCTCGACCCGCTCATCGGTGGTGAACAGCGGCGACTTGAGGGGATTCTCCAGCACCGCGATGACCACGCGGTCGAAGATCAGGCAGGCGCGGTCGAGGATGTCGAGGTGTCCGCGCGTCATCGGGTCGAAGCTCCCCGGGTACAGCGCGATCCGCTCGCTCACCGTTCGCCCACCTCCATGTCGGCCGGTCGCAGGATGGTCAAATCCGTGATGCCGTACCGGGCGCGGCGGGCCACGGCGAGGCCGCCGATGCGTGCGGGCAGCGAGCGGGCGCGGTGATGTTCGCACACCACCAGCGGTGGTGGAGCATCGCCCAGACCCCCGAGCACGTCGAGCACGGAGTCGTCCAGGTAGGGTGCGTCGACGAAGACGACACCGGCGCCGGCCAGCTCACGCGGACGCGAGCGCACCCAGGCGGCGGCGTCGGCGCGGACGATCGCGCAGCTGGGCAGGCAGTCGAGACGGCCGGCGGTGGCGCGGACCAGTGCCAGGGCCCGCTCGTCCCGGTCGACGAAGGTGACCCGGCCCGCGCCCCGGGAGAGAGCCTCGAAACCGACGGTGCCTGCGCCGGCGTAGAGGTCGACCATCGCCGCGTCGATGACCTCGTCACCGAGGATGTTGAACAGCGCCTCGCGAACCACCGACCGGGTTGGGCGCAGCAGCTGCTCCCGCGGTGTGTCCAGCAGGCGACCGCGCCACCGTCCCCCGGTGATCCGCGTTTGGGCCATGCTGGGCACGAACGTCAGCTCAGTCGAGGTCGAAGACGGCGCTGTACCCGTGCATCGCCTCGTGCAACGGTTGGTACGCGGCGAGGTCGGGGTCCGCGTCGAGCCACTGCTGTGCTGCCGCCTTGGCGCGCTCCTGCATGGCAACGTCAAGAAGGTCAGCGGCCAGCATCTCCGGCAGACCGTGCTGGCGCAGCCCGGCCACGTCACCGGCACCACGCAGACGCAGGTCGGCTTCCGCGAGCTCGAAGCCACTGTTGGTGGAGGCCACCATGTCGAGGCGGTGGGACCCCTCATCGTCGACGCTGCCCTGGAAGAGCAGGCAGAAGGAACGGTGCTCGCCGCGGCCGACGCGGCCGCGGAACTGGTGAAGCTGGGCGAGGCCGAACCGTTCGGCGCCCTCGATGACCACGATGGTGGCGTTGGGGACGTCGACCCCCACCTCGATGACGCTGGTGGCGACCAGGATGTCGACCTCACCCCGCGTGAATGCGGCCATGCGACCCTCCTTATCGCGGGAGGGCAGGCGGCCGTGCAGCAGCTCGACGCGCAGGTCCGGGAAGACGTCGCGGCTGAGGCGCTCGTATTCGGCGGTGGCGCTGCGCACGCCGAGCTTGTCGTTCTCGTCGATGAGCGGGCAGATCACGAACGCCTGCCGGCCCATCGCCACCTGTTCGCGGATGAACGCGTACGCCTCGTCGCGGCGGTGTGGCGGCACCACGCGGGTGGCCACGGCCTGCCGCCCGGGAGGCATGTCGCGCAGCTCGCTGACGTTGACGTCGCCGTAGACGGTCAGGGACAGCGACCGCGGGATCGGCGTCGCGGTCATGGCCAGGAAGTTGGGCATCAGCTCGCTCTTGCGCCGCAGCCTCTGGCGCTGGGCCACCCCGAACCGATGCTGCTCGTCGACCACCACCAGGCCGAGGTTGCTGAACACGACGTCGTCCTCGATGAGGGCGTGGGTCCCGACCAGGAGCGTTTCGCGGCCGTTGGCCATGGCCTCGAGCACCTCGCGGCGGGCGCGCGCCGGCGTGCTCCCCACCAGCAGGCGCGGTGCCAGGTCGTGGGGAGCCAGCAACTCGCTGAGGGTGGCGTGGTGCTGGCGGGCGAGGATCTCGGTCGGCGCCATCACCGCCACCTGCGCTCCTGCTCTGTGGGTCATCAGTGCAGCCATCGCCGCCACGGCGGTCTTGCCGCTGCCGACGTCGCCCTGGAGCAGGCGGCTCATCGGCCCGCTCTCGGCCATGTCGCCGAGGATCTCGTGGGCTGCCCTGCGTTGCCCATGGGTGAGCTGAAACGGCAGGGAGCTGGCGAATTTGCGGGCCGTGTCGACGTCGTAGGGGATGACAACCCCGGCGCTGCTGAGCCGGCGCTGTCGCGCGCGTGCCGCGGCCAGCTGCACCAGGAACATCTCCTCGAAGGCGATCCGTTCATGCGCTCGTGCCGCCGCCTCCTCGTCCTCGGGGAAGTGCAGTTGGTGCAGCGCTCGCCCGATCGGCATCAGTCCCTGCCCCTGGCGGACCGCCGGGGGCAGGACGTCGGGAAGGCCGTCGGCAAGAGGCAGCAGCGGCTCGATCTGCGAGCGCAGGAAGCGCGAGGTCAGCTTGCCCGCCTCGTGGTAGATCGGGGCCAGCAGGCCCACGTGTCGCTGGCCCAGCCGCACCGGCTCGAACGTGGGGTTTTGGAACACCAGCCCCGTGCGCGTGCTCGCCACCTTGCCGTGGACCATGAGCTCCGGCTTGCGGAGGAGCTGGTTGAGCAGGAAGCCCTGCTTGAACCACACGGCGGTGGCGACGCCGCTGTCGTCGATCAGCGACGCTTCGACGATGACCATGCGCTGCCTGGGGGTCACGTACCTGGTGGCGTTGCGCACCGTCACGTGAGACGTCTGGACCTCGCCGGCGCGCAGCTCCGCCAGCGGGGTGACCTGCCGGCTGTCCTCGTAGCGGTGCGGGAGGTGGTAGAGGAGGTCTCGGACGGTGCTGATGCCCAGCTTGTCGAGAGCGCCGAGCTTCTCAGGGCCCACCCCCGGCAGCGCCCTCACCGGCGTTGACGTGGTGACCAGGCGAGGCGCCACCGGCCGGGTTGCGGATGCCATCGGCGTTCGACTATAGCCGTGGTCGGCGCGCCGTCCGACCAGCCGCCCGGGCGGCGGAATTCGTGCCCGCTACTTGCAGCGCAACAGCGCGATGCCGACGCCGCCCGGTCCGCTGTAGGTCCCCACCACAGCCCCGAGCTGGCCGTCGAAGATGTCGAGGCCGGGATGGTCAGCGCGCAGCTGGGGCTCGACGAGCGCGAGCAGGTCGGGGGCGCCGCAGTGAAATACGCCGAGGCCCTCGAGCGGACGGTTCGCGGCGGCGATCTCGACCAGCTTGGCGATCCCCTGCTTGCGGCTGCGCACCCGCGCCTCGGCCTGCACCTCGCCATCGGCGACCTTGAGCAGTGGCTTGACGTTGAGGATGCCCCCGAGCAGCCCCTGGGCGCGACCGATCCGGCCGCCGCGCTGCAGGTAGGTGAGCGTGTCGAGGAGCACGTAGACCCCAATCCGCTCACGCCGCTCCTCCATCCGCTCGGCCACGACGTCCTGCCCTGCGCCGGCGGCGATGTCGCCAAGGGCGCCGCGCACCAGGAACTGCATCCCCGCGCTCACCGTCGTCGAGTCGACGACGCGCACCGCTCCGTCGGGGAACTCCTGGGCGGCCAGGCTGGCCGACTGGAGGGTGCCGCTCAGCTTCGCCGAGATGTGGACGGAAACGACCGAATCTCCCGCGTCGACGTGGCGGCGGTAGACCTCCGCGAACTGCTCCGGGGTGGGCTGCGACGTGCTCGGCTGAACCTGGGTGTCGGGCAGGCGCCGGTAGAACTGGTCGGGGCTGAGGTCGACCCCGTCCCGGAACTGCTCATCGCCGAATCGCACGGACAGGGGAACCACGTCGACGCCGAGGCGCGCCGCGGCCGCCGGAAGGATGTCCGACGTGGAGTCGGTGACGACCTTGATCACGCACTCATTCCAGGGAGAGGACGTATGCGTAGTGCTCCTGGCCACCCGCGTGCAGCTCGAACTCGGTGGCGGGGAAGTCGGTGCGCAGGCCGTCGACGAGCGCGTCCGCCGCGGCGGCGTCGACCTTCCCGCCGCGGTACACCGTCACCAGCTCCGGCGCCTTGGCCCGGCCGCGCAGCACCGACTCGATGACGCTGCGTTCGTCGGCGCCCACGTCGGTGATCTCGCCGTCGAGGATGCCGAGCACGTCGCCGGACTTGATGCGCCGCCCGCCGGCGGTGCTGTTGCGGATGGCGCGGGTGACCTCGAGCGCGTGCACGTGCTCGATGGCCGCGGTAATCCGCGACGAGTTGTCATCGAGCCCGGCTTCCGGGTCGAGCGCGAGCAGGGCCGTGATGCCCTGGGGAAGGTTGCGGGTGGGGACGACGCGAACGTCGACGTCGTCGACGAGGCCGTCGACCTGTTCGGCGGTGAGGATGACGTTGCCGTTGTTGGGCAGCAGCACGACCGCCTCGGCGTTGGCCGACCGCACCGCGTTGATGAGGTCCTCGATCGACGGGTTCATGGTCTGGCCGCCCTCGACGACGCTGTCGGTGCCGAGGCTGGCGAGGATGTCGCGGAAGCCTCCGCCGGCGGCCACCGACACGACGCCCATCGATTTGCGCGGGCGGTCGGCAACCGGGGGTGCGGCGCCTGCGGCGCCGTCGTCGGCGCGGTCGAGCACCTCGTGGTGTTGCGCTGACATGTCGTCGACCTTGAGCTTGCTGAGCCGGCCCCGACGTGAGGCCAGGGCGATCAGCGGGGCGGGCTCCCCGGTGTGGATGTGCACCCGGACCAGCTTGGGGTCTCCGACGACGAGGGCCGATTCGCCGAGCGCACCCAGCTCATCGCGAAGGGTGTCCACGTCCAGCCCCGGCCCGTGGATCAGGAACTCGGTGCAGTACCCCCACCCCTCCTCCTTCATCGCCACCGCGGCGGCACCGCGCCGGCGGGCGGGGCGCTTGGCCGGCTCGGACGCCTCCTCAGAGAAGGGCAGCTGGACGCGGCCCTCGCCGGAGCGCCGGCGGAGGGCCATCTCCGGCGGCTGCGCCGCCTGCGGGTCGGCGATGGCGCGGCTCAGTCCCTCGAGGATGACAGCGAACCCGAAGCCGCCGGCGTCGACAACCCCGGCATCGCGGAGCACCTGGAGCTGCTCGGTGGTGCGCTCGACCGCCGCGTGGCTGGCTCGTACCGCCTGTTCGAGCACGGTGATGATGTCCGCGCTCTCCTCGGCCGCGCTGCTCGCAGCCTCGGCCGCCTCCCGGACGACGGTGAGGATGGTGCCCTCGGTGGGTTTCATCACCGCCTTGTAGGCAACCGTCCTGGCTTCGCGGAGGCCCTCGGCCCAGGCGGCGGCGTCGAGCCGGGCGTGCCCCGCCATGCCCTGGGCCAGGCCCCGGAGGACCTGCGACAGGATGACCCCGCTGTTGCCGCGGGCGCCCATAAGCGACCCGTGCGCCGCGGCCGCCAGCACCGCCGACGCGGAGGCCGCGGGCGACGCCGCCTGTGCCTCCTCGACAGCGCTCCGCAGGGTCAGGTACATGTTCGAACCGGTGTCACCGTCGGGGACCGGGAACACGTTGAGGTCGTTGATCTCCTCCTGGTTGGCCTGCAGCCACGCCAGCGCGCTGCGGAGCGCCCCCAGAACCTCCTCACCGCCCACCTGCAGGAGGGGCTCGCGCAGCAGGGTCAGCTTGGATCCGGCCTCAGCTCCGGCCATCGTCTGTCTCCAGGTGGATGCCCTGGACGTTGACATTGACCGCGAGGACGGGCAGCCCCAGCGACTTCTCCACGGCATACCGCACCACGCTCATCAGGTTGTGGGCCACCTCGCTGATCCGCGTCCCGTACTGGGCGATGATGTACAGCTCGATCAGGATCCCGCCCTCGCCCACCTCGACCTCGACGCCGCGATGGACGTTCTCGCGGTTGAGACGCTCGGCGATGCCGTCGCGCAACCCCCGCGCCGCCATCCCCACGACGCCGTAGCACTCATTGGCGGCGTGGCCGACGATCGACGCGACGACGCGCGGTGACACCTCGATCCGGCCGAGGCTCTCAGTGCGGGTCAGGGCGTGCGGGGTCTTGGTCTTGCTCGTCACGTCGCATCCCATAAGCCGCTCCGCGGCCATGTGTTATCGTCGGCGATCGTCCCGTCCCGTGTCCGGGGCGCGCCAAGTCCACCTGCGTGGCGGGGCGCAATTCTAGTACGCCGCGTCACCGCTTTCGGCGCTGGCCGGTTTTCGGGAAAGATCGCCACACCATGTCTCAGCGCTGCGATGTCTGCGGAAAGGGCCCGATGTCGGGCAACAATGTCAGCCATTCCAAGCGACACACCCGCCGGCGCTTCATGCCCAACCTCCAGTCGCAGCACGTCCTGCGCGCCGGCCGCCTGGTGAAAGCGAAGATCTGCACTCGCTGCATCCGCACCCAGGCGAAGGCCGCCCGCTAGCCGACCGACACCCACGCAGCGCCGCGAGGGAGGGGGCCGCCGGGCTCGCCATCGAGGATGGCGGCGAGCATGTCCAGCCAGTCGACGATCCGCGGACCGGGTCGATTGAAGAACGCCGAGCCGTCGACAGCCGCCACCCGGCCGGCCTGGGCGCAGGGGAGCTCGTCGAAGCGCGGCCGCCCGGTGATCTCGGGCGCCAGCTCGAGGGTGCGGTCCAGCCCGAAGCCGCAGGGCATCAGCACCATCACGTCCGGACGCGCCTCGAGGACGGCGTCCCATTCGACGTACCGGGACGGCTCCCCTTCGGCACCGAGAGGATCGCGGCCCCCGGCGAGGCGGACCATCTCGGGAACCCAATGGCCGCCGGCCATGACCGGGTCCGTCCACTCCACGCACACCACCGCCGGTTCCGGTTGCTGACGCGGGTCCCGCTCGGCGCCGGCGATCCGCTCGCCCATGGAGGTCGCCAGCACCGACGCCTCGGCGTCGTGCCCGGTGGCCTCGCCGAGGGTGGTCACGGTCGACACGATGTCGCGCAGCGAGCTGGGCTCGAGCGACAGCACCTCGATCGACCCCGGCAGCCGTCGCACAGCCGCGGCGACGTCGCGAAAGGCGACGGCGCAGACGTCGCACAGCTCCTGGGTGACAATGAGGTCCGGCCGCAGGTCTTCCAGGGCGGCCGAATCGAGAGCGTAGATGCTCGACCCGTCGTGCCTTGCCCTGGTGATGTGGCGGTCGATCGTGGCCGGCGGCTGCCGCTGGTGGTCGAGGAGGTTGGCCGTGACGGCGGGGAGCGCCCGGGCGGCGGCCGGGTGGTCGCACTCGTGGGTGACCCCCACCACCTCGTCACCGGCGCCGATCGCAAAGAGGAGCTCGGTGGCGCTGGGCAGGAGCGAGACGATGCGCATCCCGGCGTGGGAGCCGCTAGGAGGCGGCGCTGCGACGCGCCGCCGGTCGGGGCCGGCGGATGTCGCGCAGGAGGCTGACCATCTCCACGGCCGCCATGGCCGCTTCGGCCCCCTTGTTGCCGGCCTTGCCACCCGCCCGGGCGAGCGCCTGCTCGAGGTTCTCCGCGGTGACCACCCCGAAGCTTGCCGGGATGCCGGTGGCGGCGTGGACCGCCCCGACGCCGCGGGCCGCCTCGCCGGCGACGAGGTCGAAATGGGCGGTCTCGCCGCGGATCACGACGCCGAGACAGACAACGGCGTCCACGTTGCCGTGCTCGGCGAGCTCGCGTGCCGCCATGGGAATCTCGAACGACCCCGGCACCCATGCCACGCTCAGGTCGGCGTCGCGCGCGCCATGGCGGACGAGGACGTCGATCGCGCCCTCGAGAAGCCGTTGCGACACGATGTCGTTGAAGCGGCCGACCACGATGCCGAACCGCATCCCCGTGGCATCCAGCTTGCCGGTGTGCACGTCCACGCGCGCATCGTCCCAGAAATTTCGCGCCCGCGGAGCGCCGGTCAGCCGGCGTCCTCGACCTGGCTGTCGAGGAGGTGACCCATCTTGGTGCGCTTGGCCTCGAGGTAGCGGCGGTTGTGCACCGTGGCGGGGACCACCAGCGGGACCTGGTCGACGACCTCGAGCCCGTAGCCGGAGAGCCCGTAGTACTTGGTGGGGTTGTTGGTCAGCACACGGATACGCTGCACCCCGAGGTCGGCGAGGATCTGCGTGCCGATGCCGTAGTCGCGCTTGTCGACAGGAAGGCCGAGGTGCTGGTTGGCCTCGACGGTGTCCAGGCCGCGATCCTGCAGCGCGTAGGCGCGCAACTTGTCGAGCAGGCCGATGCCTCTCCCCTCCTGGCGCAGGTAGACGAGAACACCGCGTCCGGCGTCGCTGAGGATGGCCATGGCGCGGTCCAGCTGGCCTCGGCAGTCGCAGCGCTGCGAGCCGAAGACGTCGCCGGTCAGGCATTCGCTGTGCACCCGCACCAGCACCGGTTCGCCATCGGCGACGTCCCCCCAGCAGAGGGCCACGTGGGTGGCGCCGGTGATGACGTCCTCGAACCCGTGGATGGTGACCCCGCCCTCGTCGATGGGAAGGGTGGTGGTGGCGCCGCGCACCACCAGGCGCTCGCTGCGCCGCCGGTACGCGATCAGGTCGGTGATGGCAAGGATGTGCAGCCCGTGCTCGTCCGCGAACCTATCGAGGTCGGCTCGGCGCGCCATGGTGCCGTCGGCGCGCATGATCTCGCAGATCACGCCGGCGGGGAAGCGGCCGGCGGCCTTGCAGAGGTCGACGATGGCCTCGGTTTGACCGGCGCGTTCGAGCACACCACCGGTGGCGGCACGGAGCGGGAATGTGTGGCCCGGCTTGGCAAAATCGACCGGTCGCGCGTGCTCGTCACAGAGCAGGCGGATGGTCGTTGCGCGGTCGAACGCCGAGATCCCGGTGGTTACGCCGCGCCCCACCGCGTCGACGCTCACGGTGAAGGCGGTGCCGAACTGTGACGTGTTGTTGTCAACCATGGCGGAAAGTCCGAGCTCGTCGAGCCGCCACCCCTCGCAGGCCACGCATACCAGGCCGCGTGCGTGGGTGGCCATGAAGTTGACCGCCTCGGGCGTGACCCGATCGGCCGCGATGGCGAGGTCACCCTCGTTCTCGCGGTCCTCGTCGTCGACGATGACCACGAAGCGGCCCTCGCGGATGTCCGCGATCGCCTCCTCGGGGCTGCACAGTGGCACGGTCAGGCCTCCGCCGTGAGCACGACCGAGCGGGCCGTGCGCAGCTGCGCGGCGATGCCGCGCTGCACGTACTTTGCCACCAGGTCGGCCTCGACGTTGACCGCCGTCCCCGCCGTCCAGGCGCCCGCGGTGGTGCGCTCGCGCGTGAAGGGGATCAGCGAGACGGTGAAGTCGGCGTCACCGACGTCGACGACGGTCAGGCTGATCCCGTCGATGGCGACGCAGCCCTTCTCCACCAGGAGCGGGAATAGGTCCTCCGGGGGCGCCACCGTCACCCAGGTGGAGTTGCCGTCGACGCGGCGGCCCGTGATCGTGCCCACCCCGTCGACGTGGCCGGTGACCAGGTGGCCGCCGAGGGTGTCGCCGACGCGCAGCGCGGGTTCGAGGTTGACGGTGTCGCCCGTGCCGAGGTTGCCGAGCGAGGTGCGCGAGAGCGTTTCGGGCATCACGTCGGCGGCGAACCCCGCTCCTGCGACGACCGCCACCGTGAGGCATACGCCGTTCACCGCGACGCTCTCGCCGATCTCGAGCCCGTGGAGCACGGACGACGGCGCGCGCACGTCGAGCCGCCCCTCACCCGTCGCGGTGACCTGACCCTGTCCGATGACGAT
>DATBCJ010000075.1:0-3643 GCA_036270565.1 Candidatus Dormiibacterota bacterium | reverse complement strand
GGCCACGGCGCCGTCTACCTCTGCGGCCACCCCGGGATGATCACCAACAGCCGAAGGATCATGACCAGGCACGGATTCAGCGACAAGGAGATCCGCGAAGAGCAGTAATGGCCCGATTAACGAGGGGGGAACAGGTCCCCCCCTCGCGGCACCCCCCAAAGGGGTGTCAGCTCCGGCGACATGAAGTCGCCTGCGCTGACGGGGAGCAGCACCCCCGCTACTTGAATCCGTAGCGGCCCTCGTGGAAGTCGCCGGTCTGCACCCAGTGGTCGATGACCAGGTCGACGACGGCGTCGTTGACCTCCGACAGCCCGAGGGTGCGGGCGTTGCCCTCCACCGCCTCGAGCACCTGGCCGCGGACGAAGTCGGGGATGCGCTCGAAGCGCGACCGCGCCGACTCCGTCCAGGGCAGTTCCGCGCGGTCGCGCTCTTCGATGGCGTGCGACACGCGACCCCAGAGCTCGTACTTGACGTCCATCTCCGCCGGGGTGATGGTGGTGCCCAGGCCGAGCTTGTGGGCGGTCCACTCAACCCGCCAGCGGGTGAGGTCGCGGCAGAATTCGGGGACGTCGGCCAGCCGTGCCTCGGCCTCCGGCGTCCAGGTGAACACCACCTCCGTGCCGGTCCGTTCCGACAGCGGGTGACCGTAGCCGAGCTTCTTGCCCAGGGTGCGAACGAAGAGATCGGTGATCTCCTCAACCCGATCGCGCTCGGCGCGGGCCTCGACGACGCGCTCCGCCATCCCCACGGCTCGGTCGGCGTCGATCCGGCTGACCGGGGCACGGTCGCGGCCGACCAGGGCGGCGCGATGGGCATCCTCCGTCCACGTCAGCGGCGGATGCGGCGCCCCCGCGGGCACTGGGCATCCGGCTGCGGCGGCGTCGTGCGGAACCGGGCAGCGGGGCGCTTCTGGTTGATCGGCCATCGCTCACCTCCACCAGCGCGGATCGGTCGAAACCGATTCTACCGACGGCGGAGAAGCCGACGGCGCCCATCAGGCAAGGACCCCTGACGGCTATCATCAGGCGGCCCAGTCTCGGCGGCGTTTGCGCCTGGCGGAGCCGTCGGACGGGGTGGTCGACGTCGCATCTGCGTGGTAGGGAGCGGATGTACTCCACCATCTACGTCGCGCTCGACAACTCCGAGCATTCGGACGCCGCCAGCACGGTGGCTCTGGATCTCGCGAGCGCCTTCGACGCCCAGCTGATCGGGATGCACGTGTATGCGGCGCGCATGCACGACTACCGCTTCAAGCAGATGGAGTACACGCTCCCCGAGGAGTACCAGGACGAGGCCGAGCTGCTCCGCCAGCGGCGCATCCACGACAGCCTGATCACCACCGGCCTGGAGCTCATCAGCGACAGCTACACCGACGTGCTCCGCCACCGTGCCCTCGAGCGTAAGGTTCGCTTCGCGGCGCGCATGCGCGACGGTCGCAACTGGGAGGAGCTGGTCGCCGACATCGACGAGAGCCCAGACGTGGACCTGGTGGTCATGGGCGCGCTGGGGACCGGCGCCGTCAAGGAGTCGCAGCTGGGCAGCGTCACCGACCGTGTCGCCCGGCGCATCCGCCGCGACCTGCTGATCATCCGCACCACGGGCGACGCGGCGAGCGCGGGCGGCATCCTGGTGGCGGTCGACGGGTCGCCGCAGTCGTTCGCCGGTCTGCGCAGCGCGCTGGCGCTGGGCCGCGTGCTCGGCAAGCGCGTCGAGGCGGTGGCGGTCTACGACCCCTACCTGCACTACGCGGTGTTCAACGGCATCGTCGACGTGCTGTCGGAGAAGGCCTCGAAGATCTTCCGGTTCAAGGAGCAGGAGGCCCTCCACGAGGAGATCATCGACACCGGCCTGGCCAAGATCTACGAGTCGCACCTCCGGGTGGCTCGCGCCACCGCCGCGGAGGAGGGCGTCGACCTGCCCATCACCCTCCTCGACGGCAAGGCCTTCGAGCGGGTGCTGCGCCACGCGCGCGAGACGCGTCCCTGGCTGCTCGTTCTCGGCCGCATCGGTGTTCACTCCGATACGGCGATGGACCTCGGCAGCAACACCGAGCAGCTGCTCCGGCTGGCGCCATGCAATGTCCTGGTCAGCAGCGGCGCGTACACGCCGCCCATCGACGTTCGCGCCGACGCGTCGGTGGTGTGGACGCCCGAGGCAGAGGAGCGCATGGCCGCGGTCCCGGGCGGGGCTCGGGGCCTGGCACGGACGGCAGTCCTTCGCTGGGCGATGGAGCGCGGACACAGCGTGGTGTCATCGGGCGACGTCGCCACCGCTCTCGACGAGCTCATGCCCTTCGCGCGAACCATGCGCAAGATCGCTGAAACCGCGGCCGTCGTCGACGAGGCCGAGCGGGCCATGGTCGACGAGCCGCCGCTCGACGACGCGCGCGCGGTCTGCCGCACCTGCGGCTACGCTGCGCGCAGCGACACACCGCAACGCTGCCCGGTGTGCGGTGGGGATGGATCGGGCTTCGAGACGCTGGACAGCGACGCCATGCGGGCGGCCGCCGCGGGAGAGGGCGACGCCGCGCAGACCGCCTTCGACGGCGCCAAGCTGGGCTGGACGGTCGAGGCCCGGAGGCTCCTGCAGCAGCTCCCCGCCGGCTACCTGCGCCGCCGCGTCAAGGCGATCGTCGAGAAGCACGCGCGAATGCGTCGCCTGCCGGCGATCACCGCCGAGGTCGCCGAAGCATTCGTGACACCCGAGCTGGACGCCCTCGACGACGGTGCCGGTCCGCACCGCGCCCCGCTCGGCACCGAACGTCACACCGGGCCGCAGGTCGACCAGCGCCGCCGGTTGCCGTGGACCGACGAGGCCGACGACCGCATCGACCGCATCCCCGCCGGCTTCCTCCGCAACCTCGCCACCGAGCAGATCGAACGCCTCGCCATCGCGCTGGGTGCGCCACAGGTCGGCGTCATCCACGTCGAGGCCGGCATCGCCGAGGCGCGGGCGCGCATGCGGCACGACGGCGAGGCTGCGACGAACGGGGCGAGCTGCCCTGTGCATCGCGCGGCGGACGCTGCGACCGATGCGTCGCACACGGGCTCTGCCCACCGCGGGGGCGGCCTCAATGAGATCACCGCCCCGGTGGTCGACGACCTGGGCCGGAGGATGACCGCGCCGATCCCGGACGGCTGACGATGCTCGGCCTCCAGGTCACGACGCCCGATTTCCCGGGGATCGGCAACAACGTGTCCGTCGGCATCATCTTCCTCATTCACATCGCCATCGCCGAGTTCAGCCTCGGGGCGATCACCCTGGCGATCGCGGCGGAGTGGCACCACGTGCGCACCGGTGACCCGCGCACCGCGCGGTATGCGCGCAGCCTGGCCAACAGCTACTACCTGGTGTTCAGCCTCGGCGCCACCTTCGCGGTGTTCGCCGTGGTGCTGCTGACCGGCCTGTGGGCCAACGAGCTGGGCCAGCTGGTCAACAAGTTCCTCTGGCTGGTGGCGGTGGCGTTCGGCCTCTTCGTGCTGCTTGCACCGCTGCTGGTCTGGTACCGCAACTCCTTCGCGTCGATGCAGCCGCGACGCCACGCCGTGCTCGGCACCGCGGTGGCAGCGCTGCAGACGCTGTTCATGGTGCTCATCGTTGGGGTGGACGCCTACCTGATCAACCCCGTTGACGCCGGCCTCAC
>DATBCJ010000074.1:0-3596 GCA_036270565.1 Candidatus Dormiibacterota bacterium | reverse complement strand
GATGGCCGCCGCCGCTTCGGCCTGCGGCGAGAAGGCCACGGCCTCGACCGTCCCGCCCAGCGAGCGCGCCTTGGTGAGCAGCTCGAGCACGGCGGGGACCGGCTTGCCCTCGACGATCTCGGCGAACACCCACGTCTTTGCGACGGCCATCTCAGATCACCTTCCTGGCGGACAGGAAGTCCACGATCCGTTGGGCGGCCTCGCCCTCGTCCTTGATGATCTCGCCGGCGGCGCGCTCCGGCGCTGCCTGCACGGCGGTGATCGACTGCCCCGCCGAGGCGCCGCCCAGGCCCTCGACGCCGAGGTCGGCGGGCGTGGGCCGGTCGAGCGGCTTCTGCTTGGCGCCCATGATCCCTTTCAGCGACGGGTAGCGCGGCTCGTTGACGCCGGCCGTGACGCTGAGCACCACGGGGAGCTTGGCCTCGACCACCTCGATGCCGGTCTCGGTCTGGCGCTCCACCCTGAGGGTGTCGCCCTCGTACGCGACCGACTTGGCGAAGGTGACCGCCGGGATGTCGAGGAGTCCGGCGAGCATCTGCGGCACCACCCCGGTGTATCCGTCGGTCGACTCGGTGGCGGTGATGACCACGTCGAACTCCTGCTTGCGGATGGCCGCGGCGAGCACCTTGGCAGTGGTCAGCGCATCCGAGCCGCGCAGCGAGTCGTCGCTGATCAGCACCCCGCGGGCGGCGCCCATCGCCAGGGCCTTGCGCACCGCGTCGAGGCCGCGCTCCGGACCCATGCTGACCACCGTGACCTCGCCGCCGTGCTTTTCGGCGAGTTGCAGGCCGGCCTCGACGCCGAACTCGTCACCGGGATCGAGCACCAGCTCCCCGTCGCGCTTGAGGAGGCGGCTCGAGGGGTCGAGCTGGCCCGGCGAGTTCGGGTCCGGCACCTGCTTCACGCAGACGACGACGTTCATGGTCACTCCTGAATATCACGTTCTGTGAGAACCGCGCGGTGGACTCTACCGGACGGTTCCACCCCCCCGGATACGCGACGTCTCAGTTGCGGGAAGGCCGCGGCGGGGCCGCCTTGTGGAGAATGGTGTCGGCACACGCGCAGACCATACGGAGAGACACCACAGATGTTCCGCTTCGTCCGCTCCGCCGCCCGATGGACCGGCCGCCACTCGTTCCCCACCGCAGCCGCCGCCATCCTGGCGGTGGGCGCCGCCGGCGGCGGGATCGGCTACGCGATCACCAGTCAGCACGCCGCGGCCGCTCCCCTGTCGACCACCGCGCCGCCGGCCAACCATTCCCCGGCCGCGGGCAGGGCGCACAAGGGGACAGCCGCCAGGCGCGGCCAGGCCCTGGTCGCCCGCGCCCTCGGCATGCTGTCCAGGGAGACGGGCCAGTCCGTCGCTTCGATCCGTGCCCAGCTGGCGGCCGGCAAGTCCGTCGACGACATCGCCGGCGCCAAGGCTCCCGCGATCCAGGCGCACATCCTCGCTCAACTCACCAAGCTCGGCGACCGCGCGGTCAAGGCCGGGAAGATCACCGCCGCCCAGGAGGCGTCCTACCTCGCGCTGGCCAAGGCCAAGGTGACGGCGTTGATGGCAGAGCCGGGCACGCAGCTGGTGCGGGACGTGCAGTCGTTCCTCCAGATGCTGCAGGCGCACCACCCGGCCGCCGCCGGCTGACCCCGGCGTGCCGGTGAGGCGCCCTCGGTACACTCAGGCCATGGCCAAGACGTACAAGCGCGCTGAACAGGTGATCGACCCGTCCAAGAAGTACACGGCGACGATCACCACGGACAAGGGTGACATCGTCATGTCGCTCGACCCCGCCCGCGCGCCCAAGAGCGTCAACAACTTCGTCTTCCTCGCCCGCGACGGCTTCTACGACGGCCTCACCTTTCACCGTGTCGTTGACGACTTCGTCATCCAGGCGG
Organism: Candidatus Dormiibacterota bacterium; assembly: GCA_036270565.1. Classification (GTDB taxonomy): domain Bacteria; phylum Chloroflexota; class Dormibacteria; order Aeolococcales; family Aeolococcaceae; genus Aeolococcus. Next base: position 1,703 of record DATBCJ010000074.1, on the reverse strand, counting down.
GGTGTCCTGAGGGAAGCGGCCGCGGCGGCCCCGGGTACCAGTGGGACGACGAACCCGTGCAGGGCGAGTACATCGCCGGTGCGGTGGCCTGCGCCAACGCCGGAGCCAACACCAACGGCTCGCAGTTCTTCATCTGCACGGTCGACGACCGGCACAAGCTGGCCAAGTCCTACAACCTCTTCGGCCAGGTGGTGAAGGGCATGGAGGTGGTCGGTCAGATCCGACAGGGTGACGTCATGCGAACCGTGTCGGTGACGGAGGCTTAGGGAGCGTGGCTGACGAGCTGCGGTTGATGTCGGTCCACGCACACGCCGACGACGAGACCATCACCATGGGCGGCCTCCTGGCGACGTGCGCAGACCGCGGCATTCGCACGTGCAACGTCTGCTGCACCGACGGCAAGCTGGCCACCATCGTGGCCGAGGACATGCCCGAGGAGACAACACGCCCGCGCCTCGCTGAGATTCGCCAGCAGGAGCTGCGCGCGGCGTTGGACATCCTCGGCGTCAACGAGGTGCAGTTCCTCGGCTACGGCGACTCGGGGATGTGGGGCGCGGACACCAACCAGCTGCCCGACGCCTTCTGGAAGGCGGACATCAACGAGGCGGTCGGCCGTCTCGTTGCCCACATCCGTCGTTTCCGGCCCCAGGTCGTGGTGACCTACGACGGTGCCGGTGGCTACGGCCACCCCGACCACATCCAGACCCACCGGGTGACGCTGCTGGCGGTGGAGGCTGCGCCGCTGAGGTCGATGTACCCCGAGGCGGGCGAGCCGTGGCGCGTGCAGAAGCTGTACTACACGGCTTTCCCACTCTCGTTCTTCAAGAAGGCCGCCGAGGTGGCAAAGGCAGCGGGGAGGGAGCCCCCGTTCGGCGTCGAGGACCCCGACGATCTGCCGTTCCTCACGCCCGACGAATGGGTCACCACCACCGTGGACGTCCGCAGCGCCGTGCCCCGCAAGCGCGCGGCGCTGCTGGCGCACCGCAGCCAGATCGCCCCCGACTGGCCGATGCTCGCCATCCCCGAGGAGGTGAACATCGAGTACTTCGGCACCGAGGCGTATCAGCTGGTGATCTCGCGCACAGTGCCGAGCCTGCCCGAGACCGACGTCTTCGCCGGCATCGAGGCCGCCACAGCCGTCGCCGTCTGACCGACTGGGGTCAGCCCGGGCGCGTCAGGCCCGCTCGACCACCATCGCGATGCCCTGGCCGCCGCCGATGCACATCCCGGCCACGCCGATGGCGGCGCCGCGGCGCTGCATCTCGTACAGGAGCGTGACCATGATCCGCGTCCCGCTGGCGCCGATGGGGTGGCCGATGGCGATGGCGCCACCGTTGACGTTGAGCTTCTCGTCCGGAACCGCGAGCTCGCGTCCCACCGCCACAGATTGCGCCGCGAACGCCTCGTTGAGCTCGAAGAGGTCGATGTCCTTGACGGTCAGACCGGCGCGCTCGAGGGCGGCGCGCACAGCCGGGACGGGACCCATGCCCATCACCCGCGGAGGGACGCCTGCGCTGGCGTAGGCGCGAATGCGCGCCAGCGGGGTGCGGCCCTCCGCGCGAGCCCGTGTCTCACTCATCACCACCACGGCGGCGCCGCCGTCGTTGATGCCGCTGGCGTTGCCGGCGGTGACGCTGCCCTCCTTGTCGAAGGCGGGCCGCATCGCCCCCAGCGCATCGGCCGTGATGCCCGGGCGGGGGTGT
>DATBCJ010000073.1:0-1637 GCA_036270565.1 Candidatus Dormiibacterota bacterium | reverse complement strand
GCCGGCGACCACTTGATCGCGGCGCGAGCCGAGAAGCTGCGCGAGGAATGGGTCAGCGACGAGCTGGTGAAGGCGGGCACCGCCCGCGCGTTGTCGCTCGGCTGGCCCGACGCCTACCCGTTCACGAAGGCGCTCGGTGAGAAGGCGCTCATCGAGCAGTGGGAGGGCACGGTCCCGATCACGTTCGTGCGGCCTTCGATCATCGAGTCGGCGCTGGCCGAGCCGCGGGCGGGCTGGATCCGAGGTTTCCGGATGGCCGAGCCGATCATCATCTCGTACGCGCGGGGCCTGCTGGCCGAGTTCCCCGGGGTGCCCGAGGGGATCATCGACGTCATCCCGGTGGACCTGGTGGTGGCGGCGATCCTGGCCGTCGCAGCCCGCGGGCCGGAGCCCGGGAGGCCGAAGGTGTACCACGTCGCCTCGGGCGTGCGGAATCCCCTGCGCTACGGGCGACTGGTCCAGAAGGCGACGGGCTTCTTCCAGCGCAACCCGCTCTACGACGACCGCGGTCAGCCGATCAGCGTGCCCGAGTGGTCGTTCCCCGGACGCGGGCGGGTGCAGCGCCAGCTCCGCCGCGCGGACGCGCTCATGACGTTCGCAGAACGACTGATCACTGCCTTGCCGATCCGAGGCAAGCAGGCGCAGTTGGCCGCCCGCATCGAGGACCGCCACGCGATGGCCAAGCGCGCCCTCGGCTACGTGGAGCTGTACGGCGCCTATACCGAGACGGACGCGCGCTACCGGGTCGACAACCTGCTCGAGCTCAGCGACATGTGTGACGCCGAGGACCACGAGCGGTTCGGCTTCGACCCCGGGGTCATCGACTGGGACCGCTACGTGCTCGAGATACACCTGCCCTCCGTGCTCGAGCACACCCGGGTGCGCACCAAGCCCGGGCGTTCGGTGGTGGAGAAGCGGTCCGACCGTCAGCGCAAGGCGATCCTGTCCGCCGACCGCCACATGGCGGTCTTCGATCTCGAACACACGCTCATGGCGTCCAACGTCGTCGACACGTACGCCTGGCTGGCCAGCCGTCACCTGCCGCCGTCGCGGCGGGCGCGTTTCGTGGCGGACCTCGTGCGCCAGGCCCCGGCGCTGCTCGCGCTCGACCGGCGCGACCGGGGCGACTTCCTGAGCTCGTTCTACCGTCGCTTCGAGGATGCGCCGGTGGAGCGACTGCGCGAGGACTCGTGGGAGCTCTTCCACCGCCAGCTGCTGACGCGGTCGTTCCCCGACGGTTTCGCGCGGGTGCGTGCGCACCGCGCGGCCGGGCACCGGACGCTGTTGATCACGGGGGCGCTGGACTTCATCATCGAGCCGATCCGGCCGTTGTTCGACGACATCGTGTGCGCCGAGATGGGCGAGCGCGACGGGCGGCTGACCGGACAACTGACGGCGCTGCCCCCGATCGGCGAGGCGCGGGCGCTGCTCCTGGCGGACTACGCCGAGGAGCACTCGCTGTCGCTCGAGGAGTCGGTGGCCTACGCCGACTCGACCTCCGACCTGGCCATGCTCGAGGCCGTCGGCTTCCCGGTCGCGGTGAACCCCGAGTCCCGCCTGTCCGCCATCGCCCGGCGGCGGGGCTGGCACGTGGAGCACTGGGCGAAGGCGGAGGGCGGCGCCCACCGGCCGCTGCC